>DASYFD010000334.1:0-11294 GCA_036498625.1 Xanthobacteraceae bacterium | reverse complement strand
TGGGCGTGTCGCTGCAGAACACCGCCTATTCGGTCAACATCAAGGAGCGGCTCGACTTCTCCTGCGCAGTGTTCGACGGCAGCGGAGCCCTGGTCGCGAATGCGCCGCACATGCCCGTGCATCTCGGCTCCATGGACCGGGCGGTGGAGACCGTCATTCGCGAGAATGCCGGCGCCATTGCGCCCGGCGACGTGTTCGCCATCAACGCACCCTACAACGGCGGCACCCACCTGCCCGACATCACCGTATGCACGCCGGTGTTCGACGACGCCGGGGAGCAGATCCTGTTCTGGGTGGCGAGCCGCGGCCACCACGCCGACATCGGCGGCATCTCGCCCGGCTCCATGTCTCCCAATGCGACCACGATCGTTGAGGAAGGCGTCTATATCGACAAGCTCAAGCTGGTCGACCGCGGCCGGTACTGCGAGGCCGAGCTTTACGCTCTCCTCACCGGCGCCAGATATCCGGCGCGCAACCCGCGCCAGAACATCAACGATCTCAAGGCGCAGATCGCCGCCAACCAGAAGGGCGCCCACGAGCTGCGCCGGATGGTGGCGCAGTTCACCCTGCCGGTGGTCGCGGCCTATATGGGGCACGTGCAGGACAACGCGGAAGAAAGCGTGCGCCGGGTCATCGACCGGCTGCACGATTGCGCATTCGCCTATGAGCTGGACCAGGGCACCTGGATCAAGGTCAAGATCAGCGTCGACAGGCAGAGGCGTGAGGCGACCGTCGATTTCACCGGCACGTCGCCGCAGCAGCCGAGCAACTTCAATGCGCCCGAGCCGGTGACGCGCGCCGCCGTGCTCTACGTGTTCCGCGTCATGGTCGACGACGACATTCCGATGAATGCCGGCTGCCTCAAGCCGATCAGGATCGTCATTCCGCCGCGCTCGATGCTGTCGCCGCAGTACCCGGCCGCCGTGGTGGCCGGCAATGTGGAGACGTCGCAGGCGGTGACCAACTGCCTGTTCGGCGCGCTCGGCGCCATGGCGGCCGCGCAGGGCACCATGAACAATCTCAACTTCGGCAATGAGAAATATCAGTATTACGAAACCATCTGCTCAGGCTCCCCGGCCGGCCCCGGCTTTCCCGGCACCGATGCGGTGCAGACCCACATGACCAATACGCGGCTCACCGACCCGGAGGTGCTCGAGTTCCGTTATCCGGTGGTGCTGGAGGATTTCCACATTCGCGCCGGCTCCGGCGGCCGCGGCCGCTGGAGCGCGGGCGACGGCATCAGCCGCACCATCAGGTTTCTGGAGCCGATGGAATGCACGATCCTGTCGGGCCACCGGCGGGTGCGCCCGTTCGGGCTGGCAGGCGGCGAAGCGGGCCAAGTCGGCGAGAATTGGGTGCGCCGCCAGAATGGACGACGGGAGCAGCTGCGGGCCTGTGACGACACGACGCTCGAAGCCGGCGAGGCGATCACCATCCAGACGCCGACGGCGGGCGGCTATGGGGAACCGGATTTGTAGGCGCGCCCCTCGTGGACGCCTATCGGCGCAATGAAAAGGGCGGCCACAAGGGCCGCCCCTACAACAACATTTCGGGTGTGCGTTCAGCGCGAAACGGTCGCCACCGTGCTCAAATCCTTGGCGCAACGTTGTGCCTGGGC
Organism: Xanthobacteraceae bacterium; assembly: GCA_036498625.1. GTDB lineage: Bacteria > Pseudomonadota > Alphaproteobacteria > Rhizobiales > Xanthobacteraceae > VAZQ01. Next base: position 9,676 of record DASYFD010000334.1, on the reverse strand, counting down.
AAGCGCCGAGGCGTAATATTCGACGTCGCTGATGTAGAGCGGGTTCTGGTCGGCGAGCACCTGCGCCTTGGCGGAGAAGGTCTCGAGCTGCTTGATGGTGGCACCGTACTGCGCCAGCGTGCCGGTGCACTGGTTCGCGGCCGCCTGCGCGGGCGAAACCAAAGTGACGCCGCAAATCGCGAGCGTCAGGGCCGCGAAGATGCCGGTGCGATACGGGCTGAGAATCTTGGCCATTTGCGTATCCCCTGTCGGAAAGCCGCCTACCCCTGCGCGGCGTTTGACCATTGGTCGCGACCAGGCGGGATTCGGTTCATCTATGGTTAATCTTTTGGGCAATATTTTTTAACCATTTGAAAATGCTGTGCTTTCTAGTGGCCCCCGGCGGCTGCCGGGACCACGGCGGGCCGCCGCAGCACCACCGCCAGCGCACCGAACACCACGAACAGGACCGTGAACATCAGGAACACATCGGCAAACGCCATCACGGTGCCCTGCTGGCGGGTGAGCGCCATCAGCTGCCGCAGCGCCATGGTCTGGGCGTCGGTGCCGAAGTCCTGGAACCGCGCCGTCAGCTTGGCGAGCATCTCCTGCGCGGGTTGGCGAGCCCAGCCGACCGCCTCGTGCAGGCGGGCGAGATGCAGGTCGATGCGATGGTTGAGCACGGTGTTGAGGGCTGCGAGGCCGACGGCGCCGCCGAGATTGCGCGCCAGGTTGAACAGGCCGGAGGCGTTCTTGAGCCGCTCCGGGGCGAGCGTGCCAAGCGCCAGATTGGTGATCGGCACGATCGCCATCATCATGCCGACGCCGCGGAAGATTTGCGGCCACAGCAGCTGGGCGAAATCCCAATCCTTGGTCACAGAGGTCATCTGCCAGGAGCCGGCCGCGAAGATGAAGAACCCGATCGTCAAGATGAGGCGCGGATCGAACTTCGTCACCAGCTTGCCGACCACCGGCGCGGTCAAAAACATGGCTGCGCCCGACACGAACATGGTCTCGCCCACCATGAGGGCGTTGTAGCCGCGGATTTCCTCGAGATAGACCGGAAACAAATAGGTCAGTCCATAGAGCCCGATGCCGAGCACGAAGGAGAACATGCTGCCGAACGCAAAGTTGCGGTTGCGGTACGCCTTGAGATCGACGATCGGCGAGCGCGCGGTCAGGACGCGGGCGAAGAAGGCCGCTGCGGACAGCACGCAGACCACGGTCAGCAGTGCAATGGTGCGGTCGTCGAACCAGTCGTAGCGCGGCCCCTCCTCAAGCACGTATTCGAGGGTGCCGAGGAACGCCGCCATGAAGCCCAGCCCCAACCAATCGAAATGCCTGAACAGCGACAGATCCGGCTTGTCGAAATCGATGAGAGCGAACGTGACCGCCGTGACCACGATGCCGGGCCCGATATTGATGAAGAACAGCCAGTGCCACGACAACGCATCGGTGAGATAGCCGCCGACCGTCGGGCCGATGGTCGGGGCGAGCGTGGCGACCAGCCCGATCATGGGAACGATCATCGCCTGCTTGGAGCGCGGGAAGATCGTGTAGGTGGAGGCAAACACCGTCGGTACCATGCCGCCGCCGATGAATCCCTGGACGGCGCGCCAGAAGATCATCTCGTTCATGGACGAGGTGAAGCCGCACATCAGGCTCGCGATGGTGAAGCCGGCAGCCGAGGCCGCGAACATCACGCGGGTTCCGAGCGCCCGGGAAAGGAATCCCGACAGCGGAATGGCCACCACCTCGGCGATCAGATACGAGGTCTGCACCCAGGAAATCTCGTCGCGCGAGGCCGCGAGCCCGGCCTGGATCTCGGCCAGCGACGCCGACACGATCTGGATGTCGAGAAACGCCATGAACATCCCGAAGCACATGGCCAGGAATGCGAGCAGGCGGCGCGGATTGATCCGCTCGCCGGCGTCCGCCGGCATCGTGTGTGTCATCGACATGGCCCGATCTCCACAGCCGATATTTGCTTGATCAGTTGATCTGCGCGGCGGCAGTTCTGGTCGCCGCCAAATTAGTGTCCGGCTTGGTGTTCACGCTGACCACGACCGACATGCCGGGCCGCAGCACGCGCAATGTGGCGACGTCGAGCGGCACGCTCACCCGCACCGGCAGGCGCTGCACGATTTTGGTGAAATTGCCGGTCGCATTGTCGGGCGGCAGCAGCGAGAACACGGCTCCCGACGCCGGCGCCAGCGAGGTTACGGTGCCGGCGATCGCCTGGTCGGGCAGCGCGTCGACGGTGATCGAGACCTGCTGGCCGGGCCGCAGATGGGCGAGCTGGGTTTCCTTGAAGTTGGCGTCCACATACACCTCGTCAAGCGGAACGAGGCTCGCCAATCGCTGGCCGGTCTGCACGAAATCGCCGGTCTGCACCGCCCGGTTGCCGATCACGCCATCAACCGGGGCGCGGATCACGGTGAAGGACAGATCCCGCTCGGCCTTGGCCAGAGCGGTGCGCAACTCCTCGAGCGTCTTGGCGGCTTCCTGCTGCTGCGCCTTGAGGACGTCCACATTGGCGTCGGCGGCATCGACGGCCGCCTGTGCGCTTTGCACGCCGGCCAGCGCCTGATCGCGGTTCGATTGCGCCTGCTCCAGGGTCTGGCGGCTGGCGAACTCGCGTTGGGCCAACGCCTGCTGGCGATCGAGTTCCAGCCGCATTCTGGTATTCCCGGCCTGGGCGGAGACGAGCTGCGCCTTGGCCTGCGCGACCGAGGCCTGCTGGGCCACGATCTGGCGGCCGATCCGGTCGACGGTCGCCTGCTGGGTCGCGACCTTGTCGCGTGCCGCGTCCACCGCGAGACGGAAGTCGCCGTCATCGATGGTGGCGATCACGTCGCCGGCATGAACGCGGGAATTGTCCTCGACCGCGATAGCCGACACATAGCCCGCGACCTTGGCGGCGAGCGTGGTGTTGTGGGCGCTCACATAGGCGTCATCGGTCGCCTCGATGAAGCGGCCGACCGTCCACCACCGGTAACCGAAATTTCCCCCTGCCCCGGCCGCCACCAGCAGCGCCACGCCGAGCATCGCGAGCTTGCCGGCCCTGGCCGAGCGCGGTCGAGCCTGGCCAGGAGCTTTCGCAATCCTTGTCGGGAGATGCACCGCCGCTGCGGGTGCTTCATCGGATTTCCGCTGGTCCTGCCGGCTCCGATCCTCCAGCTTCTCTAACGACTTGGAGCCAGGACCAGCCGGCGTTCTGGCCGCGCCCGTCTCCCAAACCTGCTCGCCGTCACCGGTGATGATCGTGCCCCTGCCAAGGCCGCCCGTTTCCCGTTCCACGTACATGATGCGCTCCTTAAGCCCGTGTCCGGTTCGGCGAAAATGACATTGACCGAACCGTTCAGTCATGAAACCTATCGGCTACGGCACGCCTTGTCAATATTGACCGAACCGTTCGGTCAATGCTATTCGGTCATGGCTGCCCCTTCTGGGATGCAAGGCACACAGGCTGACGAGCCGGGAAACGCACAAGTCGGGGTGGCACCAAGCGTCGATGAGGGCAAGCAGGGCACATCGTGGAGGGCGCCCGGCAAGGTCTTCATGGCGGGTTCGACCGCCGCCAGCATGGGCGAGATCGCCCCTGGGCACCTGTCGGGCCCGCTGAACGGGGCCGCGGTCCCCTGCCCTAGGGCGGAGGCGCCGCGCCGGCGGCTTTGGCTTGCGCCGCGACCGCCTTGGCGATCGGGGTCCAGCGCACCACTTCCTGCTTGAAGAAGGCGGTGAATTCGGTCGCGTTCAAGGACTTTATGTCGATCGCTTCACTCTCGAAGCGAGCCTGCACATCGGGCGCGTGCAAGGCCTTCACCACCTCGGCATTGAGCCGCTCGACGATCTGCGGCGGCAGGTTCGCGGGCCCCGACAATCCGAACCAGGTCGAGGACACGAGCGACGGATAGCCCAGCTCCTTGAAGGTCGGAATATCCGCAAAGGCCGGCAGCCGCTCTTCGGTGCCGATCCCGAGACCCCGCAAGGATCCCGCCTTCAACTGCCCGGCGGCCGCCGACAAAGCCAGCGAGCCCGACGTCAGGTGGCCGCCCAGCACGTCGTTCACGATCAGATTGGCGCCCCGGTAGGGCACGTAGGTCATCTTGATGCCGGCCTCCTTCTGCAGCATCTCGTTGACCAGCTGGGTCTGCGATCCGTACGAGATCGTCGCGTAGGTGAATTCGCCCGGATGCGCCTTCGCATAGGTCACGAACTCGGCAAGGGTTTTCTGCGGCAGATCCTTGTTCACGAACATCACGGTCGGCTGACCACCCAGATAGGCGATGTGGGTGAAGTCCTTGAACGGATCGAACGGCAGCGGCGTGAATGCCGGTGTGATGACAAAGCTGCCCAGGCTCGAGACCACCAGGGTGTAGCCGTCGGGCGCCGCGCGCATGACCGATTCCTGCCCGATGATGCCGCCGGCGCCGGGCCGGTCTTCGACCACGAACGCCTGGCCCAAGGCGGCGCCGAGCTTGTCGGCCACGATGCGGGTCAAGAGATCGGCCGTGCCGGCGGCCGAGAACGGCACCACGATCCGCACCGGCCGCGCCGGCCAGGATTGGGCCTGCGCCAACGCGGCGTTCGACCCCAGAACGTACAAGAGGGAAAGGACGGCGGCGCGTGTCATCATGCTGCGGAACATCGCGCCATCTTGCCACGACACGATCACGATGGGAAACGGCCGCGCGCGGCGCTAGTCCTCGCCATCCTCGCCCGGCACCGCGTCGGGCAGTTCGCGGACCGGTTTGTGGCTCGCATAGGCGCTGGGGCGCAGCCGTTGCGGCGGCGCAGCGGCGCGCGGCTGGCTGATCGAGCCGGTGACCGCGGGCTCGCTGCGGCGGGCGGCGAGGTGAAAGCCCAGGCGGGCCGCGACCTCGTCGCCGCTGATCGCATGCGGATTGCAGGCATGGCGGTCGTTGCGTCGGCGCATCAGGTCGACGTGGATGTGGTTGTAGTGAAACGCGTTCGATCCCGGTGCCAGCACGGTGGTGAATTGCTCGCAGGCGGTCGCCTGCACGTCATGCAGGAAGGCTTGCTCCTCCGGCGCGCCGTGCCAGCCGTGCTGCACGTCGATCTTGCGGCCATCGGCCAGCGTAAAAGCCGCGATATCGAGCGCATTGCCGAAAGCATGCTCCGAGATCGTGGCATTGGGGTCGCCGTTCATGCCGCGGCAGGAATAGGCGGAAATCTGCTTGATCTCCACCACCGGCATGCCAAACCATTTCATGGCGGCCGGCTGCACGGCTTCGGAAATCCATTGATCGAGCGCCGAGATAATCGGGCAAGCAAGCGTCGCGGCCGGGCTGACCGCAACCGGTCCGATCGCGGCGGTCACCGGCGGCGGCGGCGGTGGCGGTGGAATGTAGCGCGACTCCGATCTTGCGCCGACGACCTGACGGCGATCGTAAGGCTCGGGCGAGAAATCATAGGGCGAGGCGGCACCAGGCGAGGCGCTCGCGGTACCGGTGCGCCCCGACGGCGCGCCCCCCGCCTGGTAGGGCTTGCGAAAGTCGTAAGGCTCAGGCGATCCGGCGCCTGGCGCGGGTGGCGCAAGCTTGCGGGACGCCGGGCGTGACCGCGGATCATCCGGCTCTTCGTCGGGCGCGGGCAAATCATTCCGCGTCACGGCCGTGGCAGCCGGAGGCGGCTGCACGATCGGCCAGCGCGGCGGCACCGGCCCGGTGGGAACGGCAGCGGGCGGCCGCAACTCGTCGCTGTAGCTCATCGGCACGCTGTCGCCGAAGCTCGACACTTTCATCGGAAAGTCGGCCCCGCAGATACCCGGTCCATCGATCGGGCTGATGCGGACCTTGCCGGGACCTTCCTTGACCGCGCCCGAATTCATGCATTGCAATTCGGCCTCATGCCGCCACGGCTCGCGCTCGGCGAACAGATGATGCCCGCCGCAGCCTGCCAGCAGGCCCAGTGTCCCGATGGCGACAGCACCGAAAAGATAGGAGCGAAGTCCCCGCGTCATGATGCGGAGAATGCGGTGAATTCTATTAAGGACTCTTCAATGATTGGGCGTTGCGGCGGGTGCGCGTGAAACCGCGGCGGAACATATGGTTAATGTAACATCCGTATCCTCTGCATTATCCGTTCATTGGTGCGTCTCACCCGCTCGCCTGCGCACCCTCGCCCCCCTTGATCGGTCCACCGTGTTCAGGCCACATCGGCTTTGCCGGGGGCTCCCATGGATGACAAGCCGTTCGTTTCTCACGCGGGAGAGCCCGTGTCCGCGCTCGCTCTCGCCCGGGCGATCGAGGTCGGCACCATGACACCGGGTGCTGTTCTCGATCTCTGCGCGCAGGCGATCGCTCGCCATGAGGCGCAGATCGGCGCCTTTGCGGCGCTCGATATCGCGGAAGCGCGGCGCGCCGCCGCGGGGATCGGGTTGCGGGCCACGCCGCTGCATGGGCTCCCGATCGGGATCAAGGATATTTTCGACACCGCTGATTTGCCGACGCAATACGGCTCCCCGATCTATGCCGGCCATCGGCCCAAGGCCGATGCGGCGCTGGTGTCGCTGGTGCGCCGGGCCGGCGGCCTCGTGCTCGGCAAGACGGTCACCACCGAGCTTGCCAGCCTGCAGCCTGGAGCGACCCGCAATCCGAGCCATCCCGACCACACGCCGGGCGGATCATCCTCCGGATCGGCAGCCGCGGTCGCTGCCGGCATGGTGCCGGTGGCGCTCGGCAGCCAGACCGCCGGTTCCGTCATCCGGCCGGCCGCCTTCTGCGGCATTGCGGGATTCAAGCCGTCGTTCCGGCTGCTGCCGACCGTGGGCATGAAATGCTTTGCCTGGTCGCTCGACACCGCGGGAGTGTTCGCCGCCGGCGTGACGGATGTGGCCTTCGCGGCCGCCGCCATCACGGGCCGCGATCTTCGCATCGACCAGCGCACACCAACTGCGCCCTCGCTCGCGCTGGTGCGCACGCCGCTGTGGCCACGGGCGAGCTCGGAAATGCAAGCCGGTCTCGAGCGCGCGGCGCACGCCGCCGAAGCCGCGGGCGCGCGGGTCAGGGAGCTTGAGCTGCCGCCCATCTTCGAGGCGGCCATGCGGGCACAGGTCATCATTCAGGACCACGAAGCCTACCGGGCGCTGGCCTATGAATTCGACCATCATCAGGACCGGCTCGCACCCCTGCTGCGCCAGCAGCTCGCCAACGCGGCCGCGATCGATTTCGACAGCTATGACGAGGCCCGCCGCACCGCGCGCCGCGCCCGCCAGATGTTCGCCGACCTGATGGCCGACACCGACGCGATGCTCACGCCCTCGGCGCCCGGCGCGGCGCCCCACGGCCTGCGCTCGACCGGCGATCCCATGTTCAACCGGCTGTGGACCCTGCTCGGTCCGCCCTGCATCAACGTGCCCGGCCTCACCGACTCCGACGGCCTGCCGCTGGGCGTGCAAATCGTCGGACGCTTTGCGCGCGACCGAACCGCACTCGAGGCGGCCTGGTTCCTGGAGCGCGTGCTCGCGGCCGACCATCCAATCCAATCAATAAAGCTTTAGATTCTCCGCAACGCCAAATCTCTGCTCAACTCCATGCCCCGCCACATACAATTTCGTATTCATCCACAGAGAAATTATCAAAAATACCTCCGTAATCGCGATTTTGTGAAACTTGCAAAGGGTGATTTCGTTTCGTTATGACCAGTAACGTTGGAAGTTTTATTTCGAAATATCATGGTCTTGGAGATGGACGCCTGACCATTGCTGGAGACGTGGCGAACGTTGCGGCAGTGCAAACAAATTTCGCGCTTCTATTCTCGGAGATGCTTTGCTAGACTTCACTCACGTCAACAAGGATGGAGCACCTTCTGTGGACCTTACCGTGAAGCTCGACATGCTCGTGGTATTGGCTGTGTTCACTTTCGTAGGTGCGGTTTTGTTGGGAGCTTTCTGAGGTCATTGTTGCACGGACCGGCCAGTCCACAACCCGATCTCGCAAGAACCGCAACGTTCAAACAGCAGGATCAAGACAGCACCGGAGAGGGCAACCTCTCCGGTGCTTGGTTTTTGCGGTTGCCCGATATCAATCTATTCGGCGGCGATCTGCGCCGCCTTCAACGGCGTGTAGTTGAGGACCGGCGCCAGCCATTTCTCCGCTTCGGCGACCGTCCAGCCTTTGCGCCCGGCATAATCCGCGACCTGGTCGCGCTCGATCTTGCCGACGCCGAAATAGCGGCTTTCGGGATGGCTGAAATAGACGCCGCAGACGGCAGCGCCCGGCCACATGGCAAAGCTTTCGGTGAGTCGCACGCCGATCCTCTCACCCTCGAGCAGCTTGAACAGCGTCGCCTTCTCGGTGTGCTCGGGCTGCGCCGGGTAGCCGGGCGCGGGCCGGATGCCGCGATATTTCTCCGCGATCAGGTCGGCCGGGCCGAGCGTCTCGTCGGGCACAAAGCCCCAGAGCTGCTGCCGCACGCGCTGGTGCAGGCGCTCCGCGAAGGCCTCGGCCAGCCGGTCCGCCAGCGCCTTGATCATGATGGCGGAATAATCGTCGTTGGCGGTCTTGAAGCGCTCGGCGATCGCATCCTCACCAATGCCGGCCGTGACCGCGAAGGCGCCGATATAGTCGGCAAGCCCGCTCGCGCGCGGAGCGACGTAGTCGGACAGCGCCAGATTGGGACGGTTCTCGCGGTGGGTGAGCTGCTGGCGCAGCGTGTGCAGGACGGCCGCCGGCTCGCCCCGCGCCTCGTCGGCAAACAGCAGAATGTCGTCGCCTTGCGCATTGGCGGGCCAGAATCCGACGACGCCTGAGGCCCGCAGCCACTGCTCCTGCACGATGCGGCCCAGCATTGCCTTGGCGTCGGCGAACAGGCTGCGCGCCGCCGTTCCGAATTTGGCGTCCTCCAGGATCGCCGGATATTTGCCCTTGAGCTCCCAGGTCGAGAAGAACGGCGACCAGTCGATGAAGTCGACCAGCTCGGCGATGGAATAATCGGCGAGCACACGAGTGCCGAAGAAGGTGGGGCGCGGCGGCTGATACGTGCCCGACCAATCGAGCTTGAGCGCATTGGCGCGCGCGAGCGCCAGCGACAGCCGTTGCTTGTTCTCCTCGGAGCGGGCATGGGCGGCGGCGACCGCGGCATATTCGGTGCGGATGCCGGCGATGTAGCCCGGGCAGGCCGCAGCCGACATCAAGCTTCCCGCCACGCCCACGGCGCGGCTCGCATCGTTGACGTGGATCGCCTGCCCGCGCTGATAGTTCGGATGGATCTTCACCGCCGTATGGGTTCGGCTGGTGGTGGCGCCGCCGATCATCAGCGGCAGCTCGAAGCCCTGGCGCTCCATCTCGGCGGCGACGTGACACATCTCGTCGAGCGACGGCGTGATCAGGCCGGAGAGCCCGATGATGTCGGCCTTCTCGGCCCGGGCGGTCTCCAGGATCTTCGCCGCCGGCACCATCACGCCGAGATCGATGATCTCGTAATTGTTGCACTGAAGCACGACGCCGACGATGCTCTTGCCGATGTCGTGCACGTCGCCCTTGACGGTCGCCAGCACGATCTTGCCGTTCGAGCTCTTCCAGGCGGTGCCCTTCTCGCGTTTCTCCTGGTCCATGTAGGGCAACAGATAGGCGACCGCCTGCTTCATCACGCGCGCCGACTTGACCACCTGCGGCAGGAACATCTTGCCGGAGCCGAACAGGTCGCCGACCACGTTCATGCCGTCCATCAG
>DASYFD010000333.1:0-9256 GCA_036498625.1 Xanthobacteraceae bacterium | reverse complement strand
GCCCAGGCGGGCAGCGCGACCGCGGCGACGGCAATCGACGCAAAGGCGGCGAACAGATATCTGTCGGTCATGGCCTCCCTCCCGATTTTTTTGTGACTTGAGCGCGGCGCTTCCTGCGTGGAGGCTACACCCCTCGTCCGTGGGCGCGGAAGGGGGCGTTTCCCGGCCATGCCGGCCGTCCACCGGTCAACAAAATCCGCCGCGGAGCCTGTTCTCGCCGCATCCGCGGCTGGCTAAGCTTACGTAGCTTGCGGGGAACGGTCGGGCGCGAGCACGCCGCCGCGCTGCTGGGGAGGCTGCCATGCTGGGACTGATGCAGGACTGGCCGCTCTTGTGCCATCGCATCATCGATCATGCCGCGTTGAACCATGGCGAGCGCGCCGTCCATTCGCGCTCGGTCGAAGGCCCGCTGGTGACCACCACCTACCGGGCGATCCGCACAAAGGCGCTGCGGGTCGCCAAGCGCCTCGACCGCGACGGCATCCGGTTCGGCGACCGGGTGGCGACGCTCGCCTGGAACACCGCCCGGCATCTGGAAGCCTGGTACGGCATCCTTGGGATCGGGGCTGTCTATCACACGGTCAATCCGCGCCTGTTCCCCGACCAGATCGCCTGGATCGTCAACCACGCCGAGCCTCGCGTGCTGATGACCGACCTCACCTTCCTTCCACTGCTCGAGAAGCTCGCCGACCGGCTGGTCTCGATCGAGCGCTATGTTGTGCTCACCGACGCGGCGCATCTGCCGGCGACCTCGCTGCGCAATTCGGTCGCCTATGAGGAGTGGATCGGCGAGGTCGATGACGATTTCACCTGGAGATCGTTCGACGAGAATACCGCCGCCGGCATGTGCTACACCTCAGGCACCACCGGTAATCCGAAAGGCGTGGTCTATTCACATCGCTCCAACGTGCTGCATGCGATGGCGACCTGCTGGCCGGACATGTTCGGGATCTCGTCCCGCGACGTGGTCATGCCGGTGGTGCCGATGTTCCACGCCAACGGCTGGTCGATCGCGTTGACGGCCCCGATGGTCGGGGCCAGCCTGGTGATGCCGGGCGCCAGGCTCGACGGCCCCTCGATCTTCGAGATGCTAACCAAGTATGGCGTTACCTGCACGGCGGCGGTGCCGACAGTGTGGCTCGCACTGCTCCAGCATCTCGAAGCCGGCGGCGGCAAGCTGCCCGACCTGCGCCGGGTGGTGATCGGCGGCGCCGCCTGTCCGCGCTCCATCGTCAAGACCTTCCAGGAGGTCTACGGGGTCGAGGTCGTGCACGCCTGGGGCATGACCGAGATGAGCCCGCTCGGCACGGTCTGCACCATCAAGCCGGAATACGCTTCCCTGACCGGCGACCGGCAGCTCGACGTTCAGGCCAAGCAAGGCCATGCGCCGTTCACGGTGGAGCTGCGGATCATCGACGATGCCGGCCGCGAGCTCGCCCGCGACGGCAAGAGCAGCGGCCGCCTCGAGGTGCGGGGGCCGGCGGTCGCCAAAGCCTATTTCAAGGAGGCCGGCAGCATCCTGGGTGCCGGCGGCTTCTTCGACACCGGGGACGTGGCCACCATCGATCAGGCCGGCTACATGCAGATCACCGATCGGGCCAAGGACGTCATCAAGTCGGGCGGCGAATGGATCTCCTCGATCGACCTGGAGAACCTCGCCGTCAGCCACCCCAAGGTGGCGGAAGCCGCCGTGATCGGGGTGCGCCATCCAAAATGGGACGAACGCCCGTTGCTGGTCGTGGTCTTGAAGAAGGACCAGTCCGCCAGCAAGAACGATATCCTCGATTTCATGCGCGGCAAGACCGCCAATTGGTGGCTGCCCGACGACATCGTGTTCGTGCCGGAAATCCCGCATACGGCGACCGGAAAAATCCAGAAGACGGCGTTGCGCGAGCAATTCCGGGACTATGTCCTGCCGGCCGCGGCGGCGCCGGCCCGCTGAAGCCATAATCCGCCGGTAGTGAGCCCATTCGCCCCATTGCGGGCGGACCGGCTTGGCATTATCCGTCCCCCATGCAGCCCCTCTCGCCGCAACGACCGGTCTAGCCCATGGCGCGCCGCTACTCCGCCGCCGATGAGCCGATGTCGCGCCTCGCCATCTGGGCGCGGCGCATGGCGCTGTTCTCGCTCTGCGCGGTCATCGTCTCGATCATCATCGTGCGGTCGGAGTGGCTCGATATCGGGCCCGCCATCACCAGCTTCGTGGTGGCGCTGGCGCCCTCGATCCTGGCGCTCGGGCTCGCGCTCGGGGCCTTGGTGGTGATCTGGACCGACGGGCTGCGCGGGCTCGGGCGGGCGATGGCCGCCATGGCGATCGCAGTGGCTTTGCTGGGCTATCCGGCCTATCTGGCCTACCGGGCCTACAAGCTGCCCTGGCTCTACGACATCACCACCGATCCGATCGATCCGCCGCGCTACGAGGCCCTGGCCCGGCTGCGTCCGCGCGATGCCAATCCGATCGCCTATGCGGGGCTGTATGCGGCCGAGCAGCAGCGCGCCGCCTATCCGGACATCGAGCCGCTCGACGAGGACGCCACCCCCGAGGTCGCCTTCAAGGCCGCGCTCGCCGTCATCACCAAGCGCAAATGGATCATCATCGACCGCCGACCGCCGCAACCGACCAGGCGCGAAGGCCACATCGAGGCGGTCGCCCGCACCCTGATCATGGGGCTGCGCGACGACGTGGTGGTGCGGGTGCGCGGCGGCGCCGATGGCTCGCGCATCGACGTGCGTTCCTCCTCCCGCTTCGGCTCCTTCGATTTCGGCAGCAACGCGGCGCGGGTGCGCAAGTTGATCGAGGACATCGACGACGCGGTCGGCAACGAGAAGCCGGAACCGGCGGTGCTGCCAGTGAAAAAACCGCCGGCGCCGGCGCCAGGAGCGACGCCCAAGCGCGATCCGCAGCCGGCCGCCAACGCCAAGCGGTAGCGGCCGCCGGCGCGTGGTACCTTGCCGGCCTCTAACATTTTGATTCTTTCAGCCTCATGATGAGGAGCGCGGGCGAAGCACGCTTGTCTCGAACCATGGCCGCGGCGCCGCCCGGGCCACGTCCTTCAAAGGACGGCCCAGGCCGCAGAAATGATACCATCTTCATGTTCAACGACGAGCTGCTGCACTGACAAGAGAGGCGGAGACGACGCCTGGTCACCCGTCTTTTGGCGTCGACGGCATCGAGCGCGCCGGAGGTCAATTGCGTCGAGGCGAGCGTAGCAACGCTTGACCACTTGCACCGAAAAGTGCTGCTGCGCTAGCCTCGTGACGAGACTGCCGCCGGGACAACGCAATCTCCTGTGTTTTCTCGCAAGCATCATCTTCACAGGGGGAGCCGCCCATGCGTTACCGAAGCTCGATGGCTGCATTCGTGCTGACCGCAGCGCTGTGCGGATCGCTCGCGCCGGCCCTCGCGTTCGATGACTCCAAATATCCCGATTGGAAGGGCCAGTGGTCGCGGGCTCCGGTTCCCGGCGTCAGCGGCAATCCATCCTACGACCCGAGCAAGCCGCGCGGGCGGGGCGAGCAGGCCCCGCTGACCGCGGAGTATCAGGCGCGCTTCGAGACCAACCTGGCGGACCAGGCCGAAGGAGGACAGGGCGCCGACGGAACATCGTCCTGCCTGCCGACCGGCATGCCGCGCACCATGATGTCGTATGGTCCGATGGAAATCGTGATCACGCCCGACGTCACCTACATCCTGATCGAGTACATTCACGACAACCGCCGGGTTTTCACCGACGGGCGCAACTGGCCCGCGGACATCGAGCCGGCTTTCGAGGGATATTCCATCGGCCGCTGGATCGACCAGAACGGCGACGGCCGCTACGACGCGCTCGAGATCGAGACGCGCCATATGAAAGGTCCGCGCTCCTACGATGCGAGTGGCCTGCAGCTGCACGCGGACAATCAAACCATCGTCAAGGAGCGGATATATCTCGACCAGACCAATCGCAACCTGCTGCACGACGAGATCACCACCATCGACCATGCGCTGACGCGACCCTGGACGGTGACCCAGAACTACCGTCGCAGCCCCAATCCGCTGCCGTTCTGGCGCGAATATGTTTGCGCCGAGAACAATTCCCACATTCGGGTTGGCAAGGAGTCCTATTATCTGAGCGCCGACGGCCTGCTGATGCCGGCCAAGAAGAACCAGGCGCCGCCGGATTTGCGCTATTTCAACCAGACCCGGAAGTGAGCCGCATTTTCAGCGCGCTTCACCGAGCAGCCGTTCCGACCGAAAGACGCCTCCGCCGCCGCAATGGCGCGGCGGTGTCCAGCTTGCGGCCGCCTCGCGCTGCACCTGCCCAAAATGCGGGCGGCCTTTTTTCCTGGAAAATGCTCTAATGTGGGCCTGCGCGACTTTGCCCGCCGACGTGACGCGTCATGCATCGAGCTTTGCGGTTCCTGCTGTTGCTGCTGGTCTTCGGCCCCGGGCTCGCCGCGGCCGCCGACGACGATTTCTACAAAGGAAAGACCATCACGCTCGTGGTCGCCAACTCGGCCGGCGGCGGCTACGACCTCTATGCCCGGCTGCTCGCCCGCCACATGGGGCGACACATTCCGGGCGCGCCCGGCTTGGTGGTGAAATACCAACCCGGCGCCGGCGGCCTGCTGATGGCGAACGCGATCTACGGCACGGCGCCACGCGACGGGCTGACCATCGGCTTGATGGCGCGCGCCAACCCGCTCGAGCGCGTATTGGACAATCCGGCCGCCAAGTTCGAGAACGAGCGCTTCACCTGGCTCGGCACCGCCGCGAGCTTTCAGGACGACGCCTATTGCCTGGTGGTGCGGGCGGATTCGCCGGTCAGAAGCATCGCGGACGCACAGCGAGCCGCGCCGCCGCTGGTATTCGGCGGTGTCGCGGCCGGCGGCACCGACACCGATTTGTTGTTGATCGCCCGCAGCGTGTTCGGGCTCAACCTGCGGCTCATTCGCGGCTACGGCGGCGTGCCCGACATCAACATCGCCATCCGGCGCGGCGAGGTCGACGGCCAGGCCGTCGGCACCTCGGCGCTGCGCAACACCATGGCGGATTGGTTGAACGCCGGAAAGCTGCGCTTCCTGGTGCAGTTCGGGCACGCGACCCGCTGGCAAGGCCTGCCCGATGTGCCGACCGCCCATGAGCTCGCCCGCACGGCGGATGAGCAGGCGCTGATCGAGCTCGCCGAGCTGCCGCTGAAGATGGCCCGCCCCTTCATCGCGCCGCCGGAGATTCCCCCGGCGCGCGCCGCGATCCTGCAGGAAGCCTTCATGGCGACGCAGCGCGATCCCGCCTACCTGACGGAGGCCAGGGATCTGCAGATCGACATCAGCCCGCTCTCGGGCGCCGAGATCGGGCAGGTCCTGCAGCGCCTGGCGCGGTCCCCACCGGCTTTGATCCAGCGCTACAAGGACATCCTGGCGGAGAAATAGCGAACGCGGCCAATTGAATGCTGCAGGCAGACCGGGAGAGAGCCCAAAGGGAGGATGGCATGCCTAGCTTGAATGCAATCGGCGCAGCGGCGCTGGCCGCAGTGCTCGCGATGACGATCAGCGCAAGCGCGCAGGATGCCGCCAAATATCCCGACTGGAGCCGGCAATGGCGGCGGGCCGAAAACGGCCCCAATCGATATGACCCCAACAAGCCGCCGGGCCGCGCCCAGGAAGCCCCGTTGACGCCGGAGTATCGCGCGATCTACGAGGCGAGCCTCGCCGATCAGGCGGCCGGCGGCCAAGGCAACAATCCGAGTGCCCGCTGCATCCCGCGCGGCATGCCCGGGGTCATGACCTTCAACCAGCCCGCCGAATTCGTCATCACGCCGGATGTGACTTATGTGATGTTCTCCAACACCCTGCCGCGCCGGATCTACACGGATGGACGCGGCTGGCCGGCGGACGGCGCGGAGCCGGGATTTTCGGGCTACTCCATCGGCAAATGGCTCGATACCGACGGCGACGGCCGCTTCGATACGCTGGAGATCGAAACCCGCGACATGAAGGGCCCACGCGCCTTCGACAACCAGGGCACGCCCACCCACAAGGACAACCAGACCGTCGTCAACGAACGCATCTATCTCGACAAGGCCGACAGGGATCTGCTGCACAACGACATCACCACCATCGACCACGCCCTTACCCGGCCCTGGACCGTGAACAAGACCTATCGGCGCCAGAGTACGGTGTGGGTGGACAACATTTGCGGCGAGAACAACAATCACGTCGAGATCGCCGGCGAGCAGTATCTCACGGGCGGGGACGGCCGATTGATGCCCACCCGCAAGGACCAGCCGCCGCCGGACTTGCGCCATTTCAATCAGGCGCCGAAGTAAGAAGGATCCGAGGCCCTGCACTTTCGGAAGGAGAATCGGATTCCGGCGATCTCAGCATTTCTTGAAGAAGCGATAGATATCCGGCGCGCGCATCCAGATGAAATCCTTCTTCAGGCCGCCATGGGCGTCGATCCAGGCCGTGATGTCCGATTGGTAGGCACCGCGCAGCGTGGCCGTGGCGCTCGCCAGATTGGCGAGATGGAAACCGAACGAGGCGTTCGGCGTGACACAGATTTTGCTGCGCGGAATGTGGCCGAGCAGCACCGTGCAGGCCGACTGGCAGGGCCCGACGATCTTGACGTCGACGCCGCGCGCCGCGTACCCGGCCCAGCGGCTGTCATAGGCGGCGACGCTGCCGCCATGATTGTCGGAGACTTCGATCGTTTCCGCCGACGCGGGGCCTGCCAAGCACAAGAGCAAGGCTACGAGCAAACGAGGATACGACATAGATTGATCCCCCTCTGAGCTAATCTCCTTGGAGCGACCGCCTTTGGATCTCGCCGCGCATTCGCAGCTTCCAGCAGAATAGTGCGCGGTGTATCACAGTTCAATCTCATCTGCGTGTCATGCCCCGCGAATGCGGGGCACCCAGTAATCCGCGTGCTACCAGCGTTACGCATACGCCAAATCCGAATTGCTGTGGCTACTGGGTCGCCCGCCTTCGCGGGCGATGACGACCATGGGATCTGAGCCTTAAACAGCACGCAAGCCAGACGTCCGACCGCCACAAGTTAAAGAGCCGCGGAAATGCTTCCGGATGCCGTTGACGAGCCGGCGGCACGGCAGCTTTACTCCCGGCGCGGGTCCGCCGCCCCTTCCCCCAAGGGAGACTCTCATGCCTGAGCGAAACGCGATCGGTGCGCTGGTGCTGGCCGCCGCGCTGGCGTGCGGCGCCGCGCCGGCATGGGCCGACGCGACCTATCCGGATTGGGAAGGCCAGTGGCGGAACCCGACCGCCGGCCGGGGCGGCAATCCATGGGACACCACCAAGCCCATGGGGCTGCGGCAAGAGGCGCCGCTCACCCCCGAATATCAGGCCATCTTCGAAGCGAGCCTGCGCGATCAGGCCAAAGGCGGACAGGGCAACAGCCTGGGGGCGTCCTGCGTGCCCCCCGGCATGCCGAAGGTGATGAACTTCTCCGATCCCATGGAGATCGTCATCAGGCCACAGATCATGTACTTCGTGCCGCTGCATTATCCCACACGCCGCATTCACACCGACGGACGCGACTGGCCAACCGACGAGCCGCCGAGCTTCGATGGCTATTCGATCGGCCGATGGATGGAGCAGGACCGCGATGGCCGCTACCGCGTGCTCGAAGTCGAGACCCGCAATTTCCTGGGTCCGCGCGTTTTCGAGTCCACCGGCCTTCCCTTGCATCAGGACAACCAGACCATCGTCAAGGAGCGCATCTATCTCGACCCGGGCGACAACAACGCTCTGCATGACGAGATCACCACCATCGACCATGCGTTGACCCGCCCCTGGACGGTCGACCGGATCTACTTGCGCGAACAGAACCCGCGGTGGCCGGAGAAGAGCTGCCACGAAGCCAACAGCCACATCGTCATCGGAGCGGATCAGTATTTCCTCAGTGCCGACGGAAAGCTGATGCCGGTCAAGGCCGGACAATCGCCACCGGACCTGACATATTTCAAGCAGCCGCAGCGGTGAGAACCCGGACGGCCTGCATGAATTCCGCGATGGCGCGATCCGCTCTGCCTGACGCCCCGGCGGGCCGCCGGCTTCACGGTCGGCGATAGCGTCCCTCGATCGAGGGCGCGCCCTGCGTCACCACCAGGCCGCGGGCGGTCAAATCCTCCAGATGCGCCAGCACCGACAGCCCGGCCGCCTTGGTGAGGCGCGGATCGAGCCCGATATAGATCGCGCCCACCAGGGTCGGGATGTCGGCTTCACCGGCGGCGAGCCGCTCGAGGATCGCGGCTTCGCGGGCGCGGCGGTGATGAATGTACTGCTGCACGAACCGCGGCGCATCCCGCACGACGCCGCCGTGGCCCGGAAAATACAGCGTCTCGGCGCGACGGCTGAGCTTCTCGAGCGACGCCATGTAGTCGCTCATGGCGCCATCGGGCGGCGCCACGATCGGGGTCGACCAGGCCATGACGTGGTCGCCGGAGAACAACACTTCCGTGCCCCTGAGCGCGAACGCCATGTGGTTGGCAGTGTGGCCGGGCGTGGTCACGGCTTCGATCGCCCAGCCCGGCCCGCTCACGGTCTCGCCGTCGGCGAGCGCGACATCCGGATGAAAATCGCGATCGCCGGAGGAATCGAGTGGCGGCGCCTCGCCGACATGGAGCGCGCGGGCGGCGCGGTGCGGCCCCTCGGCGTAGGTCTTGGCGCCGGTCGCGGCCTTGAGGGGGGCCGCGGCCGGCGAATGATCCCGGTGCGTATGGGTGACCAGGATGTGGGTGACGGTCTCGCCTCGCACCGCATCGAGGAGCGCCGCCATGTGGGCCTCGTCGATCGGACCCGGATCGATGACGGCGACGGAACCCTTGCCGATGATGTAGGTGAGCGTTCCCTTGAAGGTGAACGGCCCCGGATTGTTGACCAGGAGCCGGCGTACGCCCGGCATCACCTCCTCGACCCGGCCGGGCGGCAGGTCGAAGCTCTTGTCGAAGGGAATGTCTTGGCTCATCGGGTCCGCTCGGATGAAAGTCGGGCATCGGCACGAACGCCGCCGGCCGGACCTCGTCCTCCGGTCATTGATAATACAATCCGGAAACAATGCGCCGGGGTCAATTGCTGGCGCCTGAAGCTGTCGCACAACAGCCGCAGGTTGGCGGTCTACGCAACCAGTTATCGTGCGGATGCTGGTCGGGTTGACGCACAGTCTCTCCGTCGTCATGCCCGGCCTTGTGCCGGGCACCCACGCCTTTCGCGCCACAAAGTAAGGCGTGGGTGGCCGGGACAAGCCCGGCCATGA
>DASYFD010000332.1:0-2998 GCA_036498625.1 Xanthobacteraceae bacterium | reverse complement strand
AACGGCGCACAGCTACCAACTTCCGACGCCGTCTTCGAACCTGCCGCTGCGGCCTAACATCTACGCGACGACGGCGATCAAAAGGGCGCTCGCGCGCCATGGCAGCATCAAAGCTTGTCAAGATGCGGGAAGCGATATCGGCCGATTGATTGGGGAAGGCGGCCGTTGGCGGAGGGAGGCTTCATAGCGGCTAAAATGAATGCTGTACCCACATTGCCTGCCGCCTTGTTCTGGCATCAACCCCAAGCCTCGCGCTGCGCGCCCTTCCGTCGCCGCTAATCGCAGCGCGATGGAGTAGGCCGGCTCGCCTACCCTGGCTTTCCCACTTCTATCGCCCGCATAGCCGAGCGCACAATCCAGCCGCGAGGCGAGCACGTCCAACAGCAATAGGAGGGTACGCGTCCGGTGAAGGCCACGGGGTTTGGCGGGTCCAGACGCTCGCTCAGGCGGCCTTTGCGGTGAGGTTCTGCGCTCGCCAATTCCAGGGCAGCAGCTCGGCGATCCGCTTGGCTGGATGATCGGGCAGGCGCGAGATCACGTCAGCGAGCCAAGCCTGCGGATCGATGTCGTTGAGCTTTGCGGTCTCGATGAGTGTGTAGATGGCGGCGGCACGGCGGCCGCCTTCGTCTGAGCCCGCAAAGGTCCAGTTCTTGCGGCCGACCGCGACGCAACGCACGGCCCGCTCGGCGGCGTTGTTGGACATGCACAGACGGCCATCGTCGAGAAAGCGGATGAATGCCGGCCAGCGCTTGAGGCTGTAGTCGATCGCCTTGGCGGTCTCGCTTTTGCCGGAGAGCTTGGCGCGCCGCTCGCGCAACCAAGCCTCCAGGGCGACGATGAGCGGCCGGCTGCGCTCGTCGCGCACACGGACACGCTCCGGCGGCGTCATGCCGTTGATCTCGCGCTCGATGGCGAACAGCGCATCGATGCGCTCGACCGCCTCGATGGCGATCGGTGCTTTGTTCAGCCGCGCCAGGTCGAAGAACTTGCGCCGCGCGTGCGCCCAGCACGCCGCCTCGACGATCGGCCCCGGCTTGCGGCTCGTCTCATAGAGCCGGTTGAAGCCCGCATAGGCGTCCGCCTGCATAAGGCCGGCATAGCTCGCCAGATGCTGTTCCGGATGCTCGCCGGCGCGGTCGGGCGAATAAAAGAAGGCGGCGGCCGGTGGATCGGACCCGCCGAACGGCTGGTCGTCGCGCACATAGGTCCATAGTCGGCCGGTGCGGGTCTTGTCCTTGGCCAGCACCGGGACGGTGGTGTCGTCCGCATGGATGCGCTCGGCCGCAAAGACGTGAGCCCGGACCGTCTCGATGAGCGGCATCAGGGTCGCCGCACAGGCGCCCACCCAGTCAGCGAGCGTCGACACGTCGAGATCGATGCCTTCGCGCGCATAGACGTTGCTCTGGCGATTGAGCGGCAGATGCAGGCCATACTTGGCGAAAAGCACATGGGCGAGCAGCCCCGGCCCGGCGCGCCCGCGTGAGATTGGGTGCGAGGGTGCCGGCGGCTGCGTGATCGTCTCGCAGGACCGGCAGGAGAACTTCTCGCGCACGTGCTGGATCACTTTCCACTGGCGCGGGACGAGCTCCAGCGTCTCGGTCACGTCTTCGCCGAGCTTGTGCAGAGCGCCGCCGCAGCAAGGGCAGGAGCTCGGTCCTGGATAGACGACGCGCTCGCGTGGCAGGTGCTCGGGCAGCGGCCGGCGCGCCGGCTTGCGCCGGTGGAAAGCCTGAACCTCGATCTTCTCGCGTGCCGCAGCCTCCGCCGCCATCTGCGCCGCCGCTTCGGCTTCGGAGGCGTCCTCCTCCATGTCGGCGAGCCGCAGCTCCAGCTGCTCGAGCACCGCACCGCGCTCCGAGGATTGCCCGAACCGTTCGTGCCGCAGCTTGGCGATCGTGAACTTCATCTGCTCGATCAGCAACGCCCGGGTACGGGCCTCGGCCTCGAGATTGCGCGCCTTCGCCTGCGCCTCCAGGAAAGCCGCCTGCGCGGCAATCAGCATCGCCTTCAGGGTCTCGACGTCGTCGGGAAGAGAATCATTTGCGCTCATCACCCCAATGGAATCACAGGGTGCTGCGCTTGTGTAAACCCGCCACCGTGCAGTGGTTCACAATGCCGCGATCAGGCCTTTAAGAGCTCAGCCCGCTGCTTGCGGCCGCCAGGTGTGTTGCGGCAGGCGCCAGTCGATCCCTTCGAGCAGATAGCCGAGCTGCGCCGGCGTGATCGTCACCGTCCGGTCGGCGTCTTCGCGCGGAACGGTCGAGGGCCAGATGAAGCGCCCGCGCTCAAGCCGCTTGGCGAACAGGCACATCCCCTGGCCGTCATGCCACAAGACCTTGAGCAGCCCACCGCGCCGGCCGCGGAACACGAACAAATTGCCGTTGTGGGGATTGCGCTTGAGCGTCTCCTGCACCAGCACCGCCAAACCATCGAAGCCTTTGCGCATGTCGGTGTGCCCGGTCGCAAGCCAGACTTGCACGCCGCTCGGCACCGGGATCATCGCCGCCGGGCCTTCGCCAGCACCGCGACCATCGCCTTCACGCTTGAAGCCTCGACCGGGCCCCCGACCCGCATCCGCGCACCGCTCGCAAACTCGATCTCGATGGCTCCCGGCGTCGCCAGCGTGGGTGCTGTTCCCGGCCCAGCCGCAATTGCCACCGGCGAAAATACCGCCGCACCCGGCGCAGCTTCGCAAAGCTGCTGCCGCCATCGGAACAACTGGCTTACGTGAACCCCGGCTGCTCGCGCCACCTCGGATGCGACCGCGCCCGGCTCCATCGCCGCCGCAACGATCCGTTCCTTCTCGGCTCGCGGCCACCGCCGGCGGCGCTGCACCGACGTGATCACCTCAACCTGCGTCTTGCTCATAGGACTAACCCTAGGATTAGTCCTATGACTTCCCACCCGCCTTCAAATCCGCAAGGCGGCCTTCACCGGACGGTACGGGATCGGGACCCCACGGGGCAGTGCTATCGGTCGGCCGGCGAACGAGGCGCCG
>DASYFD010000331.1:0-2040 GCA_036498625.1 Xanthobacteraceae bacterium | reverse complement strand
CAAGCCGCGAGCCGCGAGCGTCCCGGGCCGGTAGCCCTGCGAGAACACATCGCCCTCGCGGACGAGGCCCTTCAACGTGTCGAGATCCTTGGGCTGGCGCAGATCGAGCCGCGCCGACAACTTTCCGTGGCCGGTGTCGTATTCCTGATCGTCGCGCGCGGCGATGTGCGGCGCGGTGATCTTCAAGACATCGGCGCCGTGTTCGGCCAGGGTGCGGGCGCAGGTCGGGCCGGCCAGCACGCGCGTCAGGTCGAGCACCCGAATGCCCGACAAGGGCCGGTTGCCGTCCGGCAATTTCTCCGGCGGAGCCTCGCCGATCTTGACGATTTCCAGCAATGGCAATGAGGCGATCGCCGCGGCCTGCGGGTGCTGCGCCCATTCGGCCATGCTGCGCACCATGCCGCCGGCGCCGCCGGCGGCGATGATCGCCTCTTCGAGTTCGAGCGCGTCCCACCCCGCGACGGCCTTGCGCACCGCCACCTTGCTCTCCTCGCAGCCGAGCACCTTGAGCGCCGCGGCGCGATGGTTCGGAAAATTGGCGTGGACATAGCTCCACCGTCCGTTTTTGGCTGGGTACATCCCCATGACTTCGTTGCGGTCGCCGCGCACCTTGACGCCATTCACCTGCAGATAGTTGCCGCTGCGCAACGACGCCGTGGCATGGCGCAGATCGACCGCGACCTCCTGCTTTCGCCCGGTGCGCAATTCCCACAGATCGGAGGCGGCGAGCCCGGTCGCGGCAACCGCCGCCGCGGCGGTCTCGCCAATGCGGAACGGGGTCGGCAGGACCGGGTCCGTCCCACCGGTGATCTCGACCGCCCGGGCGCGGTCCTCGGGCAAGCCCGCGACCGGCAGGATCGTGCGCAGAGCGTCATGAGCGGCCATGCTGGGTCCTCCCCGAAATATTGGCGGAGCCCGCTTCGGCGCCGCGATGCCGGATGATGCCGTGGAACCGGGCGCGAGGAAATGGCGATCAGCCGGCCCTTGGCGCGGCTCGTGCATCGCGGCGGGATGCCGCGGCCAAGCCCCAATTTTCCGCTGCAAGGCCGCTGGCAGGGATGTTAGATATAGCTCTTGTCTATAATAGACGTTCCGTATAAATCGGCGCTTTTCGAGAGACCCCCCATGAGAAAAGCCGCGATCCCCGCGACGCTTGCAATCGCCCTGGCGGCGCTCGGACTGCCCTCTCTGATCGGGACCGTGGCGCCTGGCGCCGAGGCGCAATCGCCGCCGCCTTCCCCGGCCCCTGGGGTTCCGGTCACTGCCGGCACCGTTGCGGCGACCGACGTGCCGGTGTTCCTGAACGCGATCGGGACGGCCCAAGCCTACAACATGGTCACGATCAAAAGCCGGGTGGACGGCCAGATCGTCAAGGTCGCGTTCAGCGAAGGACAGGACGTCAAGGCCGGCGACCCGCTGATCCAGATCGACCCCCGGCCGTTTCAGGCCATGCTCGACCAGGCGCTCGCCTCCAAGCAGAAGGACGAGGCGCAGCTGATCAGCGCTCAGGCCGATCTCGCCCGCTGGGCCGATCTGGTCGGGCGGGGCATCAAATCGCAGCAGACCTATGACCAGACGAAGGCGCAGGTAGACCAGCTGCGGGCAGGGATCAAGGCCGACGACGCGCAGATCGAAACTGCCCGGCTCAACCTCGGCTATGCCGATATCCGGGCGCCGATCAGCGGAAGGCTCGGGCTCCGGCTCGTCGATGTCGGCAACATGGTGCGCGCGACCGACGCGGCGGGGCTTGTCACGATCTCGCAGCTGAAGCCGATCTTCGTCAGCTTCACGGTGCCCCAGGAGAACCTCCACAAGATCCACGAGAAGCAGGCCGGGGGCGGACTCGCGGTCGTTGCCTATGGCGGCGACAACAAGACACAGCTCGCCGAGGGCAAGCTTTCGGTCATCGACAATGCGATCGACCAGCCGACCGGCACGATCCGCCTCAAGGCGACATTCGACAATGCCGACGAGCGGCTGTGGCCCGGCGAGTTTGTCAATGTGCGGCTGATCCTGTCGGTGCGCAAAAGCGCCCCGACT
>DASYFD010000330.1:0-34694 GCA_036498625.1 Xanthobacteraceae bacterium | reverse complement strand
CCGCCGACGCTGCCGCCGAGGTCAGCGGTCACCGGCCCGGATCGGCCCCCACTTCGTAGGGGCGGCCCTTGTGGCCGCCCGGCCGGGGTTGCGGCCGCCCTCGACGAGGCGCCCTGTGGCGTGATCACAAGCCGAGCGCGGGCGCTTCCATACGTCCTTGGCGGGATCCACCACGGCGCTTTCGGTCTCCACCACGCGGTCGAAGAAGGCGGCGACCTTGGGCAGTGCCGCGGCGGTGAAATTGGGGCTGTCGACCACATCGGCAAATCGCCAGATGTTCTCGGTGACGTCCGCGACGGCGCGATCCACCATCGCCTTGCTGCGCGTCACCTGGATGGTCAGGATCTCGCCGAGCTCGGCTTTCATCTGATCGGAGTCGACCGCGGGCGGCGGCGGCAGCAGCAGCAACAGGTTGATCTCATTGTTGTCGGAATACGGCTTTGCATCTTCGGCGTGCAGCAGCACGGGCGAGAACGCGGTCAGCGCCAAGAAGGCGAGCACGGTAATGAATTTGCGCATCGGATTTTCCCTGTGCGAGGAGCGGGGCCCGGCCGGAGGCTTTAGCAGGCGGCAAATGACAGAACCATGACGTGCCGATCCCGGGCGTGAAACTGCCTTGATGGCGGTTACCGCCATCCTGGCCGGGTCACAAGAGGGAATGCGTTCAATCCCGGCTCGTCGGCCCGGATCGCCGCGCTGCTTCGCAGGGCGCAAGCCGCCGTCGAGGTTGCTCTTTGCCGGTAAAAACGGCATCAGGGCGCACGCAATTCGAGCCACGTAATTCGAGCCGACAGGAAGGACGATCATCATGGAAGACATAGCGCAGCGGGAGAAGCTGGCGGACGCGGGCCGCATTCTCGAGATCGAGGGGCAGGGCGATTATTGCATGGGGCATGTGACCTTGCGCCAGCCCGAGAATCCGGGCCGCATCCTGATGAAGGCGGGCGGCATGGGGCTCGAGGAGATGACGCCCGACAACATCGTCACCATCGACATCGAGGGCGAGAAGGTGGCCGGCACCCACGCGCGCCACAACGAGGTCTACATCCATACCGAGATCATGCGGGTGCGCCCCGAGATCCAGTCGGTGGTCCACACCCACGCGCCCCATTCGGTGATCTTCTCCTCGCTCGGCAAGCCGCTGCAGCCGGTGGGCCATCCGGGCGCCGCCTTCTCCGACGGCCTGCCGGTGTTCTCCGAGACCACCGATCTGATCGTGACCCAAGAACTCGGCAAGGCGGTGGCGCGCTGCCTCGGTCAGCACCAAGTGCTGCTGCTGCGCAACCACGGCATCGTGACGGCGGGCCGCACGCTCGAGGAGGCGATCTATTTGGCGCTGGTGCTGGAGAAGGCCTGCTGGATGCAGCTCGTCGCGGAGTCCGCCGGCGGCGCCAAGCTGGTGACCTCGCCGGAGGAGGCCAAGGCCAAGAAGCGGATCACCCGCGCCGAGAACCAAATTAACCTTTTCAACTACATGGTGCGGCGGGTGGCGCGTCTGCGCTGATGGGGCAAGATGCCGCCGGCCGCAACCGGCGCGGCGTCCTTGAGGGCGGAAAACCCCTGTGATAATCACGGCTCTCGGCGGTTTTTGGTGGCATCGGACGAGCCGCCCAACAATCCGGAAGATCGTGCACCCCGGGCGCGCGATCGAACCGGCAGGACGCAGGAGCAAGATCAAATGAGCTTGACGCGACGAACGCTTTGGACCGCGCTGGCGCTGTCCCTCATGCTGGGGTCCGCGCCCGAGCTGCGCGCTCAATCGGTCGCCGACTTCTATCGCGGCAAGACGCTGCACGTACTGATCGGGTATGGCGAAGGCGGCGGCTACGACATCTACGGCCGGTTGTTCGCCGAGTTCATGCCGCGGTTCATCCCCGGCAATCCCACCATCATTCCGCAGAACATGCCGGGCGCCGGCAGCTTCAAGGCCGTCAACTATCTCTATGAGGTGGCCCCCAAGGACGGCACCTATTTCGGCAGCGTCGCCCAGACCCTGGCGGTCGATGCGGTGACCGACGAGAAGAACCGGATCGATCCGGCGCAGCTACCCTATCTCGGCCGCTTCACCACCAATATCGATCTCGGAGTGGCGCTCAAGAGCACCGGCATCAAGTCGTTCGAGGATGCGCGCACCCGCGAGATCATCACCGGCACCAGCGGCGGAGGTTCGACCACGGTGCTGTATCCGCTGGCGCTCAATGCCTATGCGGGCGCCAAGTTCAAGCTGGTGAAGGGCTACAAGGGCACCAACGAGATCATGCTGGCAGCCGAACGCGGCGAGGTCGAGCTGGTGTCGGCGGTCGGGATTCCAGGCCTGTTGGCCGCTCATCCGGACTGGATCAAGGGCGATGGCGCCGCCACGATCCTTTATCAGAACGCGCTCAAGCGCCATCCGTTGTTGCCGCAGGTGCCCACCCTGCCGGAGCTTGGCCTCACTGACGACGGCCGCGCGATCCTGCGCGCCATCGCCGGCACCGCCGAGATCGGCCGCTCGATCCAGACCACGCCGGGCGTGCCGGTGGAGCGGCTCGCGGCGCTGCGCACCGCCTTCCAGGCGATGCTCAAGGATCCGGAGTTCCTGGCGGCCTGCGAGAAGCGCAACGTCACCGTCGAGCCGGCGACCGGCGAGGAGATGGATGCGATCACCCGCGATACGATGCGCATGCCAAAGCCGATCGTGGCAGCGCTGGCCAAGCTGTTCAAGGAATAACCGGCGCCGCCGGAGCTGAGCGCGCCCTCATTCCATCGACCACGGCAGGCTGTCGCGGCCCGGCCGGTAATTCATCCCGGTCTGCGCCGGATTACGGTTGACCAGCGCGCGCGCATACATCGGATGCTGCATGCTGCGCACCTCGTGCTCGATGGTGAACAGCACGGCCCGCGTGTCGACATCGACGATGTCCTTGAAGCGGTACTGGTGCTGGCTGCTCTCTTCGGTGACCAGGCCCAAATCCTGGAGGCGCCGGTGCGGGCCGGAGAAATCCGCCACGTCGATCTGCACGTGATGACCATCGAACGCCCGTTCCGGAGCGTCGGTCTCGCGAAACACGAAATATTGCTTGGCCCCGACCATCACGCGCGCGCGCCGTCCCTCCCTGTCGTCGATGAGCTCGGCGGGTGCGGCCAGTACCTCGCCATAGAAACGCGCGATGCCGGCCGCGGTGCAGGGGCGAATGTCGAACTGCACATAGGCCATGCCGAGCGCAACCGGGCCGAAACGACCCGGGTCCGGCGCATGGCAATGGATGCGGTTGCCCCAGGGCGAGACGGTCTCGACCCCATCATTGCTCTCTCGGAAATCGAAGCTGGTCCCTGCAAGCGGCCCGCGCACCCTCGCCAGCCGCTCAAGCAGGGCGGCGCGGTCCGGCAGCACGAGGCCGGTGATGCCGCGCAGGACCTCGATGCGGCCGGTCGGCAGATGGAATTGGCCCTGCCCGACATTGATCCACATATTGTCGGTGCCGGTATTGATGAAGGGATCGCGGGTGAGGCCGAGGCCGGTCACGTAGAACAGCGTGGACAGCCGCTGCCGGGGGATCGCGGTATTGACGTGCCCGAGACCGACGATGTTGCCGATGTCCTCGGCGGCACGATCGTAGCGGGGTTGCTCCATGGCGCTGTCCTGATCTGTGAACATCAATTTCGGATAGGGCGAAGCCAAGTTCAAGTTGGGCGAACGCACCGGAATCCTGCGATGGAGCGTATTGTCACGGGCGTTCAATGACATCATGACAACCAATTTCGTGAATGCTAGACCATTTTCAATCACCGCGGCGAAGTCGCAATAAAGCGGCCCCGCGGCGTTGGATTGTGAGAAGCAGGATGAGGGATCAAGAGCTCGAATCGAGCAAGCCGATGCGACGCGTGCGGAGATGGCCGGTTGTCGCTGCCGGTCTCCTTGCGGGTTGCCTGGCGTTGCAGCTTGTCGCCTGGCCCTGCGCGGCCGCTGCAGCCGAGGCCGCGCAGGTGCGGATCGGGATCGCCCGCACCATGAGCGATGTCGGCTACTACGTGGCCGACGCCATGGGCTATTTTCGCGACGAAGGCATCGAGGTAATCATGACGCCGTTCAATTCCGCGGCGCAGATGATGGCGCCGCTCGGGGTCGGCGATCTCGACGTTGGCGGCGGCACGGTGTCGGCCGGCTTCTACAATTCGGTCGGGCGCGGCATCAGCACCAAGATCGTGGCCGATCAGGCTTCCATGAAGCCGGGCTACGGATATTCCTCCCTGATGGTGCGCAAGGACCTGGTCGATTCCGGTCGTTACAAGACGCTGGCCGATCTCAAGGGCATGAAGGTCGCGATCGGGGCGCCCGGCACCGGCACCGCTTCCGCGCTCAACGAGACGCTCAAGATGGGCGGCCTCAAATACAGCGACGTGGAGGTGGTCTATCTCGGCTTCCCTGAGCACCTGCCGGCCTTCCTGAACAAAGGCATCGATGCCGCCATCAGCAACGAGCCGACCATGACGCTGGAGATCGAGCAGGGCGCCGCGGTGCGCATCCTCGGCAATGACGTCAGCTATCCGGACCAGCAGACCGCGGTGGTGTTCTATTCCGAGCGCTTCATCAAGAGCCGGCACGATGTGGCCGAGCGCTTCATGCGCGCCTATCTGCGCGGTGTCCGCTTGTACAACGACGCCCTGAAGGACGGCCGGCTGGCGGGCCCGTCGGCGGACAAGATCATCCCGATCCTCACCAAGTACACCTCAACCAAGGACGAAGCCATGTTCCGGCGCATCATCCCGAGCGCCGTCAATCCGAACGGGGAGGTGAATCTTACCGGCCTCAAGCGCGATCTGGCGTTCTTCCGCGAGCTCGGCTTGATTGAGGCCAAGGACGCGAGTGCCGACGGGGTCGTGGACGGTTCGTTCGTGAGGGCCGCCCTAGCCCAGCTGGGGCCGTACAAAGCAGCGGCCGGCAAGTAGGGCGGGCTTGAGGCGCGGGCCGGCGACTACCAGCGCCCGGAGGGTGTCCACGTGTACGTGGCGATCCGAGCGCCCGGTTCATCGTCGATGAAATAGGCGCCAAACCCGAAAATATCATCCCGCGTGCCCGCCACGAACCCGGCCCATTGCTGGTAGCCCTGCAGGCAAGGCGGGCTCGGCTGTAGGGTCGGTCCCTCGAGGCCAGTCCCAATGTCGTCCACTTGCGGCTGGGCGACAGGGCGCAGGTTGCCCCTTGCGATCCGGCTGCGGACACCGATCGCCGGCTTTGCCGGTGTCCGGGCGAGCGTGTGCGCTCGACTGCGGGCCGCGCCGTTCGCCGGATGCTTGCTGTTGCCTTGCGACATTGCACACCATCACTCGGGGCCGGTGCCACTCGGGCCCTGAATATAAATCCATCATAAACCCAAAGATACAATTCTGTAATAACAAAACTTCTTGGAGATCAAAAATACATCGCTCCGGGCGAGTCCAGAATCCTATCTAAGACATTGATATAACTTATTTTTCAAGGTAGTAAGATTGCGCCGCCGATGGCGGGAAATGATCGCGAGACGTCTGGGCTCGAAGGCGAATCCGTCAGTCGGAGTTGGATGCGGGCACATAGTGTTTATTCTTATGATACATCAAAGTCATTATCGGCTCGCACTCGGGTCAGAAAAGCCGCTGCTTCAGGCGCTGGCCTCGCCCGGCGGGCGCCAGCCTTGCTTGGCCAGCTGGATTTGCGCGTAGACGTGCCGGCGCAGCTCGCCGAAGCGGGGCAGTGAGCGGGTCTCAAGCTGGCTGCGCTCGTCCGGCAGATCGATGGCGACGTCTTCCATGATCACGGTCGGCGCATGAGACAGGATGATGACGCGCTCGCCCAGATAGACCGCTTCCTCGATGTCGTGGGTGACGAACAGCACCGTCACGGCCAGCCGGCGCCACAGCCTGCGGATCAGATCCTCGAGATCGGCGCGGGTCTGCGCATCCACCGCCGCAAAAGGCTCGTCCATCAGCAGGACCTGCGGCTCGTAGGCGACCGCGCGCGCGATGGCGACGCGCTGCTGCATACCGCCCGACAGCTGCCACGGATAGGCCGCGTGGGCGTCGGCGAGGTCGACGGCCGCGAGCGCATCGGCCACGAGCGCAAGCCGGCGCGCGGCGGTGAGGCGCTTTTGCTTGAGCGGCAGCTCGACGTTCTGGCGCACCGTCATCCAGGGAAACAGGCTGCGGCCGTATTCCTGAAACACCACCGCCATGGAGGGCGGCGGACCGGAAACCGGCTCGCCATCGAGCACCACCCTGCCGCCGCTCGGCGGCAGCAGGCCGGCGATGCATTTGAGCAGCGTGGTCTTGCCGGCGCCCGAGGGACCGACGATGCAGACAAGCTCGCCCGCGTTCACCGCAAAGCTCAGGCCGCGGATGGCTTCCACGGTTCGGCCCGCGCCCGCATAGACCTTGCGCAGGCCTGCGACCTCCAGCATGGCGCCGGCGCCGCTCGAGCTCGTGGTGTCGGCGCTCATGATCAACCGCCCGCCCGCTGCGATTGCCGCCAGCCGTGATACCAGGCCAGCACGCGGCGCTCCACCATGCGAAACAGCTGCGCCAGCACGATCCCGATCAAGCCCAGCATGATGATGCCGGTCCACATCTCCGGCACCGCGAAGCTGCGCTCGAACTGGATGATGGCGAAGCCGAGCCCATTGCTGGCGGCAAACATCTCGCTGATGACCATCAGGATGATGCCGATGGCGAGAGCCTGGCGCATGCCGGTGAACATCTGCGGGCTGGCGGCCGGAATGACGAAGTGCCACAGCCGCGCGAAACCTCGGATGCGGTAGCAGCGAACCACGTCCTCCAGCACCTCGTCGCGGCCACGCACGCCCTCCACGGTGTTGAGCAGCACCGGCCAGATGCATCCCGACACGATCACCAGCGTCTTCATGGCGTCGCCGATGCCGGCGAACAGGATCAGGATCGGCACCAGGGCGGGCGGCGGAATGGCGCGCAGGAATTCCAGCACCGGCTCGAGCGTGTTGCGCAGCGTGCGCGACAGCCCGATCGGGATTCCGAGGATGAGGCCGAGCCCGACCGCCGCGAGGTAGCCGGCTGTCAGCCGCGCCAGGCTCGGCACCACGTCGTCGAGGATGCGCGGCGAAATCCAGACCTCGACGAACATTTGCGCGATCGTCTGCAGCGGCGGGAAATAGAAATTCGCGCTGCCGGCACTGACGATCCACCAGAGCGCCAGCAGCGCCACCGGCAGGCCGAATGTCAGGCCGGCTTGGCGCAGGATTTGCCCGCCGCTCATGCCGGCAGCTCCGCACGCAGCGATGGATGCCACGGCATGATGCTGCGCTCGAGGCCGCGCGCCGCGAGATTGACGGCGACGCCGATCAATCCCATCACGATCAGATAGGCATACATCACCGCGACCGCGCCACCCGACTGGGCGAGCGACAGCTCCTTGCCCAGGCCCGGCGTTCCGATGGTGAGCTCGGCCGTGATGGCGAGGATGAGGGCGACCGAGGCGGCGAGCCGGATGCCGGTCATCAGATAGGGCAGCGTGGTCGGCCAGATGACATGGCGGACCAGCGCCCAGTGCCCGAGCCGGTACGACTGCGCGGTTTCGCGCGCCACCGGATCGACATCCTGGACGCCGGACAGGACCTGCACCAGCACCTGCCAGAACGACGCATAGATGACCAGCACCAGGTTGGATTGCAGCGTGGTTCCAAACAGCAGGATGGCGATCGGGATGAGCGCGACCGACGGGATGGGCCGCAGAAACTCGATGGTGGAGTGCGTCACCGCCTGCAGCCAGGCGGAGCTGCCGATCAAGATGCCGAGCCCGGTGCCGGCCACGACCGAGATCGTCAGCCCGATGGCCCAGCTGCGCATGGTGAAGGCGAGCGCGGCCCAGAAATTCGCCTGCTGGATTTCGGCGGCGAGCGCAACCGCGATCACGCTGAAGGGCGGCAGATAGCGCGGCGACACCAGGCCCAGCCGCGGCGCCAATTCGAGCACGGTCGCAAACCCGATCAGGCCGATCGATGCCTGGACCCATACCAGGGTCTTGGCGCGTAATCCGACGACCGCCCTCCGCTGTGAATCCCCCATCGCCGGCGTCTAGCGGAAGAACGCGGCCAGATCCGGCTTCTTGGTGACCAGCCCGTCCTTGACCGAAAGATCAGCCAGTGTCTCGGTCGACTTGCGATTCATCTCGGTCGGCCACCGCGGCAAGGTCAGCTTGCCGATCAGCTCCTTGGAGATACGGGTATAGGTGGGAACGATCGCGCGCACCTCTTCCGCATGGGTGTCCGCATAGGCCAGCGACTCATTCATCGCCGCCGTGAACCGCTTGACCGTATCGGCATGCTCCTGCGCATATTTTCCGGAAGTGAAATACACCGCGATCATGAGGTTGGGTGCGGTGTCGACCAGATTCCAGGCGATCGCCTTGGCGCCTTGCTCCTTGGCGATCGCCAGGAAGGGCTCGACGATCCATGCGGCATCGACCAGCTTGTTGCCGAGCGCGGCCGGCATGTCGGGAAACGCGAGCTCGACGAACTTGACCTTCGAATCGTCGCCGCCGGCCTTGCGCACCGCCGCCTTGACCGAGGTGTCGCCGATGTTCTTGAGGTTGTTGACCGCGACCGTCTTGCCTTCCAGATCCTTGGCGGACTTGAGCGGGCTATCGCTGGGCGCGATGATGGCGCCGAAATCGTGGCCTGGCTCGCCGGTCGAGGACGCGCCGGCCGCGATCGCCACGATGTCGAGGCCGCGCGTCTGCGCGATCAGGAGCGAGCTGATATTGCTGAAGCCGAACTCGCGCTGGCCGGTCATCACCGGCGTGACCAGCTCGGCGCCGCCCTGTGCGGTCTGCAGCGTGACCTCGAGGTTCTGCTTGGTGAAGAAACCTTTGGCGGCCCCGAGATAGATCGGCGCCACGTCGATGATCGGGATGACGCCGACCGTGACCTTGTCGGTCGCGTACGCGCTGCCGGCGAGCAGAACCGGCGCTGCGGCCAGCCCCAGTAGCGCGAATCCGAGCGGCGTCATCCTGCGCATGGCGTCGTCCTCTTGCTCGTGTGGAATGAGCCGTCGCTGCAAATGGCGCGGTCTCGATTTTTATGTAGAATATACGTTATCCAATGCGGGAGCCAACGCAACAGACAAATTGTGAGCGGTGGAACATTCGTGGGGACCGCCGCTCCGCATTTCGCGGCGTTCCTTAGCGGGCGAAGACGGCAGCAAGCTCCCTCATGCGGGCCACCCGGCGCGAAGAACACGACAATGAGACTTGGCCGCGCAGACCAGGAGCACTATCGTAACGTCAACTCCCGTAGACGGTGACATCGTCGTAACTATCAACCCTCGAGGATCCGGAGCACCAAGGCGAATGTCGCACTACCAAGTGATGGTCGACGACAACTTTCACTACATGGAGGAGGACGAGCGCTGGGAATACGGAACATTCGCCACGGCCGAAGAAGCGATCGCCGCCTGCCGCAAATTGGTGGATGAGTCGCTGGTGGGAGAGTATCGGCCCGGCATGACGGCAACGCAGCTTTATGATCGATATACGTCTTTCGGCGACGAACCCTTCGTCGTCGCCCCTGCGGGCTCAGCGAAGGTGGATTGGTCGGCTCGCGACCATGCGCGCAGCCGGGTCGAAGCACTGTGCGCCGCCGGTCTCGCTGCGCGGTTGCGGCGCTGCTTCGTGCGGGCCCGAATGCGGCGCACCCGCGGCGCATGAGGCGAGGAAGGGAAGGGAAGGGAAGAGAAGAGAAGCGCGCGGAATTCGCTGGTGATACCGCGGAACGGCTTAGTGCAATACATGTCTTGCGCCCGCGCCGCGCGTGATAAGCTCCTCGCTTTCGTCGGGTCACCAGCATGGCGATTGCAGAAAACCTGACCTGGTCCGCAGCCGTCACGTCATCGGCCGTGCCGGTGCGCGCCGCAGCCCGCACCGCACAGATCTATTTCCTGATCGCTGCAGCGCTCGGCCTTGCCGCGTTGGTGCTGGGAATCGAGAGCCGGCTGACCCCCGGCCTGTTCGCCATCGCGCCGCCGGTGGGTCTGGTTCCCCCGCTGAGCGACCAAGCCTGGCTCGCCGCTTTTGTGCTGCACCAGCAGGATCCGATCTTTGCGGCCTGCGGCGGCTCGGAGAATCTCGACCAGTTCAAGATCCTGTATTGGTGGGAATGGCTGCGCGGCGGCAGCCTGCTGCTGCTTGCGAGCACCTTGGCTTGCGGCCTTTGCACCGCAATCCTGCTGCCCGAATATCGTTTTGCGTCGAAGCGCCTCGCCGCGGTCTGCCTCATCGGGCTCGGCTATCTGGCGGCCGCTTGGTGCCTCGACCGCGCGGTTCCGCTGGTCCCAAACCTCGTGCGCTACAACACCGGACAGTATCGCCACGCCCTCGACATGACGTTTGCCAGCGCCGCCCTGGCTGTCATGCTGGCTTCCGCCGTCGCTCCGCCGGCTCCGGCCGCCTTGCGGTCGCGGCTCCCAATGATCCGCTCCGGCTGGATCTGGATCGGGTTGATCATTCTCGACATCTGCTTCGGCGCGCTGCTTGCTTCGCGCGACGCCATATCGGTGTGGCGGAGCTTTCCCGGCTACGAGACCGGCGTGCTGCCGCCGCTCGAGCGGCTCACCGCTTACGCGCCGCTGTGGCTCAATTTCACCTTCAATCAGTATACCATTCAACTGGTTCATCGCATCTTGTCGATCGGGCTGTGGGTGGGGCTGATCCTCAGCGTGATCTTGTCCGGCCGCCGCGATCCGCGCGCCCGCATGGGGGCGACTGCGCTGCTCGTCCTCCTGACCGTCCAGATGGCGGCGGGGATTGCGACGCTCATGCTCGGTGGTTCGGCCACGATGTCCTTCCTGCATGAGGTCGGCGCCATTTTCCTGCTGGCGGGAGCGCTCTTGACCCTGCCGCACCAAAGCGCCGAGACATTTCAAGCTCAAGTTCTGACCGCCCGGTCGAGCGCGCCTCCAACGGGCCAAGGTTGATGACTCCATCACGCCGCGCCAGACACGAGCTTGCGGTCGCAAACCGTATCCTGGTCAGACAGGGCATCCTTGATGAGGATGGACACATCAGCCTGCGGCATCCCGGCAATCCGAGCCGATATCTGCTGGCGCGCGCGCTCAGCCCCGCTTTTGTGGAGCCGGACGACATCCTTGAATTCACGCTGGACGGCGAGCCCGTCGCTGATGACGCAGGCGCACTCTGCAGCGAGCGGTTCGTGCACGGCGCGGTGCTCGAGGCCCGCCCGGATATCCAGGCGGTGCTGTTCGCGCGCTCGGAGGATTTGCTGCCGTTCGGCGTAACGCAATCGGCGCTGCGGCCCGTCATCGCCTCGGTCGGGGATATGGGGACACACGTTCCGGTGTGGGATATCGCCGACAAATTCGGCAACGGCACCGATTTGTCGGTCAGCACGCTCGAACGCGGGCGGGATTTGGCGCGGCGTCTGAAATCCGATCGGATCCTCCTGCTGCGCGGCATGGGCTTCGTCGCGACCGGCCGCAGCCTGAACGATGTCGTGCGGATGTCGGTCTACCTGCCAAGGAATGCGCGAGCGCTTGCGGCCGCAATGCCATTTGGAAAGATCGTCGGCCTGACCGCGGGTGAGGCCAGCGCGCGTCTCGCCATCGACCCCGAGTCGAGCGCCATGCGCCGGGGTTGGGACTATTGGGCAAGGCAGGCAGGGTGTGCCCATTGGTTGACCGATTAGAGCATTTTCAGGAAAAGTGGAATCCGGTTTCCCGTCCGAAAATGCGACAATGCAAAAACGCTAGCGGACCGGCCTCTTGGGGCGGCTGCGCTATTCGTCTCATGGCCGGCGTGACGGCCATCACACAATGGCCGTTTGTGCGATCGATCCGCAAACCTTTCACCCGCTCGCGCGACCCATGATCAGAGGCGAGCACCTCGGCCTCGTCCGCGAAGGAGACAAGTCATGAAACGCGCAGCATCATTTTTGCTATCGGGAATTTTCGCCTTGTCGTTCGCCGTCGCCACCCCCGCGCTGGCGCTCAACCCGCAGCCCCTGCCGCCGGGATTCCATGGCCCGACCGGGACGCATGGCTTCGCGGCCTTGGCGGCAAGTCATCACGGCCAGTTCTATCCCTGCCGGCTCGCCATGTGCCGCCGTTGATTCCGCCAGGCTCCGGCGCCTGCCATGACGCGTGCGGCGCCGCCCCGGAGGATGGGACCCGAGGCGGCGCCGCTTCATCCGGCCGTTACTTGGCCAGATAGTTGCGATGTACCCAGGCGCTTGCCGGCGCGGCGGCGGGCTTGGCCTCCATGAACAACATCTTGGCGCTCTCCCGCATCTCGATGCGGCCGCCGGACCCCGCGTCCTTCTCGACCTTCTCGACGCCACGCGTCTCGCCCGGGCTCGAGAGGAAACTGTTCGCGTCCGCGACCGGCGGCGCCGGCTGGGCGACGCCGTCGCGTTCGCCCAGCGCTTCGGTCACGCTCGCGCGCAACAGCTTGGGCCACATCTTCCGGAACAGGCCGTTCGAGGGATAGATGTCGGCGCTGTTGATCTTGCCGTTGACCGCGAACACATATCCCACGATGTCGCTGTCCTTCTCGCCGAGCGGCTGCAGCGCCTTGACGTATTCGGCTTGCGCCCGCTCGAGGCCGCCGTTCTCCAGCGCCAGCTGCAGGCTGGTGCGCGAGGGCGCGGCGGCGACCGGCGCACCCAGATTGCTCGACAGCTTGCCCTGGATTTCTGTCACCTTCTTCCAGATCTCGCGCTGACGGCTGCTCACGGTGGCGGCATCGAGGCCGGCGGTCTTCGACGAAGGGGCCCCGGCCATCTCGATCTTGGCGGCGCGCGAAGGCAGCGCCGCATTCGCGCTCGAGAAGCGCGCCACATCCTCGTTGCCGCGCGCCGACCAGCGGCCCTGCTCGACGCAGAACGAGGCGATCTTGAGCGGCCCGGAATGGGGCTTGAGCACCAGGCTCACGCTCAGCACGCGATCCTGCTGGCCGCCCTTCACGATGTCGCCGGCCTGGATGAAGATTTCCTCACCCCCGGTGTTCTCGACCTGCACCTCGTTGACCTGGCCGATCTCGCGCACCTCGATGGTCTTCTTGGCGAGCGCCTCCGAAAGCGTCAGCGGGATGGGGCCGCCGCGGGATTCGCCGTGCACGAAATAGATCGCGAGATTGCCGTGGACCGCCGGGTCGGACAGCCGATAATCGCTGCCGGTTTCGGCGTGCGCGCCCCCGCCGGCGAAGGGCGCCAAGCAGAGCGATAGGGCGGCCAGTAGATTCCATGTCGTCATCAGACGCTCCTGGTTGCGCTTGCGCGCGTTCGGTAACAAAGTTGCCGTCGCCCGACCGGATGCCCACCGGTCGGCCGGCAAACCCGTTAGACGGACAGGCCGGAATTTTCGGCGGTGGCGGCCCCGGGAATTTTTTTGCTGGACCTGTGATCTCGGCTCGATTGCCCCGTTGCCGTCGCAATCGGACCCGAAGGGTATTGGGTGACCGCACCTCTTGATCCGGACCAAGCGCTGCTGGCGGCGGCCTTGCGGGGAGCCCCCGGGGCGGCGAACGATTTGGTGCGCGCCCTTTCCGATCTGGTCTGGACCGCCTGCGCCCGGGTGACCGGCGGGCAAGCCGACGCCGAGGCGGCCTTCCGCGACGTCATGGCGAGCCTGCAGGCGAACGGATTTTCGCGGCTCGCGCATTACGACGGACGTGCCCGTGTGCGGGTATTCGTCGCGCTGGCGGTGCGCGATCTCCTGCTGGAGCGCGCCCTCAATTTGCTGGTGCGTGATGTCGGCCGCGGGTGGCAGGCGTTCGCGGCGTTCTTCGGGCCGGACATGCGGCGCATGATCGAGCGGTCGTTGCCCGGTGCCGGCAATGCCCAGAATCGCGAGGATGCCTATCAGGCGGTGTGCGAAGCGCTCTTGAGGAACGATCTGCAACGGCTGCGCGCCTATTCGGGCCGCGGCAGCCCCTCGGGCTTCGTGCTGCATATCATCGAAAATCTGGTGGTCGACTTCGTGCGCACCATCGTTCCGCGCCGACGGCTGCCGGCCGCGATCCAGCGTCTCGGCACGCTCGATCAGTCGGTCTATCGGCTGCTCTACTGGGACCGGCTGGAGGCCGATCCCGCGCTGTTGCTCCAGCACCTGGCGCGTGCCGGCGAGCCGGCGCCGACCGCAGCGGCGGTGGCGCTCGCCATCGCCCGGGTCCGCCAGGTGCTGCCGGCCGGTTACCATGCGGAGCAGCGCGGCGATGGCCAGATGGTCGAGCTCTCGGTGGTCGAGGACAGGGCGCTCGCGGGAGACACCGAAGATTTTCGGGTTCCGACCCCGGAGGACCATCTGGTCGAGCGCGAGACCGCCGACCTTCTGGAGCAAGCGCTCCATGCGCTGCAGCAGGCGCTCCCTAACCTTGCGGTCACCGACCGCCTATATCTGCAATTGGCGCTGGCGGGCGAGCCCGCGCGTGCGATCGCGCGTCTGCTCTGCCTGCCGGTCGAGGACGTGCATAAGCTCGCCCAGAAGCTCAAGCGACGGTTGCGCGAAGAGCTCGGCGATGCCGACGTGGTGAAAAAGTGGAGACTGTCCGTCTAATCGAGGGACAGGGAGGATAGACGTTGGACAAAGGCGAGTTTGCTGCCCTGATCGAGTCCCTGTGCGAGCGCCCGTTCGCGGGCACTGCGGACGAACGGACGCCGGCCCTGGATGCGAGCGCGGGCCGTGCGGAGCCGTCGCCAGACGCACCGTCGTCGCCAGACGCACCGTCGCCAGACGCACCGTCGCCAGACGCAGCAGAGGCGTCCGAGTCCGCGCCGGCCGCGGCCGACGATCCCGGCCCCGCCACCGCCGGCCTCTCGGCGATCCTGTCCGGCACTGCTACGGATGCGCAGTGTCGGGCGTTCCAGGAGGCCGCCATGCAGTCGAGCGCGGTCCGCCTGGAGGCGCAATCGGCGCTGGCTTTCCTTGACGGCATCGATGCGGCGCCGATTGCAGCGCCCGCCCATCTGGTGGAGCAGGTCCTGGCTGGCGGCGCGCCGTCACGGGCGCAGCCGGGCATCTGGTCCCGCCTCTCCGGCGATCTCATCGGACGGCGAGCCGGGCAGGTGGCGGCGGCTTGTGCCGTGATGCTCATGGCGGGCGGACTGTCATGGTCGCTGCTGTGGCGGGCGGACTCGTCCCGAGACGGCGCAGCAGTGCCAGCGGCCACGAGCCCGCCGGCAGGCACAAGCCCGCCCGCAGGCATGAGCCCGCCCGCAGGAGCACCGCTCGACAGTGCCCAGCCGAAGCCCGTGTTTGCGCCGGCCCCAACTCCCCTGCTGCCACTGCCACCGGCCGCTTCCCCAACGCCGCCGGCTTCGCCCGGCCCCGCAGCGCCCCTATCGGCACCGCCGCTCGCCATGTCGCCCGCTTCTCCAGCCTTTGCACCGGTGCCCGAGCCGGTACCCTTGTCACCGCCCGCGCAGGCGCTGGCGGATCCCTGCGCGCCGGGCAGCTTCGTGACGCAGGAGGCCCGCACCCGCTCCAAGGTCGAGGCCAAAGCCGCCAAACCCGCGCCGAACCCACCGAGGACCGCCGCGCTGGCGACGCCTGACCCCGGTTGCAGCATCAATGGCGGTGCGGTCGAGGCCGACCGCAACCCCCAGGGCGATCCGGGCACGGTCCGGGCCGCCCGGCCGGCCGCGAGGATCGGCAGGTTCGATCGGCAAGCGCCGGCGGCCGCTTCCGCGAAGCGACCCACACCTCCGCGGTGAAGCGCCGGCGCCGCTCGGAAGCGCCCAACGAGGTGGTTTCTCGAGTGGTGACTCAACTGCTGCCATCGTCCGCGAGCGCGGACGATCCGGTAACCACCGACGTTTCGATGTAAACCGGTGCTTGCGATTAATGAGTGCCCTGCATCAGCAGAACGCGACAGCTTGGCGATTGTGGCATTGCCTCACTTCGCGCATTCGCCCGGCGTCACGTTGGTGGCCTTGGCGACGCGCGCAAAGCAGGCGTTCGAATAGGTGACCCGCATGCCGCCCGGATTGGTGCCGCAGACCGGCTGATAAACCTCCGTGCAGATCTCGGGCGGCGCGCCCTGGGCCAGAATGATCGGCCGATTGCGGTCCGCGGCGTTCGCCGAGACCGCAAGCCCGAGCGTCACGATGATCAAAGAGCCGACGAACCTGATGGGGGGCTTCATGAAATTCTCCTGAAGGGGGCGGCACACAGGGTGTTGCATTGACCCGGGGGGTACCTCTGCCTAGAATTGTGGCAACAAATCATCCCAAGAAGAGGCAGGTTTCGCCGGAGCCCGATCATGCACATTATCGATTCCCATTTCCACTGGTGGCCCAGATCGGTTCTGGAGCAGTTCTGCAAACGCAAGGACTTTCCCCGTGCCGAGCCCAATGCCCGTGGCGGCTACAGCTACCGGCGCAGCATCGGCGGCGGCATGCCGGTCAACAGCTGGGCCGAATGGTTCGATCTCGACAAGCAGCTCGAGCACATGGATGGCCTCGGCCATCAGGTGGACGTGGTCTGCTCCATCGGGCCGCTCTCGGTCGCCTTCTCGGATCTCGCCCCCAGCGAGGGCCGCGACGTGGCGACAATGTGGAATGAGGAGATGGCAGGCGCGCAACGCAAATATCCGGGCCGGCTCTGGGCGAGCGCGGCGGTGCCCTTGCTCGACACCAGGATCGCCGTCGAGGTGCTGGACCATGCCATCAACAAGCTCGGCCTGATGGGCGCCAATCTGCCCGGCAGCGTCGGCAGCGATCCGCGCATCGATCACGAGCGGCTCGAGCCGTTCTATGACCGGGTCGAGCAGCTCGGCATGCCGCTGTTCCTGCACCCGACCGACGCAGTGTTCGAGGAGCTGCTCGAGGGCTACAACGGGGCGCTCCATCTGAGCCTGGGCCGGGTGATCGAGGTGAGCGCCGCCGCCTCCCGTCTCATTCTCTCCGGCATCATGGAGCGCCATCCCAAGCTCAAGATCGTGATGTCGCATACCGGCGGGGCGCTGCCCTACCAGTCCGGCCGCATGGACAAGAACACCAAGGCGGCGCTGCTGCCGCAGCCCATGAGCAGCTACATCAAGCGCATGTATACCGACACCGTCTCGCCGCACGTGCCGGGCATGAAATTCGCGATCGAGTATTTCGGCATCGACAACGTCATGTATGGCACCGACTATCCGTGCTGGGATCCGGCGACCGCGCTCAAATTGCTCGACGAGATCGCGTTGTCGCCGGCGGACAAGCAGAAGCTGTTCTACGACAACGCGCGGCGCATTCTGGGCTTGCGCGATCCGGTGCAAGGCAAGGCGGCGGCGCCGGAAGCGGCGCTGGCCTGAACGGCAGCTCAAGCCGAACGAGAAGTGATGCCGCGGGGGGCGGCGCGCCCGGATTGTTGCTTGCTGCGGATGAGTCCGCGCCGCGCGAACAGGGAAAAGGCATGGTCGAGCTCGCTTCCTGGCTGGCAAGCCTGCCCTTCAGCCGGGCGCTGCGTCAGCTCAATTGGCTCGTTCCGTGGCTGCAGATCATTCATATCCTGGCCAACGGAATTATCCTGTCGGCGGTGGTCATGATCGACCTGCGGGTCTGGGGCCTCTCGCGCTCGCAAGCCTCGGCCGCCATGGCGCGCCGCTTCCAGCTCTGGATTTGGGCTGGCTTGGCGGTGCTGACGGTGAGCGGGATACTGCTGATCCTGTATGCGCCGAGGCGCCTGCTGACCGATGTCACCTTTCAGGTGAAGATGGCGGTGATGGGAGCTGCCATCGCGGCCACCGTCGCGCTGCTCCTGGCGCTGCGGCCAAGCCGGGAGGCTATGCCGGGCGGTCCGGGCGGACACAAGCTGGCGAGCCTGCTCGCAACGCTGACC
This sequence comes from Xanthobacteraceae bacterium, assembly GCA_036498625.1. Lineage (GTDB taxonomy): Bacteria > Pseudomonadota > Alphaproteobacteria > Rhizobiales > Xanthobacteraceae > VAZQ01. Next base: position 16,880 of record DASYFD010000330.1, on the reverse strand, counting down.
CTCGTGCTGTGGGTCGGGGTAACGTTCGCCGGGCGCGGACGCTGGATCACATTGCTGATGATGCGATGAGGCCGGGGGAGGGGGGCTGGAACGTGCTGACCATCAAGGAGCTCATGGGCTGGATCCAATCCACCGAGGTGGCGATGGTGGTCGCGCAATCGCGCGGCTGGTTCCCGGCGCTCGAGATGATTCATGTCACCGCCACCACGTTCGTGTTCGGGATGATCACCATCGTGGATCTGCGACTGCTTGGGCTCGTCGGGCGCGGCTCCGCCGTCAGCGATCTTTATCGCGACGTGATCCCGCTGACCTGGGTGGCGTTCGTGGTGGCGGCCACCACCGGCATCCTTCTGTTCATGAGCCAGGCTGTGGCCTACTCGGTGAACTTCGCGTTCCAGATGAAATTTGCGGTCCTGGGGCTGATCGCCCTCAACATGCTGGCGTTCCGGCGATACGTCTATCGCGGCATCGCTACCTGGGACCGCACGACGGCGATCCCGCTGCGCGCGCGGCTCGCCGGGGCGATCTCCCTCATCGGGTGGATCACGGTTGTGAGCTGCGCCCGCTGGATCGCGTATTTGATGATTTAGATCCGGTAGGGTGGGCAAAATTGCGGGAAATGTACGCGTGATTCCCGCGGCTTCGCGCAATTTTGCCCGCGCGATGGCATCGGCAGCTCCGGCCGCGTGGGCAACGCGCCACCAGGCCGTGCCGCGCTGATCGAGGTTGTGCCACGCGTTGCCCACCCTGCGGGCTCGTCCATGACTTCAGGTCAGCGCAGCACCGTCGAGAACAGAATCTTCTTGAAGCGGTCCACCGGAACCGTGCTGCGCTGTGCCTTTGCCACCAGGTTGGCGCCTTGCATCGACGAGACCACAAAACCCGCGATCTCGTCGCAGTCGAAATCGGGCGGCAACTCGCCGGCTTGCACCGCCGCCCGCAGGCAGTAGGCGACCGATTCCTGCACCTCGGCGAATATCTCGACCAGCCGGCGCCTGATGACCTCGCTATGGTCGCTGGCTTCGGCCGTGAAGTTGCCGAACAGGCAGCCATTGCGCATGTTGTCCTTGCTGAGGCGGGCCCGGGCGGCATCGATATAGGCACCCAGGCGCTCGAGCGGAGGAAGCGAATCGTTGCGCAGGGTCGCGCGCATCACCTCGAAGGTTCTGGCGAAATAGAGATCGATGATCTCCAGCCCGAAGGCCTCCTTCGATGCGAAGTGATTGGTGAAGGACCCCTGTGGGACGCCTGCCGCCTCGACGATGTCGCGGACACTGGCGCCCCCGAAGCCGTGCTCATGCACGACCCGGAGACCTTCGGTCAGAATCTTCTCTCGGTTTGATGGTTTCGGCATGCGCCTAATATGGTCGTCCATAGTTTGGTGTCAAGCGATCCGGGTTTGACGAGGCTGGAGAGACAATCTCGGTCGAGGCCCGAAAAGAGCTTACGACATGGAAATTTATAGTTATAAATCATATACTTATCGCTATTTATTGGTCGTTGTCTGGCGCCGTCTCGTCCACCGGCGCATAAAAATACGGTCGTACATATTTTTTCTTGACATTAAAATACGGATGTACATATTCAGCCTTGCGACGGCGTTTCGCGTCGGGGCCGGCGCCGCCAGAACGACCGTCCAGTTCCACATTTGCCGAAAGTGATCCAGACATGACATGCACCGCCGTTCCCGCCACGATCCCGCGGTCTTCCTGGTCCCCACGGGCCATGACCATTTTCGGCCTCGTTGCCGCGATCACATTCTCGGCCAGCAGTGGCGCTCCCACGCCGCTTTATCGGTTCTACCAGGACGGTTTCGGACTTTCGGCTCTGCTCCTGACCATGATTTTCGCGGCCTATGCCTTCAGCCTGCTCGCGGCGTTGCTGACGGTAGGGTCACTCTCCGATCATATCGGCCGGCGTCCGGTCATCTTTGCGGCTCTGATCCTCAACGCGGTGGCTATGCTCATGTTCATCGAGGCCGATTCGGCCGCGACCCTGATCGCAGCCCGGATGGTGCAGGGCTTTGCCACCGGCGCCGCCACCACCAGCCTGGGCGCCGCCATCCTCGATACCAATCGGGCCCGCGGGCCTCTGTTCAACAGCATCACCGCGTTTGCGGGTCTGACCTTGGGCAACTTGGGCTCGGGCGCGCTGGTCGCGTTCGCGCCGGCTCCGGCGCAACTGATCTACGCCCTATTGCTGGCGGCCTCCGCATTGGAAGCGCTCGTGCTCTGGCAGATGCCGGAAACGGCCGCAGGCAGGCCCGGTGCTCTCGCCTCCTTGCGTCCCCAGGTGAGCGTGCCGGCGCAAGCGCGCCAGACCCTCCTTGCGGTCACGCCGGTCAACATCGCGGCCTGGGCACTCGGCGGCTTCTACCTTTCTCTCATGCCGTCACTGGTGCGCGTCGCCACCGGCTTGGTGTCGCCTTTCATCGGCGGCTTCGTGGTGGCGACTCTGACCTTCTCGGCCGCCGTCGCCGTCGTGCTGTTCCGCAACTTCTCCGCCGCCGTGACGCTCGCCGCCGGCACCGTGGCGCTGGCGGCAGGCGTCGCGATCACCCTTCCGGGGGTCCACATGCAGCAGGCGCCGCTCTTGCTGCTGGGCACGGTGGTGGCTGGTTTCGGATTGGGATCGTCATTTTCCGGAACCGTGCGAACGGTCCTGCCGCTGGCCACCGCCGCCGAGCGCGCCGGGCTCCTCTCCACGCTTTATGTCGAATGCTACCTCGCCTTCAGCCTGCCGGCGGTCCTGGCCGGGCTGCTTGCGCCGGTTCTCGGTCTGCCTTTGTCGGCCGACATCTACGGCACCGTGATCATCCTGCTCGCCATGACGTCGCTGATTGCGGCCCGCGCTGCGCGCAATGGCGCGAGGCAGCGGTGATCCGCGATGCTGACGAGCATGCTGCAGTGCGACATTCAAATTGCTGAAAATTTGCTCAGTCTGAGATCGGGTTACTTTTAATTCGATCTCTTCGGCATCCACCTGATGTACAAGCGAATCAAGTAACAATAATAAGTGCGCCCGCGGGACTTGTGCAGCCGCAAGACGCTCGAGCGCCAGCTGGCTGCGCCCGTCGTAGATCGAGGCAGGAGAGGCGGATGCGACTCGCAACCAAGGTTGCGCTGGTGACCGGAGCGGCCTCCGGTTTCGGCGCCGAGATCGCCCGAACTTTTGCGCGCGAGGGCGCCAAGGTGGCGTTGCTGGACGTCAATGCGGATGGTGCCCGGGCGGTTGCGGCCTCGATCGGAGCGGATGCGCTGGCGATCGGGGGCGACGTGACCAATGCCCCCGACGTGACGTCCGCCGTCGCCCACACGCTCGCCAGTCACGGCCGCCTCGACATCGTGGTCAACAACGCGGGCTGGACCCACCGCAACCAGCCGCTCCTCGACGTCAGCGAAGCCGAGTTCGACAAGCTCTACGCCATCAACGTGAAGTCGATCTATCACATGACGATGGCGGTGGTGCCGGCGATGCGCCGGCAGGGCGGCGGCTGCATCATCAATATGGGATCGACGGCCGGCATCCGGCCGCGCCCGGGGCTGACCTGGTACAACGGCTCCAAGGGCGCCGTGCACCTGCTGTCGCGTTCGATGGCGGCCGAGCTCGCGCCCGACCGGATCCGGGTCAATTGCGTGGCCCCGGTGCTGGGCGAAACCGGGCTGCTCGAATCCTTCATGGGATTGCCGGACACGCCGGCGAACCGTGCCAAATTCATCGCCACCATCCCGCTCGGCCGGCTGTCGCGGCCCATCGACATCGCCAATGCCTGCCTCTACCTCGCCTCCGACGAGGCCGAGTTCGTCACCGGCGTGGTGCTGGAGGTGGATGGGGGGAGGGATGTGTAGGTGGCTGGATTCGCCGTGAAACTGCTGCGTTGCGGCAAGCCCCGCAAGCGGCCCCTCAATCCTTCTTCTGGTCGAAATATTTCAGCTGCGGCGGCGTTTGGCCCTTCTTGGACGGCCACAGGGCGCCGTCCTCGCTGACGTAATAGTTTTCCTTGCCGATGCGCACATGATGATTGCCTTCCGGGCAATTGTAATCGAACCAGATCGGCTCGCGCTCGCGCCGGTAGGTCTTGAGCACGGTCCAGGGCTGCGTCAGGGCGTTGTCGATGGTGGTGACCTCGTCGTGCAGGAGATCGCCGTTGGCCTTGTCGAGATAGATCCGTTCCTTGACCACGGTCTGGTTGTCCTCATGCAGCGGAATGCCGCTCGCGTCGAAGGAGCGCGGCCCCTTGAAGCCGCGGGTCTCGACCTCGAGGGTGTTGAAGCGCCCTTCCGCGTCCGCGTCGGTCCATTGGCCGATCGAGTAGCCCGCGAAGGCCGGCTCGGCTTCCTTGGGCCAGGCGCGCCCGTCGGTGTAGATGCGACGGACCTGGTTGTCGTACTCGATGATCATGTAGGTGGTGTCCGGCATGATGATGATCTCCATGGGAAACACCACCGTCATGGCGCGCGGCATGCCGGGCGGGATGCAGGTGAAGGTCGGATCGTTGCCTTGCCCGCCGGCCGCCTGGTCGGCGAGGCTTGCCTCGAAGAGCGCCTGATATTGCGGCTTGAGCGGCGGCTGCTCGTCGCGGCCGAGCTTCTTGCTCGGGTCCCACTGGACGCCGCCGATGCGCCGCCACTGGCCGCGCCATTGCGGATATTTGGATTCATCGAATGCGAATGCGTCTGACACCGCGATGGTGAGGCCCGCCAAGAGCGCGAGCGCACCGATGATGGATCGAAGACGCATGATCTCCTCCCGGTCGCAAGTTGCTCCACAGTGTCATGCTCCGCGAAGGCGGGGCAGCCAGTAAGCCCTGTGTCATTTGTAGTGTTGTGTGTGACCAAATTGAAGACTGGTGGTTACTGGGTCGCCCGCTTTCGCGGGCGCTGACTACGAAGATAAGCTCACGGCGTCGATAGCACCCGGCTGTGGCCCTGGATCGGCTTCCAGTCGCCGAGGATGTGCAGGATGTCCCGGATCATCGCTGCCTGATTGCAGATCACCGGCTTGCCGAACTCCTGCTCAAGCTGCCCGGCTACCGGCTCGGAAAGCCAGGTGCCGCCCCCGATATAGACGCCGTCACAACCGGGGTTTTCCCGAAACGCCCGCCGGCCGAGCTCATAGGCGAGGTGCATCTGGTCGGCCGCGCTGATCTTCACGAATTCGGCGGGCGTGAGCGATTTGTTGGCCACCCCCGCGACCGAGACGCCTTCGCGCGCCAGGAAGTCGCCGAGGATGCGGTTCATCTCGTCTGACCATTTGTTGACCAGCGCCACCCGCTTGAGGCCGAGCTGGCGCGCCGCGCGTCCGACCGCCAGCACCGTCGAGGTGGCAGGGAGGCCGGTATATTTCGCCATATGGGCGATCATCCGGTCGTGCGCCTCGATGCCGATCAGGAGCGGCAGCGGCACCCCGTTCTGCATCACCATGTTGACGTCGCGTTCCTTGAGCATGTCCAGATAGGAATCGAGCGGCGCGAACACCCGCTCCACGTCCTCGCGGGAGAATTCCGACAGGCCGACCGAAACCAGGACCAGCATGAGGCCGGGCGGCGCCAGTCGGTAGAATTCATAGGCTGCGTTCTCCACCACCGCCAGCGGCGACAGGCAGCCGATCTTGTGCTTGGGCAGATAGTCCTCGAACATGAAACCCTCGGCTGGTTGGCTGCGGCGGGAGGGCGGCGCGGTCAGTTGAAAGAACGCTTGCCGCCCTTGAAGATGGTCTGCTGCACGAGCGCGGCCCACTGCTCGAACTCCTGGACGTAATTGGGCCGGTTGGTAAGATAGAGCTTCTGCAGCACCGGGAAATCCTTCGGCGCCATGCCGTTGCGCGACGGCACGTAGCCGAGCTCGCGGTACATCGCCTGGCCTTCCTTCGACAACAGGAAATCGATCAGCAGCATGGCGGCGTGCGGATGCGGGGCCTTGAGCGCGAGCGCGGTCGAGGTGTCGGTCACCGCCACCGGGCCGGGAACGTTCCAGGCGATCGGCGCGCCCTGGGCGCGGCTCGCCTCGACGTGGGAGTTGTAGATCGTGGGGGAGAGCGGCACCTCGCCCGCGATGGTGAGGTTGGCGAGCGCGCGGCCGGTCAGCTCGTAGATGCGGATATCCTGCAGGCCGAGCTTCTTGACATAGTCGATGCCGAGCGAGATCGCCATGCCGCCGACCCAGTTGGCCGAGGTGGAGAGCGAGCCCGAGATCGCCATCTTGCCCTTCCACCTCGGGTCCAGGAGATCCTGGTAGGATTTGGGCGCGTCCTGAGCGCTGATCTTCTGCGTGTTGTAGCCGATGCCCAGATAGCTCTCGCGCACGCTGACCCAGTTGCGGCCGGGCTCGATCGTGATCTTGTCGTAGTCGGCGAGCTCCGGCGAGGTGAACGGCTGCAGCAGCCCTTGCGCGCGCGGCACCACCAGGCCGTAGGAGGAGAGCTCATAGGCGTCGACCTGATAGAGGCCGGCGCTGTATTCCTCGATGACCTTGCGGGTCACGTCGATCGAGGAAGCCCGCGGCATCGCCACCTTGACGAAGGGATATTTCTGCATGAACCGGTCGAGCAGCGGCTGTATCTGCGTGCCGGTGGCGTACAGCATCAGGGCGCCTTCGCGGCGAGCGCCGTCCTCGAGCAGCTGCTGGCGGTCGGCGCCGGCATAATTGGCAATCTCGCTCACCGTCTTGGGCTGCGCCTGTGCGGGCGATGCCACCCAGCCGAACGCGAGAGCGGCTACCAAAGAGGGCACAAGTGCGGCGCGAAAGATCATGCCATCCGATCCGGCTCCCGGCCGCGCTCTTCGTGGGCGAGAGCCGCTCGCGACTAGAGCCTTGCAGACCGGGCAAATTCGTTGCGAAGATCGGGGAAGGCTATTGCATTTTCCGATGCTGTCAACCGAAGGTCGGCGCGGTAGTGTCGGAGACTGTCGTCCCGGCCGTAGAGCCGGGATCCATACTCCGTGTCCCCTCGATGGACTGCGGCGTATTGGGTTCCTACTTTCGCAGGGACGACTGCGTGGAGAGGCGTTCGCGTAACTGCAAGGACGCGTTCAGCTCGCGCGCTGCGACAGCGCCTGACAGGGAGATAGCGCGATGGAGCAGACCCACGGTTTCGGCGGCGCGACGCGAACCAGCGCTCGCGCCGTGCGCCGCAATGCCGGCATCCCGTTTCTGATCGCCGGCGCGCTGCTCCTTCTCGGCAGCGTCGACCCGGCAAGCGCCCAAGCCACGGCCAACGCGGCGGTGCCCGCGCAAGCGCCCGCCCGGGAAGCGCTGGCCCCGATCGGCGATACGCATCTTTGGTATTGGGACACGGGCGGGGAGGGAACGCCCGTGGTGCTGTTGCATCCGGCCTCCGGCAGCGGATTGATCTGGGGCTATCAGCAACCGGTATTGGCCAAGGCCGGCTACCGGGTCATCGGCTATTCGCGGCGCAGCTATCGCAACTCGGACCCCCTGGCCAAGGATCGGCCCGGGATCGGATCCGCCGACCTGCAAGGCCTGATCGAGTTTCTCGGCCTGAAGAAGTTTCACGTGGTGGCGTCGGCTGCCGGCGGCACCATCGCGACCGACTACGCGCTCTCGCATCCGGATCGGCTCGAGAGCCTCACCATCGCGGACAATGCCACCGGGGTGCGCGACGGGGAGATCGCCAACGCGGCCAACAATATCCGGACCCCGGGTTTCGACGACATGCCGGTCGAGTTTCGCGAGCTCGGCCCCTCCTACCGGGCGGCCAATCCGGAGGGCGCGCGGGTGTGGACCGAGCTCGCCCACAAGGCGGTGATCGCGCCCGACTACCGGCAGCAGGTCGCCAACGAGATCACCACCGCTCGGCTCGAAGCCATGAAAGTGCGCACGCTGCTGATCACCGGCGACGCCGATCTCATCACGCCGCCATCGATCATGCGCATGGTGGCGCGGCACATTCCCGGCAGCGAGATCTCGATCATCACCGAGTCAGGTCACTCCGCCTATTGGGAACAGCCCGATGCCTTCAACCGCGCGGTGCTGGGGTTTCTAGCCAAGCCGGCGAAGTGAATGGGCCCCCGTTGGCTCCATGCGGGCTACGAGATCGTTACTCGCGCTACTTCTTGATCAGCCCGAGGCTCGTGAGAATCCCGCGCACCGTCTCGTTCTGGGCCGTGATGAAATCGCGCGACTGGCCGCTGTCGAGATAGCGATAGGTCAGCTGGGTGCGTTCGATGTGGTCCTTCCAGTCCTTGGTCGCAACCGTTTTGCCGAGCACACCGTCCCAATAGGCAATCTGGGCCGCCGTCAGACCCTTCGGGCCCATGAGGCCGCGCCACTGGGAGAAGACCGTATCCACGCCCTGCTCGCGCCAGGTCGGAACCTGGGCGTAGACGCCGCCGAGCCGCTTTTCGGACGGCACCCCGATGACCCGCAACTTGCCGGCTTCGAGCTGCGGCGCCACGATCGAAGCCGGCGCCACCGTCGCATCCACATGGGCGCCCAGCACCGCCGTCACCGCTTCGGCGCCGCCCTGGAAACCCACCACCTTGAGCTTCGACGCATCAGCGCCGCCGGCCTGCGCCACCAGCCCGAGCGCGATGTGATTCTGGCCGCCGATCCCCGAGATGGAGACCGAGACCGAGCTCGGATCCTGCTTGAGGCGGTCGATGAAATCCTTGCCGGTCTTGATCGGCGAGGCCGGATTGACCGCGAACACGATCTCTTCGTTGAGCAACACCGCGAGCGGCGTGAAATCCTTGTAGCTGATCGTGGTGTTGCCCGACAGGTTGTCCGACAACAGCAAGGTCCCGGTGATGGCCACATAGTTGCCGTTGCCGGGATGTGAATTGAGATAGGCGTTGCCGACCGCGTTGAAGCCGCCGGGCTTGTTGACCACGGTGACGGATTTCTCGACCAGGCCGGCGGTCTGCCAGATTTCCTGCAGCTTGCGGGCCACGCTGTCGTAGCCGCTGCCCGGCGGCGTCCCGACGATGATCTCGACGTTGCGATCAGGCTTCCAGTCGGCCTGCGCGAAGGCGCCGGTCGTGCAACAGGCGAGACCGATCGCGGCCAGGGCGCTGAGGGCAATTTGTCGCAAGTGACACCTCCCGGTTGCTGCTTTGCTGCGTTATTGGTGCGGACATGACGTTTCCCTTCCAACTGTGCAGGATTTGCCGTAGTTGTGGAAGTCAGGCGCGACAATCGGCCGCCTGATCAGCATATAAACGGAGAGACAGCGGTTGTCGCAAGAAACGATTCAACTGGCCGAATACGCCGCCAATCTGCGTTTCGAGGACCTTCCGGCCGCGGTCATCCAGCGGGCCAAGGACTGCATCATCGATACGGCCGCCGCCATCATCTACGGCAACACTATCGCGTGGAGCGGGACTGTCGTCGGCTACGCCCAGCGCACCGGACCCGGCGGCAAGAGCCGGATTCTCGGCGCCGGCGGCCCGCCCGTGCAGCCCGCGATGGCGGCGCTCGCCAACGGCACCCTGTCGCATGCCTTCGAGCTCGACAATGTGGTCATCAATCCGGGCGCCGGCGTGCATGGCGGGGCGACGCTGCTGCCGCCCGGTCTCGCCACGGCCCAGGACGCGGGCGGCAGCGGCCGCGATCTCATCGCCGCCGTGGTGGCGGGCGCCGAGGTGATGATCCGGATCGGCTGGGCCACCAAGCACAGCAACGAGGCGCACGGGTTCCATGCGCCCGGCACCACCGGGCCGTTCGGGGCGGCGATCGCGGCCGGCCGCTTCCTCAAGCTCGACGCGTCCGCGATGACCAATGCGCTCGGCATCGCGGGCTCGCTCTGCGGCGGCCTCATGGAGTTCGCGCGCTCGGGCACCGGCGCCATGGTGAAGCGGCTGCATATCGGGCGCGCCTGCGAAGCCGGTGTATTGGCGGCGAGCCTCGCCCGCGGCGGCTTCACCGGGCCCAGCAGCGTGCTTGAAGGCGAGGCCGGATTCCTGCGCGTCTTCTGCAGCGACTTCGACCTCGGGGCACTTACGCGCGGGCTGGGCCGCGACTACGCGACCCTCAACATCTGCCTCAAGCGCTATGCCTGCCACATCACCGCGCAGCGGGCCGTGCAGGCGGTGCAGGAGCTGCGCGCCGAGCACGGTATCGGGGGCGACGACGTCAAGGCGGTGACGGTGCTGGGTGAGAAGCGGATGGCCGTGGTCAACAACATTCCGGAGCCGACCGACGTGATGATGTCGCAATACTCGAGCCCGTTCTGCGTGGCGCTGGCGCTCTATCGCGATCCGCGCGATCCGGCTTCCTTCGGCGAGAACGCCCTCAACGATGCCGCCATCCGCTCCCTGTGCCGGCGCGTCACCGTGCGGCCGGAGCCGGGAAGTTGGGGTCACGGCGACGTGCCGAGCACCGTCACCATCACCACCAACGACGGGCGCGAGCTCACCCGCCGCGTCGAGGCTTTCATGGGAACGCCCGCGCGCCCATTCGACCAGGCAGCCATGCGCGAGAAGTTCCTGATGCTGACCCGCCGGCAACCCGATGCCGAGCGGATGCTCGATCGCTTGGAGCGCTTGGAACAGGAAGACAGCCTGGAATGGCTCGGCGCGTAAGTTGGAGGGGAGCGTTATGGGTGATTGGGTCTTGGCCATCTGCACCGCGATCGGCGCCGTCGTGTATCTTTATTCCGACTCCAAGCTGCCGCAGCTCCAGGTCGGCGACCCGATGGGCCCGCAGGTGTTTCCGGCCCTGATCGGGATCGGGCTTTTGGGCTCCGCGCTGCTGCTCATGGCGGAGACCTGGCGCAAGCAGCGGGCGGGCACGGAACCGCGACTCGATCCCGATCAGGGCCATAAAGATGTGCGGGCCCACCAGCTCATCCTGGTCGGCATGGTGCTGTGGACCGCGCTCTACTATTTCGCCTTCGAGCCGCTCGGCTACCTGCTCTCGACTTTGATCTACATGTTCGTGCTGCTGGCCTGCTTCAATCGCGGTCGCTGGCTCGTCAACGCCGCTTGCGCGGTCGGTTTCACGCTCGCCGCTTATGCGGTCTTCACCCGCTTTCTGCAGGTCGCATTGCCTCAGGGCGTGTTCGGGGCCTGATATGGAAGACAGCGTCCACGGCATTCTGCATGGTCTGAGCGTCGCGCTCGAGCCCGCGCATCTGATGTACACGCTGATCGGCGTGTTCATCGGCACCATGATCAGCCATCTGCCCGGGATCGGGCCTTCGGCCGGCATCGCGCTCCTGATTCCGGTGACGTTCGGCATGGACCCGACCGCGGCCCTGATGATGCTGGCCGGCATCTACTACGGCTGCATGTATGGGGGCGCGGTGACGGCGATCCTGATCAACACGCCGGGCGACGCCGCCGCGGTGATGACCACGCTGGACGGCTATCCGCTCGCCCGCCAGGGCCGGGCCGGCGCCGCGCTGGCGATCGCGGCGGTAAGCTCCTTCATCGCCGGCACGCTCGGGGTCACGGCCCTCACCTTCGTGGCGGTGCCGCTCGCCACCCTCGCGCTCAAGTTCGGGCCGGCGGAGTATTTCGCCCTGATGCTGTTCGCCTTGACCACCGTGAGCGCGCTCACGGGCGAGTCGCTCGCCAAGGGGCTGATCTCGGTTTTTCTCGGGCTGGCGATCTCAACCGTCGGCATCGATCTGCAGAGCGGGCGGCCGCGCTTCACTTTCGACATTCCGGAGCTGCAGCAGGGCGTGAGCTTCCTGGTTGCAGTGGTCGGCCTGTTTGCGCTCGCCGAGGTCAGCCGCATGGTGGAAGAGACCCTGCGCGGCGAGATGAAGATCGTGCGCATCGAGGGCCGCATTTGGTTTACCGCCGTGGAGTGGCGGCGCGCCTGGCCGGCGATCCTGCGCGGGACCGGAGTCGGCTTCTTCTGCGGCGCCGCGCCCGGGCTCGGCGGCACCATCTCGGCCATGCTGGCCTATGTCACCGAAAAGCGCGTGTCGCGGCATCCCGAGCAGTTCGGCAAGGGCGCCATCGAAGGCGTCGCCGGGCCGGAGGCCGCCGTCAATGCCGATACCTGCGGGGCGTTCGTGCATCTGCTGGCGCTCGGCATCCCGGCCTCGGGCTCGACCGCGGTGATCATGGGCGCGTTCATCACCTACGGCATCCAGCCCGGCCCGATGCTGTTCCAGACCCATCCCGACCTGGTGTGGGGACTGATCGCCAGCATGTATGTGGGCAACCTGATGCTCCTGGTGCTCAATCTGCCGCTGGTCGGGCTGTTCGCGCGCGTCCTCTACGTGCCGCCCGGGATCCTGCTGGTGATCATCCTGGGGATCGCGTCGGTCGGGGTCTACTCGTTCGAGACCAATACGTTCGACCTCTATCTCGCGCTCATGTTCGGGGTTCTGGGCTACGCCTTCCGCAAGCTCGACATTCCGAAAGCCCCGCTGATCTTCGGCCTCATCCTGGGCGAGAAGGTCGAGCAATCGTTCCGGCAGGCGATGACCATCTCGGGCGGCGATCCGATCATATTCGTCAAGAGCCCGCTGGCGGTGGGGCTGCTCGTGCTGGCCGGGATGACGGTGCTTTTCTCGTACTGGGCCAAGCAGAAATCCGCCGCGACGCTGGCCCAGGCGGCGGCGAGCGCCGGGCATCAGGCCTGAGCCGGGCGCTACCTGCTTGTCTTGGAACGCCTGCGCAGGAAAATGCGAGACTACTTGCGCTTTCTCGCCGAGGTCTTGCCGGCTCTCGCCCGCTTGCGCGCCAAAACCTTCCTTCGCTCCGCCCGCTCCTTGGCCTTCTTCTTCCTGCAGGCGATGCATTTGCAGCCCACCGCCTTGATGAAGCAGTCGAAATAGCCGCGGCCGTAATTGTAGGTGATCTCCTCGTCGGGCTTGATGTTCTTGATCGCCCTGATCTTGATCACATGCTTGACGAAATAGGGTTCCGAATTCGGCCGGCACGAATGATTGATGTAGCGCGCCAAGTTCCTTCGGCTGGAGCCGTCGATGGTCCAACGCGTATTGATCTCGAACAGATATTTGTTGTTGAGCTCGTCGGCCGTGTCGGTATCGATCTTGCGGCCGCTGTAGCGCGCGATGAATTGGCCCTTCTTGATCGGGGCGCTGGCGAACATGCCGAGCCCGGCTAATGAGCGGGCGATGCGGGTGCGTGCCGGCCGTGACATTTGCGCAGCCATGGGATTAGGTTATGTCCATACCGACGGGCGATCGGCGGGTCCGGCGCAGGAGAAATGACGGCTTCGATGCAAAGCTACGATGTCGTCATCATTGGGGCGGGTCATAACGGGCTGACCTGCGCCGCCTATCTCGGCATGGCCGGGCTCACCGTCAAGGTGGTGGAGCGCCGCTCGGTGGTGGGCGGCGCGGCGGTCACCGAGGAGTTCCATCCGGGCTTCCGCAACTCGGTCGCCGCCTACACGGTCAGCCTGCTCAATCCCAAGATCATCGCGGACCTCCGCCTGTTCGATCATGGATTGACGATTGTAGAACGTCGCGCCCAGAACTTCCTCCCTGCGCCCGATGGCCGGTACCTGCTCGCTGCCGAAGGGCAGACCGAACGCAACATCGCCAAGTTCAGCTCCACCGATGCCGCCCGCTACGGCGCCTTCTGCCGGGAGCTCGACGCCAACGCCGATCTGCTGCGCGAGCTCGTCCTGCAGGCGCCGCCGAATCTCAGCCGCGGCTTCAACCTCAGAACCTTAGGTGAAATATTGAAAGCCGGGCGCTTGGGCAACCGGCTTCGCGGACTGTCCACGGAAAATCTGCGCACCCTGCTCGATCTGTTCACAAAATCGGCAGCCGATTATCTCGACGGCTGGTTCGAAAGCGACCTCCTGAAGGCTTGGTTCGGCTTCGATGCCATCGTGGGGAACTATGCGAGCCCCTACACGCCGGGCACCGCCTATGTGCTGCTGCATCACGCCTTCGGCGAGGTGAACGGCAAGAAACGGACCTGGGGCCATGCGCTGGGCGGCATGGGCGCCATCACCCAGGCCATGGCGCGGTCGGCGCGCCAGCACGGCGTCGAGATCGAGACCGACGCACCGGTCCGCGAGGTGCTGGTCGAGAAGGGCAGGGCCGCCGGCGTGGTGCTGGGGGACGGGCGCATCATTCGCGCCGGCGCGGTGGCCGCCAACGTGAACCCCAAGCTCCTCTATACCGAGATGGTGCCCGGCGACGCCCTCGATCCCGCCTTCCTCACCCGCATGCGGCAATGGCGCTGCGGCTCCGGCACGTTCCGGATGAACGTTGCGCTCTCGCGGCTGCCGAGCTTCGCGGCGCTGCCCGGCAGCGAACCGGCCGACCATCACACCGCGGGCATCATCATGGCGCCCAGCCTCGCCTATATGGATCGCGCCTATTGCGATGCGCGCTTGCACGGGGTGAGCCGCGAGCCGGTGATCGAGATGCTCATCCCCTCCACCCTGGACGCCAGCTTGGCACCGCCCGGCGCCCATGTGGCGAGCCTGTTCTGCCAGCACGTGGCGCCGCAACTGCCTGATGGCCGCCCCTGGAACGAGCGCCGCGAGGAGGTCGCGGATTTGATGATCGACACGGTCGAGCGCTATGCGCCCGGCTTCAAGGCGAGCGTCATCGGCCGCGCGGCGCTGAGCCCCCTCGACCTGGAGCAGGTCTTCGGCCTCACCGGCGGCGACATCTTTCATGGCGCCTTGACGCTCGATCAGCTGTTCTGGGCGCGGCCGGCGCTGGGCTATGCCGACTATCGCGGGCCGCTCAAGGGAATCTATCACTGCGGCTCTGGCGCCCACCCCGGCGGCGGAGTCACGGGGGCGCCCGGCCACAACGCGGCGCGCGCCATCATTTCCGATCGGCACTGGCCTCGTTGGGGCAGCTGAAATTCCAGGCCCCGCATCCAAGCTCCGGCGGAAAGGCAGCGATCAGGCTTTGGCCACTGCGCTCGCTCGGAAGCCCGCTCTGCATCAGGGTGCGTTCCACGATCTCCAGCGATCCGACCGAAATCCCATAGGCGCCAATGAAGGGCAGCGAAGGGATCCGCACTTGCGGAAACATCACGGAGAACGTCGCGGCGGTCACGAGCTCAACGCGGCCGCGATCGAGCGCGATGGTTTGACCGAGTGAAGAGGGTCTTGCGCGGCGGCCGGTAAGACGTTCGAAACGCTGAGACGCCTCGCTGACGTCCCTGACCGCAATGGTGACGCTCTTCAGTCCAGCGGCGCCATTGGGATGTGCGAGCCAGCGCGGCTGCCACACCATCGGCTCGGTGCGGTGGGTCAGCAGCTGGATGCGGCCCTCCGGCATCTCGCCCGGCTCCAGGCGCGCCACCGTGAAGGCCGCGGTGCCGGGCTCTCCGCCGGTCTCGACCGGCCGCTGCATGTCGACCAGCGGGCGCACCCGAAAACCGTGTTGCTGCAACCGCTGATGCGCAGCCGCCGCATCAGCCACCGCAAAAGCCATCAGATGAATGCCATCATAGCGTGCCAAGGCCGCATCGAGCTCCTGGCCGAGCGCCGTATCGGCCGTCTTGAACAGCACCTCGATGTAGCCGCGCGTCAGCATGGCGGTGACATTGCCGGTGCCGGTGAGGCGGGCGGCGCCACCCGCGGGGTCCGGCTGGGTCTGGATCGAAACGGGTGTTGGCGCGAAGCCGGCCCGCACAAGCGCGCGGCTCGCGGCCTGCGGGTCGCGCACGAAGTGGCCGATGTGATCGAGGAATATCTCGTTGCCGACCGGCAGCTGGCGATCGGGCTGCGTGGATTCAGCCACGGGCGTACCTCACGGCCGGCCGCCGACGCGCGCTTCGGCCAGCGCCTGCAAGGCGTGCCGGTCGACCTTGTTGGTGGAGGCGAGCGGCAGCTCGTCCACGAACCAGACGAAGCGCGGATGCTGGTAGGCGGGCGCGTTCGCGAGCGCAAAGCGCTTGATGTCGTCGTCGCCCGGCTGGCGTCCCGGCTTCAGCACCACGAACGCCACCGGCTTGTGTCCCTTGATCTCGTCCGCGATCGGCACCACGCAGGCCTGGGCGATGTCGGGATGACGTTCCAGCATGCGCTCGATATCGGTCGGATAGATGTTCTCGCCGCCCGAGACGAACATGTCGTCGGTGCGGCCGACGAAATAATGAAATCCTTGGCGGTCGCGCCGGAATACGTCGCCGGTTACGTAGTAGCCGTCCGGGGTCAGCGGGGAGGGAACATCGGGCCGGTTGTGATAACCCAGCATCACGGCCGGGCATTTCATCTCGAGCACGCCTTCATCGGCGTCACGGTTCGCCCCGTCGACCAGGCGCAGCTGCACTTTGGGATGCGGATACCCGACCGACAGCTCCGGCTGCGGGATGCGTTGCGGATGCGGCCCGAACACGACCGGTCCGGCCTCGGTGGTCCCATACGCATTGGTGACCGATGCCTGCGGCAAGGCCTGGCGGATGGCCGCCATCAGGCTCGCGCTCACCGGCGCCGAGCCCATGCGGATGAACTCGACACGGGAGAGATCGCTGCGCGCCAGCAGCTCCTTCTCGCGCAGGATCATGGCGATCATCGGCGGCACCGCGGTCAGCCAGGTGCAGCCATAGCGCTGCGTCGCCTCGATATACGCGCGCGCGCCGAATTGCGGCAGCAGCACGATGGTGGCGTGCGCCGCGCAGGCGAGCTTGCTGAGCGCCAGCGCATTCATATGGTAGAGCGGCGCTGCGATCAGGTAGCGGTGGCGTGACAGATCCTCAGCCCCGAGCCTCGTCTCCACCACCCAGATATGGCCCCGATGGGAGAGCACCACGCCCTTGGGAATTCCGGTCGAGCCGGAAGTATAGAGCAGCATCGCCGGCTCATCGGCGTGTGGCACGATCGCCTCGAACGGGCCATTGTCGAGAAAACGTTCGAAGCCGTCGGCGCCGTCGCTGCCGAAACACACGGGCGCAAGCGCGTCCGGACAATCGGCGCGGCGCGCGGCATCGCAGAAGATCAGCTTGGCACCGCAATCCC
>DASYFD010000329.1:0-23251 GCA_036498625.1 Xanthobacteraceae bacterium | reverse complement strand
CTCGGCGACCTCATCGGCCGTAAATACACGTTCCTCATCACCATGACGTTGATGGGCCTGGGCACGTTCTGCATCGGCCTGCTGCCGAACTACGCGACCTGGGGCATCGCGGCGCCGATCACGCTGATCGGACTGCGGCTGCTGCAGGGCCTGGCGCTGGGCGGCGAATACGGCGGCGCGGCAACCTACGTCGCCGAGCACGCCCCGCACGGCCGGCGCGGCTTCTATACGTCGTGGATCCAGACCACGGCGACGGTCGGGCTGTTCATGGCCCTGCTGATCGTGCTGGGCATCCGCACCAGCATGGGCGAGCCCGCTTTCGCCGGCAACGGCTCGTTCACCGACGGCTGGCGAATTCCGTTCCTGCTTTCGGCGATCCTGCTCGCCGTCTCGATCTGGATCCGGTTGAAGCTCGCCGAGTCGCCGGTTTTCCTGCGCATGAAGGAAGAAGGCCGGAACTCCACGCGGCCGCTGACCGAGGCGTTCGGACAATGGGCGAACCTCAAGATCGCGATCCTGGCTTTGCTCGGCGCCACCGCCGGTGAAGCGGTGGTCTGGTATGGCGGACAGTTCTACGCGCTGTTCTTTCTCACCCAGACCCTGAAAGTGCCCGCGGTGACCGCACAGATCCTGATCGCACTCGGGCTCCTGCTCGGAACGCCGTTTTTCATCCTGTTCGGATGGCTGTCCGACAGGATCGGCCGCAAGCCCATCATCCTCGTCGGCTTCCTGCTGGCGGCGCTGACCTACTTCCCGATCTTCAAGGCGATCACCCACTTCGCCAATCCGGCACTGGAGATGGCGCTCGCCTCCTCTCCCGTCACCGTGATCGCCGATCCGAGCGAATGTTCGTTCCAGCTGAAGCTGACCGGGATCGAGCAGTACACGACCTCCTGCGACATCGCCAAATCGGCGCTGGTCACCCGCTCGGTGAACTACGATAATCAGGCGGCGCCCGCCGGTTCGGTCGCGCAGGTGAAAATCGGCGAGCAGACAATCGCCGCCAACACGCCGAACTTCCCCGCCGTCCTCCAGCAGGCCATCGTCCAGCACGGCTACCCGGCGTCTGCCGATCCCAACCAGATCAGCTACGTGCCGACGGTGCTGCTGCTCATGCTGCTGGTGATCTACGTGACGCTGGTCTACGCGCCGATCGCGGCTTGGCTGGTCGAGCTGTTTCCGACGCGGATCCGGTATAGCGGCCTGTCGCTGCCCTACCATATCGGCAACGGATGGTTTGGCGGCTTCCTACCGGCGACCGCGTTCGCGATCGTGGCGGCGACCGGCAATATCTATTCCGGGCTCTGGTATCCGATCGTGATCGCGAGCGTGAGCCTGGTCATCGGCTTCTTCTTCCTGCCGGAGACGAAGGACGTGGACATCACCCGCACTTGACGTGACGAACGGGGCGGCGCGCCGCCCCTCTTCCCTGCCTCTTCGCGTAATCTCAAGCGGCGCGCACTTGCGCGAAGAAGCCCTTCACCTTGGTCTCCAGCTCGCTCGCACGCGAGGAAAGCCGCTCGGTCCAGCCCGCGATCTCGCTGACCGCCATGGCGCTCCTGCTGGCGGCCTGCTCGATCGAGTGGATTTCGTCCGACGCCCGCGCCGTGCCGCCGGCGGCGGTCTGCATGCTGCCGGCGATGTCGCGGGTGGTGGCGCCCTGCTCCTCGACCGCCGCCGCGATGGTGCTGGCGACCGCGGTGAGCTCCTCGATGGCGCGCGCGATCGATGCAATCTCGTTGACCGAGTTCTTGGTGGCTTCCTGGATGGCGGTCACCTGCTTGGAGATGTCCTCGGTGGCGCGCGAGGTCTGGTTGGCGAGCACCTTCACCTCGGAGGCGACCACCGCGAAGCCCTTGCCGGCATCGCCGGCGCGCGAGGCCTCGATGGTCGCGTTCAGGGCCAGGAGGTTGGTTTGCGACGCGATCGTGGAGATGAGACCGACCACCGAGCCGATGCGTTCGGCCGCCTCTTCCAGCGAACGAATGGCCTGATGGGTGCGCTTGGTATCGCCGACCGCGCTGCGCGCCATCTGCAGGCCGCGGGTCGCCTGCTGCCCGATATGCTCGATCGATTGGGAGAGCTCTTCGGTGGCGGCGCCGGCGGCGTCCACGCGTTGCGAGGTGTCGGCCGCGGCCGAGGATGCCGAGGCCATGCGGCCAAAGGCGTCGTCGGCGACCTGTTTCATGGTGCTGCAGGTCGAGGACAGCGATGCCGACGCCTCCTTGATGGCGCCCACCACGGCGCCGATGGCGGCGGCGAATTCCGTGATCGCCTCGTCGATGACCTGGCGCCGCGCGGCCGCCGCCCGCTCCGCAAATTCCTTGTGCAGCGCCATGGCGTTGGTGACGTCGAGCGCGATCAGCTGCGAGATTACCGTGGCCCGGTCGATGAGCTTGCCGGAGGAAAACCAATGCTTGCGCGCGAGCGCCGGTAGCGCCGCCCGCAGCACATGGTTGCCTGCCATGCTACGCATGCGGCCGTCGAGCCCGAGAGCGGCTTCTTGCTCGACCGTGCGGCGGCAGGAATCGATATAGCGATCATCGAGCATGCCACCCAGGAGCGCTTCGAAATGGGAAGCTTCGAGCTGCTTGAGCAACGCCCTGTTGCTGGCAATGATGTCCGCGATGTGCGGCAGCTTGCCGGTTGCCCCGAGAACCTCCTCAATTGCGTTGTCGAGGTTCGGCGCGATCACCGGCCAGGCTTCCTTCATGATGTCCCGGGCGCGCGCATCGAGCCCGAATTGCACGATACGGGCTTCAAACCCCTTGCGAAATCCGGTTTCTTTCATGATGACGGCAACCTTGGCTGGCAGTGCCGCATGCTGGGCGAGAATGGTTTGCTTACCCTTAACAATACCGTCACAGCGGGGCGCGCCCCGAGGCCGGCCCAGGGCCGGTGCACGCCGCCCGCTGTGCGGCCGACCCGTCTTGTCGGGACCGGCCGAAACACGCATTCTGCCGTCTGCAGGTCGGACAAGGCCGACCGGTGCAACGGGGACCGAAATGCGCTCTCGCCCATCGCGCCCTGCGGGGAACCCGGCGCCGGGGGCTCGCATGCGCCGGCATGCCGGGCGCCGTTTCGGATTAGCGATCGCCACGATGCTGGCCTTGCTGCTGAGCCATCCGAGCCCCGCCCCCGCCCAAGGCGCCGGCGCCCAAACCACTGGCACCCCGGCCGCCGACTATCCGGCCCGCAAGGTGACCTTCATCGTCGGCTTTGCGGCGGGGGGCGGCGTCGACACGATGGCACGGATCCTGGCGCAGGCCCTCACCGAGCAGTTCGGCTATCAGATCGTGATCGAGAACCGGCCGGGCGCGGCTTCCAACATCGCCGCCAAGGCGGTCGCGAGCGCGCCCCCGGACGGCTACACGTTCCTGGTCACCGGCAACAGCCTGGCCATCAACCAGACGCTCTACAAGAACCTCCCCTATTCGATGGACGAGCTGCGGGCGGTGGCGATCGCGGCGATCGACAGCCACGGGCTTGCGGTCAATGCCAGCCGGCCGTTCCGCACGCTGGCGGAGTTTCTGGACGCCTCACACGACAAGGCCTTCACCTTCGGCTATGGCGGATCGTCGGCGCGGATCGCGGCCGAGTATGTCTTCAAGGTGCTGGCCAAGACCGCGGCCGTCGGGGTCCCGTTTCAAAGCGGCCTGCCGGCCATAAACGCGCTTTTGGGCAACCATGTCGACATCATCGCCGGGCCGGTCGCCGAGATTTATCCGCAGGTCCAGCAGGGCGCCATGCGGGCGCTGGCGGTTACCGGCGCCCGCCGCGCGCAGGCGTTTCCGGACGTTCCGACCCTGAGCCAGGTCGGCTTTCCGGGAATCGAGATCAACGGCTGGGTGGGCTTGCTGGCGCCGGCCAAGACCCCGCCGGAAATCTGCGCCAAGCTCAATGCCGCGGTGAACGCGGTCGTGGCCAAGCCGGCGGTCGACAAGCGGCTGCGCGAATTGGGCTATGAACCGAGCACCATTGCTCTCGCCGACACCGGCACCCTGCTCAAGGGGTCGATCGAGAATTGGGCGCGCATGATCCGGGCCACCGGCATTACCGCCGAGTGAAGCGATCTTCGAACGCAGGAGGAATGCATGGTCAGGAAGGCCGGTGCGGCAATTATTGCGATGGCGTGCATGGCATGGTCTTCAGGCGCATGGGCGGATTGCACATCCGGGATTGTTCCGGAGCGGCTGTCGTGCCTCAACCTCGAGCTGGAAACGCAGAAGGCGCAAGCCGCCAAGGAGATCGCGGCGCTGAAGGCCGACATTCAGGCGCTGAGGAATCAGCTGCTCGGCCTCAAGCAGATCGTCGATGGGCTGCCGCCCGCGGCCAGCATCGCGCGCCTGGACGATGATATGAACGTGCTGTGGGAACCGCAGGACGGCTGCCTGGCCTGGACCGGGCCGGCGTCCGGTGCCCCCGCTCCCGATGGCGGGGGATCGTTGCAGGTGTTTGCGCCCTGCAGCAAGGCACCTAACCCTGACAGCGTGGCGTGGCGGCTGCGGCGAGTTCCGGCCACTCGGGCAAAATGAAGGGGCTGCGCAGCCCGTAGAGGAAGCAGCCTGCAGAAAAATAAGAAGCCCCGGCCAAGGGGCGTCGGGGGGGACGGGAAAGGCCGGGGCTTCTGTCCCGGAAGGCCACGCAACTCACGCCGCAGGCCATTCCAGTCGACTGGATATATGGCGCCCAGCGCGGACCGCCATCGCCCTCACGAAAATGTGTGGCACCCGCTCTGACCCTTGATTCCCAAGGGTTCTGCGGCGTTTTTCAAGCTTGGGTCATCCAGCCGACAGTCTGCCTTACACCCATTGGCCGAGCGAGAGCGCGACCGCCATCGCGGCCTCACGCAGTTCGTCCCCCAGGGCGCGGTCCTCGATCGAACGCGCCAGCACCATCCCGCCGACGCACAAGGCCGAGATCGCCAGCGCCTTCTTTCGCGCCTGCTTGCGATCCTCTTTGCGATCCTGCTTCAATCCACGCTCCATCATCTCCAGCATCAGTCTGAGAGCGGACTCGAACGCCTCCCTGACGCGCTGGTCCGTACGCGAGATGTCGCTTGGCAGCGCGATCATCGGGCAACCGCCGTCGACGTCGTCGAAGTGCTGACGCGACAGATAATCGCGCACGATCTGCGCCGCGGCGTCGGGCGCCTCGACGCTCGAGCCATTTTGGCCCAAGCTCGCCTTCTCGCACACGACGCGTGTCACGCCCTCCGCATAGAGCTCGCCTTTGCTCTTGAAGTAGCTGTAGAAGCTGCCGCGCGTCAGCCCAGCGTCGGCCATGATGTCGTCGATCGATACGCTGTTGAAGCCGTGGCGATTGAACAAGCGTCGTGCGCTCTGAACGACTTTTTCCCGGACTTGCTCGCGGTGCTCGGGCGAATACGGCATCTATGGTCTCCCGTTGGCTTGATTCGTCCAGACGACTCCAAGTCGTCCGGGATTGCTCTCGGGGCGAGAGCGGGAATTGTCGTCACCGGAATGAGAGGCTCGTCGGCGGAGAGGCATCTCGCCCGCACCGGCGGAACGCTGGCGAGGGCGGCGGAGGACGAGGCCGTCTGATCGTGCAGCGCATGCCCCGGACTCACCGAATCGAATGGTGGAAACGCCCCGGCAACTGACCGGCGGCCCGGCGCCAGGTACCGCCGTCCATGCCGCCGCCCTCGCCGTAAGTGCGAAAGGCCGATTCACGGCCCTCGATGCCACCCCGCTTTGCCTGTCGACGAAGCACGCGACCGGCAACACCGACACAGAGATCAAGGGTCCGCTTCCTCAGCATCATGATGCACCACGCCACGCGAAAAGTCTGACAGGCATCGCATCCTTTGCAGCAAACGTGGTGCCGGAATATCACAGCCCAAACTATGTTATCGAACATATTTCAATATGTTCTTGATCATATTTTCTCCGCGCCGATTCCTGCTCGCACCGCTTGATCGGCCCGCGCCACCACAAGTGTCTGATTCGATCTGGCGCGGCATGTCACACGACCGTCGTATGCGAGCATGGGGGAGAAGCCGGTGTCCAAAGTCATGCGTGGGGTTGCTTCGGGAGGCTCGCTTGCGTCGGTGCGCCGGGCGTCGTGCCTGATCGTGGGCCTGGCAGCGCCGGGGTTGCTGTGGCCGCAATCGCAGGCGCAGGCGCAATGCGCCACCACCGAGCCCGGCGGTGCCGGCACCCCGGTCAACTACACCTGCGCCACCTCCACGGCGACCAATCCCGGCCCCAACTCGAACCCCAACAACCCGGCCACCAGCGAACGCAATCAGAGCTTCGCAACCGGTATCGTCGGCCAAGTGAACGGCGGCGTTACCGTCAGCGTCAACGGCATCGCGCTTCAATCCAGCTCCACGACCAGCGGCGCGGTCGTGAGCATGACCAACAACGGCACCATCTCGAACACCACCAACGGCCAGGCGGCGCTGGTCCTCCAAGGTCTCTCGGTCAACAATTTCGGCACCTTCACCTACTCGGGTACCGGCAATATCTCCAATATCGGCACCACCGGGGGCAGCATCGGGTTGAGCATATCCAATGCGACCGGCACCGGCGGGATCGACGCGACCGTCAGCGGCACCAGCACGATCTCGTCCGCCGCCGACCTCGGCATCCAGCTGGCGACCAATACCGGCGCAATCTCGCTTACCGTGCAGTCCGGCGGCCAGGTGACCGGCGCCAGCGCCGGCGCGCAGATAGCCGGCGGCGGCACCAATACCTTGAGCAATTCCGGCGCCATCCAAGCCACCGCGGCGGCCTCGACCGGCGTTCTCGCCGGCACGCTCTCCGTCACAAATTCCAGCTCGATCACCGGGGTCCTCGGTGGGATCGGGACCACCGGAGCCCTGTCCCTGACCAACAATCTCGGCGCCACCATCTCGGGCACCGGGGCAGGCTCGATCGGCATCATCGCCGGGCAGCTTCCGGGCGGATCGTTGAGCGGCAGCAATGCCGGCACCATCTCCGGCTTGGGGGGCGGCATCCAGTCGAGCGGGCTCGTCAGCCTCACCAGCAATTCCGGACTGATCCAAGCGAGCGGCGCGTCGGGCATCGGCATAGCCGGCGCCGGCGTCACCATCACGGCCAATACCGGCACCATCTCGGGCGGCGCCACCGCGATCAGCACCACCAACGGCGCCAGCATCACCAATTCGTCGACCATATCCGGCGGCACCAACGGCATCACCGGGACCGGCGATTTCACGCTCACCAACAACAGCGGCGGTACGGTGTCGGGCGGGACGACGGCGGTCGGCACCAGCACCGCGGCGACCATCGGCAATTCCGGCACCATCAGCAGCACGACCGCCGGCGGCGTCACCGTCAGCGCCGGCACGTCCGCCAACATCACCAACAACGCCTCGAGCTTCATCCAGAACAGCGGCTCCGGCGGCATCGTCATCTCGTCCAACAGTGTCACGCTCACCAACTCCGGAACCGTCCAGGAGACCGGCGGCGGCAGCTCGATCGCGGTGTTCGGCGGCGCCACCAACATCACCAACTCGGGAAAGATCGCGGCCAATTTCTCCGGCGTCGAGACATTCGGAATCACCACCATCACCAACAATGCCGGCGCCACCATCCAGGCGACCCAGGCCGGCAATTCGGCCGCCATCCTCACCAGCGCCGCCACCACGGTGGGCAATGCCGGCACCATCATCGGCGATCTCGACGGCATCAACACCAACACCACCGCGGCGACCACGATCACCAATTCCGGTGCCATCACCGGCACCACGCGATCCGGGATTCGGGTGAATACGGCAGCGATCACCAACGACAGCGGCGGCACCGTCACGGGCGCCACCGCGATCATCTTCCGCGCCGGCAATGGCGCATCGAGCGTGTTCAATGCCGGCACCATCACGGGAACCAGCGGCGCCACGCCGGTCGCGATCCAATTCTCCACCGGATCGGTCGGCAACACGCTCACCCTCGGGCCCGGCTCCGTCATCGGCGGCACCGTGCTCGGCCAAGGTTCCGACATTTTCCAGCTCGGCGGCACCGGCACCGACACCTTCAATCTGAGCGGCATCGGCGCAGCCCTGCAGTATCAGGGCTTCTCGACCTTCGACAAGATCGGCACGTCGAGCTGGACCGTGACCGGCACCGGCAACCAGTCCTGGACGGTCGAGGCCGGCAATTTCCTGGTCGACGGCACCATCAACGGCGCCGTGAACGTCACCGGCGGCCTCATCGGCGGCACCGGGAGCGTTGGCAGCACCACGATCGCGAACGGCGCCACGCTGGCGCCGGGCAGCCACGGGGTCGGCACGCTGACGGTCAGCGGCAATCTGGTGCTCAGCTCCGCGAGCCTCTACTTGATCGGCGTCACCCAGAGCGCGTCCGGCCGCACCACGGCGACCGGCACCGCCGCGGTCGCCGGCACCGCCCAGGCGGTGTTCCAGGGCACATCGTTTCAGAGCCAGTACACCATCCTCTCGGCAGCGGGCGGCCGCAGCGGCACCTTCAGCACGTTCACCGCTACGGACCTGCCGGGCTTCTTCACGCCGAGCCTCACCTACACGCCGACCGCCGTCATTCTGACGCTCACCGCCAAGCTCGCGCAGGTTCCGGGGCTCAACCTCAATCAGGCCAATGTGGCGGGCGCGATCGGCAACGCGTTCAACAGCGGCGCCAGCCTGCCGGCGGCCTTCACCAGCCTGTTCACCCTGCCGCAATCGGCGCTGCCCGGCGCATTCACCCAGCTGTCGGGCGAAGGCGCAACCGGCGCTCAGCAGGGCGCGTTCGAGCTGACGACCGGATTCCTGTCGTTGCTGACCGCGCCCAACGGCAGCGCCGCCGCGGGGGGCGGCCCGGCGCTGCCGTTCGCGCCGGAGCGCGCGGAAAGCTTTCCCACCGACGTGGCGCTCGCCTATGGGGCGATGCTCAAGGCGCCGCCGCGGCTGGATGCGCCGCGCTGGACCTCCTGGGCCGCGGCTTTCGGCGGCAGCAACCGCACCAACGGCGATCCCGCCGTTGTGGGCAGCCACGACCTGGCGGCGCGCGCTGGCGCCTTTGCGGCCGGCATCGACTATCACATTGCACCGGACACCATCGTGGGCCTGGCGCTCGCCGGCGGCGGAACTTCATGGTCGCTCTCGGCGGGCCTGGGCGGCGGCCACAGCGATGCGTTCCTGGCCGGCCTTTATGGCTCCCGGCAGTGGGGGCCGGCCTACCTCTCAGGCGCGTTGAGTTATGCGTCGCACTGGGTGTCGACCAGCCGCACCATCACCATCACGGGCGCCGATACGTTGAGCGCTTCGTTCGATGCGCAGAGCTTCGGTGGACGGCTGGAGGGCGGCTATCAAGTCAAGATGTGGGCACCCTTCACCCTCACCCCGTATGCGGCCGTGCAGGCGCAGAGCTACCGCTCGCCGGGCTACGGCGAGAGCGGGTCGCTCGGCGTCCCCGATGCGTTCGCGCTGTCCTATGCGGCGCAGAACGCCACCCTGGCGCGCTCCGAGCTGGGCGGCCGGTTCGACCGGATCTTCGCGCAGGCCGACGGCAGCAGCGTTGACCTGTTCGGCCGCGCCGCCTGGGCGCACGACTGGCGCAGCAATCCCAGTCTCGCCGCGACCTTCATCGCGGTGCCGGTCGCGACCTTCGTGGTCAGTGGCGCCGCGCCGCCCTCGGATCTCGCCCTCGTCACCGCGGGCGCCGAATGGCGCGGGCGCGGCGGCTGGTCCGCGCTGGCCAAATTCGACGGCGAATTCGGGCGCGGCGCCGATACCTATGCGGGCACCGCGCAGGTCAAATATTCGTGGTGATCGGCGCGTGCGACCGCGGCGCCCCTGCGGACAACGCGGCGGCACGGCGTGGCCGGCTACTTGTAGGACCGGATCGAGGCCTGGCGGAACCAAACTGTGCTGGCGGGCGCGACCGAGATCGGCCCGTTGATTTCGAACTTCGGGGGATCGCAGGGCTGCGCGTCGCGTGGACGCTCAAGCGCATCCCTCGGAAGACGAGACATTAAGGGGTTGCAATGCCGATGTGCGGCGATCCCCTTTTCGATCGGTGATCAGCCCAATTCCGGCTCGGCGCTCAGACGCCGCGGCATGCCCGCTTCAGGAAAAC
Source organism: Xanthobacteraceae bacterium (assembly GCA_036498625.1). Classification (GTDB taxonomy): domain Bacteria; phylum Pseudomonadota; class Alphaproteobacteria; order Rhizobiales; family Xanthobacteraceae; genus VAZQ01. The sequence continues at coordinate 13,175 of DASYFD010000329.1, read as the reverse complement.
ACGTTCGCTACTCTCGCATCCATCTGCAACGGATCGGGACCGAAACGATTTTCTCCTTCGGTCCCCTTTGTGCACTTCCAAACGAACAGGGGATAAATGACCCCGATGATGGTGAAATACATCAGGAGCCACCAGCCGCTGCGATCTACATCGTGCAGACGGCGCACCGAGACCGCGAACGTCGGCACGACAGCCATCAGAGAAAAGATTGAATAGAAAGGATACCAGGAAAGATGATCATTGAAAGAAGCATCGAAGACAGCGACGTCCAGTAACCGAGTAGCAGTACGGCCCAGAGCCAGAAACAAAGCCCAATACCAGTATTCCGATCTTGCGGCCCTGCCGGAAAATCTCGCGTACTTCATGAGACATGAGTCGATGGCCTGTAAAAAATTCATTTGATCGGCCTTCCCCGATGTTTCTCGAACCCGCGGCAACGCGCCACGATTATTTGCGCGGCGCTAACGCGGCAGGGTTTTAAAGCCGCCAAAACTATTTGGGAAATTGCTCAAAGACATTTTGGCACTTCGGAACATTGTCGGATTGGGACACCGATCGCCAACCACCGTTGTCCAAGACAGCGATTATCTGCCCTTCGTCCTGGGTAGGATGGGCCCGAAACGTGCCAAGGACAACGCCATTCTCGAATTGCTGATAGTAAATCTTATCCAAAAATCGGCATTGCCAGTCGAGCCATCCCAGCCATTTCCAATGCTCAGGATCGTTCCTCCATAGGTTCGCAATGCCCCCATGCGGCGGGTGTTTTCCAATCGGAGTTTGGAAAATCGCTCTCGCCTTCTCCTCGTCAAAGAGATCGCTGTCCGTGGCCCAACTTGTCTCCTGGTAACGCACCAATTTTCGACCGGGATCCTTTGGCAACACAAAAATGGTCATTAGCGGCTTAATCCAAATCACGTGCGCATTTTCGTACACAGCTTGATACGAATCGGCGCTCAGATGTGCGGGTCCTCGCACGCTTTGCAGGTCGGGGGCAGCCTCATAAATCGACTTGAAGGTGGAATAGAGGAGATTCGGAATTGAACCCGAGTGATTTACTTCATCACCAATCGGAATCACGTCCATATAAATAACGGCATTTGCGGGAATAAGATAAGTTATTTGAGGGTCCTTCAGCCGATATAACTTCGACTCGAGACCGATTGAAATTTCTGAACTTCGGAGACGAGACGGTATCCCCTTGATCGTGACGTCGCCAGCGGCCGAGATCGGATGCCTGTCACGCCTTCCCTCTATATCAACCACAATGACGGCGTCCTTGGCCAGTTCACTTGCCGGCTGCTCACCTCTGAGGAACAAGGTCAAAGAGAATTCGCCGGCAGGGAGGCCGAAATAAAACCCACCGCAAACCACCAACACGGCGGCCACAGCCGGTCCGCCAAGATCGATCGCATAGCCAAACTGGGTCCCCTTTAAAGATGCGGTCGAACGCAGCACGCCAAATAAAAATACTGCCACCGCTATCCCCAGCAAGACCAGCACGAAATAATATGCTTGCGGTCCGTAGGCGGCCAAGACCTCCATTCGTTGTGTCAGGTACCATGCGACGAGAATCGTTAGCGCCAACCCACAAAAGCCGACAAATGCATATCGAGAAGCGCTTAGCGGTTGAGCCGCGCCTCCCGCGGCATCGGGGTGGAGTTCTGGCCGTGGCACCGCGTCACCCATCATTCTTCCTCCCCGATTCTCTCACGCCAGATTGAAATGGAATGCGCTATGGGGACTGGACCTAATTGGACACGACATCGTCATGAATGGCATCGATCAGAGCATTCGATGTGCATTCGGCAGGACGCTGCAACGCAGCTGCTCCACCACCTAGAGAGGATGTTAATATCTACACAACCCGGCATCAAGCGTGAATCTGGCCGGCGGCCGTCGCCTTGGCGTTCGCTGGCATGCCGCCTGCCGCCGAATAGTTCGGCAGGCTCACTGCACCGTTGCGATGAAATCGACGATCGCGGACTGGGCCTGCATTTGCTTGATGAGTTCGAGCTTTGCCTTGCCGGTTTCATGCAGCTGGAGGGTATACAGCCCACCCATCCGCGGGCCATCGACCAGGGTGGCCTTGTTGGCCACCAGGAACGCAGTGATGTCGGCAGCTTCCGCCTTCGGGGCAAAACGAATGATCGCGAGGTCGTCATCGGCGGCAATAGCGGAGGCCAACCCGGGCTCCCCGACGAGGAGCACATCCCCGGCTGGAATTCCCAATTCAGGTTTGGCGGCGCAGCCGGAAGGCGGATCGTGGGTATTGCAGTCGGTCTGATCGACGGTCGCGCTCTGAATCCCCGACCCCCACACCGCAATTGCAATGCCGGACAGCGAGAATGCCAAGACGGCGACCTTATATCGGATGCGCACGATACAACTCCAACAGGGCTTCAGGCCGACCGGAGCGTATGCCGATCGCGTCCTTTTATCATCAGAGATTTGAGAACAACAGCTTGGCCCCCGGCGATTTGGTTCAATAATACCTTCCGGCCGAAGGCCCCGAGAGTCGAAGCCGCCGATGCTCGGTCGCATGGTTTACGGTCGCCTCAACATTTCGATCGCTGCCCCAGACGACCGCCGCCCTCGTTGACGATGCATACGGCGTCGCCCTAAAGAAGTGGCCGCATCGGGCATTGGGCAGCAGAAGCGGTTGCAAATACCCATCCCGGGGAATTGGCGGAAGCCGAAAAGCCCTGTAATGCTTGAAGAATGCCGGGTTAGCTCAGCTGGTAGAGCACTTGATTTGTAATCAAGGGGTCGGGAGTTCGAGCCTCTCACCCGGCACCAGTCCTTCGAACATTTCCGATCTCGCACTCGTCCAACCGGGCACCAGCACTCCACGCAGGGGAGACGATACATGATCCGGGTTGCGTTCGTGATCGGCGATTATCCGCCCGAGCAGCGCCGGCTGCGCGAGGACGTGGCCAGGAGCTATTCCTCGGCCGAGGTCGAGGTCGGCATCGTGTCGGTCGCGGCACGGCCGTTCGACGGGCTCGGACCGGCGGAAATCCAGGCGGCGGCGCCGCTCTTCCATGATGCGTTCCGCCACGCGGAGCGCGAGGGCTATGATGCGGTGGTGCCGCTTGGCATGCTCGATCTCGGCGTCGACGGCGGCCGCTCGGCGGTCGACATCCCGGTGGTGGCGCCGCTGCAGGCCGCGCTGCACGTGGCGGCCCAGGTCGGCGAGCGCTTCGGGGTAGTCTGTTATCATCCTTCCGCGATCCCGCGCCACCGGGCGCAGACCCGCGCCTATGGCATGGAATCCTTCATCGCGGGACGGCGCGCCAGCGGCTTCTATCTGCAGCACATCGCCGACAACCGCGACCAGATGGTGGCGTCGTTCCTGGCCGCGGCGCGCGCGCTGATCGCCGAGGACGGAGCCGACGTTATCATCGCGCAGGGCATCACCCAATGCCCGGTGCAGATGAAGCCGCAATGGCTCGCCGGCGAGCTCGGCGTGCCGGTGGTGGAAGGCATCGGCGCGCCGATCAGGATGGCCGCCATGCTGGTGGCGCTGGGTCTCACCCAAAGCCGGGTGCGCTGGCAGAAGGAAGGCTCGCAGCCGCGGTGACGAAGCTCGGGTCGTCACTCGGCTGATCGTCATGCCGACCGGAGAATAATCGATTGCAGTTCTGGCGCTCCGGCCCCGCTCCAACCCCCCGCCTTTGCCGATGTGCTATATTTGGGTTGGTCCTGAGGCCCGTTGTTTATGATCCTGAAGGAAGTCCGCCCACATGAGCAAGAAGCAATCGTGTATATGGCTCGTCACAGTATTGGTGGCGGCAGGCCACGCAAACCATGCATCTGCCCAGTTCACCTTGTTTCAGACCGAGCTGCAGGCGCAACAGCACTGCCCGAACGACGCCGTCGTCTGGCTCGATCTTCAGAAGCGTATCTATTACATCAAGGGCCAGCGGCTTTATGCTGAAGGCAGGACGGGCACTTTTGTGTGCCAGGAGGAGGCGCGCAGAAGCAGATTCCGTCGCTCGCTGCTGGGCCGGCGCTAACCGGTTCGGCCTGCGTGCCGCGATATTGCGTCGGCGAGCCGCGGCGAGACAATGCTCCCGGCGAGCGCTGTGGTCGCAAGCATGAGCGCGCCAACTGACTTCAATGCATCCGCCTGCTACTCCGGCAAGCCGCCGAAAGTCAGCACCGCGCCGACCCAAGTCGAGGGCTGTCGGCCGAAGCCGCCGAAGTACTTGGTGTAGAGCTCGACCACCGCTCCGCTGCGAAAGATCCGCGCCAGCCCGGTGTTGACGGCCAGGCGGAATTCCCAATCCCCCCGCGGCAGCATGATGGCGAAGGGCTCGAAGGACAGGTCCTCCGGCAGCATGTTGAAGTTGCGCAGGTTCGCCGCCTGCGCCAGAGCAAGCAGCACCAGCTTGTCGGTGGCGAAGCCGTCGAGCGCGCCGCGCGCCAGGGCAGCCACGCCCTCCTCCCGGTCGCGAAACTCGACCAAGGTCGCATCGAGCTTGCGCCGCTCGAGCTGATCGCGGATGGCCTGGGCATTGGTCGAGCCGGGAACGATGCCGATCTTGCGGCCCGCCATGTCACTGAAGCTGAACATTCCCTCCCCGGCCTTGACCAGCACGCCGGTGCTTTCGACATAGACCAGGCTGGAGAAGTCGACGAGCTTCATGCGCGACAGCGAAACCGTCGTCGATCCGCACTCCATGTCGGCGGAGCCGTCGACGATGGCCTGGAACCGGGTACGGGTATCGACCGGCACCCACTTGATTGCCAGCGCCGGCAGATGGAGCTCGCCTTCGAGCGATTTGGCGATCTGCTCGCAGAGCTCGATGGTGTAGCCGGTCGGTCGCCCCTGCGGATCGAGGAACGCGAACGGCCGCGAGTCCGTCCGATACGCGATCTTCAGCGTCGCGGTCTCCTGCACGGTCTTCAGCCGGCCGTCGATCGGCTGCGCCGGCGCGCTGCTTCCGGCCAGGACGACGCCCAAGACCGCCACCATCCAACGGCGCATGACCGCAACTCCTTGCAGCGACGTCTTCGGCGGCCCCCTAGCGGTTCCGCCGCCCCCTGCGCTGCGCCCCCGATAATAGCACTGGCTGAGACCCTCGGTCAGACGTTTTCCTGCAAATGAGCCGCCGCTCGATGCCGATCTGGTCGCCGGCGTGCCTCACCACATCCGCGCCCCTTGCGTCTGCACATAGAGCGAATAGAGCGAACGGCCGGCCGCCATGAACAGCCGGTTGCGCTTGGCGCCGCCGAAGCAGACGTTGGCGCAGACCTCCGGCAGGCGGATGCGCAGGATCGGCTTGCCGTCGGGCGAGAACACCATGACGCCGTCGAGCTCCTCGCGCCCGGTGCCCCAGCCGCACCACAGGTTGCCGGCGATGTCGCAGCGAAAGCCGTCGGGCGTGCCGGCGCCGCCGTCGACGAACACCCGGCCATTGGCGAGCCGGGTGCCGTTATCGGTCACGTCATAGACCTTGATCAGGCGGTTGGGATTGCCGCGCGACTCCACGACATAGAGGCGTTTCTCGTCGGGCGAGAAGCAGATGCCGTTCGGCCGCATGAAATCGTCGGCCACCACCGTCACCTTCCCGCTGGTGTCGACCCGATAGACGTTCGAGGGCAGCTCCGGCTCCTGCTGGTCGCCGATATAGTTGCCGGCGATGCCGTAGGGCGGATCGGTGAACCAGACCGAGCCGTCGGAATGGGTAGTCAAGTCATTGGGCGAGTTGAGCCGCTTGCCGTCGAAGCGGTCGGCGACCGTGGTGATGGTGCCGTCATACTCGGTTCGGCTGATGCGACGCGTGCCATGCTCGCAGCTGATCAGCCGGCCGGCGCGGTCGCGGCAATTGCCGTTGGAATAGTTCGAGGGCTGGCGGAAGACGCTCACCTGGCCGGTCGATTCCTCGAACTTCATGATCCGGTTGTTGGGAATGTCGCTCCACAGCAGATAGCGGCCATCGCCGAACCAGACCGGTCCCTCGCACCAGCGCATGCCGGTGGCGAGCCGCTCGACCGCGGTGCTGAAGATGTGCAGCCGCTCGAACTTGGGATCGAGAACCTCGATGGCCTGATCCGGATAGCGCTGGCTCGGCTCCCAGTCGGCCAGGACGGGCGTGGCCGGAGCCGCCGCGAGCGCGGCGCCGGTGCCGGCGAGCAGCGTGCGTCTCGACATGGTCGCGGGCTTCATCATGGGCTTGCCTCCCCTTGTGACAGTGTTTGTTGATTGGTTGATCCACGAATTTACATTCTCGTCCTGAGGAGGTCGGCCCTTGCCGGCCGTCTCGAAGGACGCGGCCCGGGCAACGCCGCACCCGCGGCCATGGTTCGAGGCGCGCGGGCAAGACCCGCGCTCCTCACAATGAGGGCTGAAAGAGTCGAAATCTCCATGCGGAGATACTGCTCGAGCACAGTCACGGGCGCGGCGCCGGAAAGCTGATCGGCGCGTCCGCGAAGCCCTGGTAGGATTGCGACTTGGGTCGCGCCTTGTCGTCCGCATTGAGATATTCGATCGAGCTCTTGCCCGTGAGCGCGCGCGGCAGGATCATCATGCGGATGAAGCGGGTGGCGCGGTCGCGCGCGGCTTGCGCAAAAACCGGCTCCGGCCCGCTCTCGTACCAGGCGCCGCCTGGGCCGTAGCTGGTCGAGGCTCCGTGGGTATCGATCCGAATGCCGCCCTCGAGCAGGCAGCGGATGCCGGGTCCCTGATGCCGGTGCAGAAAGGCGCAGCCGCCGGGCGGAAACGCCACGCTGTCGCCGCGCAACAGGAGATCGCCGGCGGGCAGCATCTCGACCGATGCCATGAGCTTTTGCCGCGAGATCATCGCGGGCCCCTCGGCTTCACCGCCGGCCGCATTCGCGGGCGCGAGCTCGAATCGCCAGCAGGTGACCCCATCGCTTCCCGGCGCGAGCGTCACCGCGTCCTCGCCGTGCCATGCCTCGCCATCGCTCAAGGCACGGCCGCCGATGGTGGCGGCGCCATGCACCACGTAGATCATGCGCGGCAGCCCCGGCAATGCGATGCGCAACGCGCCGTCATTGGGGAGGACGTCCTCGTAGAGCCGTAGGATGGCACGCATGGGGAGATCTACTGCTTGGGAATGCCGGCGCGCTCGATCACCGCCGCCCATTTGCCGATGTCGCCCTGCATGCGGGATTTCAATTCCTCGGGCGTGCTCGCCTTCGCGGTGATGCCCAGCGTAGCGAAGCGTGATTTGATGTCCGGTACCGCCAGAACCTCACCCACCGACCGGTTCAGTAGACTTATTATCGCGGCGGGCGTTCCCTTGGGGGCGAACAGCCCGTTCCAGGCCGTCACCTCGTAGCCCGGAACACCGGCCTCGCTCACCACCGGCACGGCGGAGAGGTATTCGGTGCGCGCCATCCCGGAGGTGGCAACGGCGCGGATGCGATTCTGCTCCAGCGCCGCTTGCATGGGAGCGTAGAAGTCGACCATGAGCTGAACGTCGTTGCGGAAGAGCCCGACGATGACGTCGGGCGTGGTGCGGTACGGCACGATCTGGACCTCGAGCTTGGCGGACGCCTTGAACAGCTCGGCGCCGAGCTCCTGGGTGCTGCCGATCGCAATGGTGCCGATGTTGAGCTTGCCGGGCTCTTCGCGCACCGCCTTGATGAAGTCCGGCAAGGTGCGGAACGGCGACTCGGAATTGGTGGCGAACACCAGATCGAAATAGCCGAGCGTCGAGATGGTGACAAAGTCCCTCACGGGATCGAACGGCAGCGCGTTGTAGATGGCGACGCTGATCGAGGTGCCGTTGGTGGCGAGCCCGAGTGTATAACCGTCGGGCGCCGCCGACAGCACGGAGCGCGCCGCGACGATGCCGCCGGGGCCGGGCTGGTTCTCGATCACGAAGCGCTGGCCGAGCTTCTCGCCCAGCCGCTCGGCCACGAATCGCGAGGTGATGTCGGCCTGCCCGCCGGCTGCGAACGGCAGGATCACCCGCACCGGACGGGTCGGATAGGCCGGCTGCGCCCGCGACCAGGACGGAACCAGGGCGCTCGCCGAACCAGCCGCAAGCGCGGCCTGCGCGAACGCCCGGCGGGTGATGCGGTGAGCCCCGCACGCTTGGTCGGTTGGATCGGTCATGGTTCGCTCCCGCAACGCCCGCTCACTCTGTCACCTGGGTCACGCCAGGCAAGAGCATTCGATCGACATTGAGCTCGGGCGAGATATCGCCAAGCTCCCGCAGCGCCGCCAGCATGGCATTCATTTTCGCCCGCGACACCTTGCCGCCGGCATCGAAGAAATTCCTTCCCTGCAGAAAGTCGTAGGCCTTGGCGACGTCCTCCGGCTTCTGCCGCGTGGCCTCGACCATGAGGGCGATGGCGGGCTCCCGGTTCCGCTGGTCCAGGAACCACGCCATGCTCTGATTGTGGACGGCGAGCAGCCGATCGAGCGTGGCGCGGTGCGCGGCGGCCCAATTCCGGTTGACCACCGCGCCGGTGAACGGCAGCTCCGGCGTATAGTCGACCGACAGGCCGAGGTTCCGGAATCCGGCCGACTCGGCAAAGAAGTTGAACGGCGGCAGCAGGATGGTGGCGTCGATCGCACCCGCCAGGAGCGCCGAGAAGCGTGCCGAGGTCGCGCCCGCGAACAGGGTCTGGGTTTCCCCCAATTGGATGCCGTTGGCCGCCAGCATCCGCTCCACGTAGAGGCGCGTGATCCCTTTGGGACCGTCCACCATAATGGTCTTGCCCTTGAGCTCCTTGATGCTCGCGATGGCGGGCTTGGCCAGCAAGGCATAGGGCGGCGACACCATCTCCAACCGCAGGATCGCGATCGGGGCACCTTTGTCGATGGCATAGACCGGATCGACGATGCCGGTGGACAAGGCGGCATCGAGCGAGCCGGCGGCAAGCTGCTGCACCAATGCGTTGCTGGACAGCGTGAACACGGTGGCAAGCTTGATGTCCTGGGCGGCGTAGTAGCCCTGCTTGAGGCCCACATAGATCGGCCAGTGGGTGGCGGAGACCGCGCCGACCAGCCCGATGGTGATGGTCTCGGCGCGCGCGGGCAACGCCAGCGCGGCGCTAGCGGCGACCAGCAGCATCGACAGCGCGCGTGCGAGCGGTCGGCGCATGTGAGGCATGCCCATCACCCCGCGCTCGCGGCCTGCGCCGCATAGTGGCGCGCGATCTCGGCGCCGGTCGCCTTCCACACGCCGTCGTGGGCGCAGATATGGGCGAGCGCCGCGTCGAACGCGTCGATGCGGTGCGGCACGCCGGTCAGATAGGGATGGATGGCGATCGCCATCACGCGGCCCGACTGCGCGCCTTCGCGGTAGAGCACGTCGAACTGCCGGCAGATCATGTCGCGAAACTCGTCGGCGGTGCGATGCTGGCGCTCGAACGCCGGCTTGTCGTTGATCTCCTGCGAATACGGCATAGCCACCATCCGCCGCCCGCCTGCCAGCGTCATCATACAGGGCTGATCGTCATTGACCCAATCGCCGACATATTCGCAGCCCTGCGCCGCCAGCAGGTCGAGCGTGTCCCAGGTCTCCTGCAGGCCGGCGCCGAGCCAGCCGACCGGCCGCGTGCCGGCGGCGGCCGCGATCGTGGCCAGGGTGCGCTCGATGATGCCGGCTTCCTCAGCCGGCGGCGCCTCGTTGAGCCGGCGCGTATTGCTCTCGTTGTGGCCCATCCATTCCCACCGGCGCCGGTTGCCCTCCTCGATGATGACGGGATGCTGGGCGCACAGCTCGCTGTTGAGGGCGACCGTGGCCCGGATGCCATGGCGGTCGAGGACTTCCATCAGCCGGAACACGCCGACCCGGTTGCCATAGTCGCGCACCGACCAGGCCGGAACATCGGGCACCGGCGCACCGCTGCCGCCCGCCGCCGCCGGCACCTTCTCGGCAAGCGAGAAGAACTCGATATTGGGAATGATCCAGAGCGCCACCCGCGCGCCATTGGGCCAGGTCAGCACCGGCCGCCGGATGATCGGTGAATACGGAAACGGGCCGTAGGGCGCGGGCTTCATCGGCAGAAGCCTAGCCGGGCCCGTCGAGGATGTAAATTTCTCCCGCCCGGCGCCTCGAAACGCGACCGGCCCGCGGTTTGTTCAACCGCGGGCCGGCGCAGCAGCCCAGACCCTTACGCAGACCAACGATGCAGCCTGGGCGCAGGGTTCATGCTGACAAGGTGCATCAGTTGGCGATGACCTTGCTGCTCTTCCCCACGACGTGGGTGACTTGCTTGGGGGTCTTGCTCACGCTGGCGTGCTTGATGGGCTTCGACACCTTCGCGGTCTTGACGTGCAGCGCGTGCTGGCCGTTCTTGGCATTGGCCAGGTGATGCGCATTGTGGCGGTGAGCGACCTTGATCTTCTTGGTCACCTTGCTGGTCTTGACGACCTTGTTCGCCTTGATGACCTTCACGGCGGGCGTGGCGACGGTCGAGGCGGCCGGCGTCGTGGTCGTCGGCGCCGCGGTCACGGTCTTGATCGGCTTCGACACCTTCACGGTCTTCACATGGCTCGCATGCTTGGCGAGCATCAGGTGATGCCCATGATGATGCGCGACCTTGACGGTCTTGACCGGCTTGTCGGTGTTGACCTGCGTCCAAGGGAACCAGGTCGGCGAAGCCGCCGGAGCCACCTTCACGGTCTTGACCGGCTTCGACACTTTCGCCGAGACCACATGGCTCGGATGCTTGCCGTTCTTGGCGAAGGTCATGTGACGCACGGTATGGCGGTGAGCGACCTTGATGGTCTTGAGGTGCCTGTCGGTCTTGGCCAGGTGCTTGGTCGCATGCTTGGTTGCGGTCTTGATCTCGGTCTTGGGGGCCGGCGTCACAGCCGGAGCTGCGGTTGTTGCCGCGACCGGTGCCGGGGTCGATTTCACGGCATCGGCGGCAAGCGCCGGCGCCACGAGCATGGTGGTCGCGATCAACGCGACTGCGAATTTACGCATCATGAGAATTGTCCTTTGAGGGTCCGGGCTGAAACGCGGACCGGGATTCGATGATCGGCCCCATGCCGATCCTGCCGCCAATGTGCAACATGGGCGCTGAACCGGTTCTGAAGCGCGACGACACCGGCCATTCATGCGGATGAATGCGCGTTGCAGGTGCCGGTTAGCCGCCGTTCATATTGGCGGACACCTCTGCGGGCTCAGCTTCCAACGGTTGCCGCCTGCGTCTCCGCCATCAGCCAGGCCAGATAGGCCGGATCGACGTGCTCGACCGGCAGCACCATGAGGGCGGGCGTGACGTAGGAATGGCCGGCCTTCACGGCGGCGCAGACCCGCTCGGCGAGCGCGGCACGCGTCTTGATGATCATCACCACTTCCTCGCCCCGCTCGATGGCGCCCTGCCACCAATAGTGCGACACCATGCCGGGAAGGATGTTGACGCAAGCGGCCAGGCGCTGCTCCACGATCGAGCGGCCTGCCCGCTCCGCCTCGACAATCGAGGGATAGGTCGTATAGACGAGAAGCGCGCGTTCCATAGGGGCGTGTCCGTGAGTGCAGAGAGACCATGAATCAAGCAAGCCGAGTGAGCTTTGAGCGCATCGCCTTCGTGGCCAGCCCGATCGCCGAGGCCGAGGAGGCGCTGGCGCGGCTGGCCGGAAGCTACGGCAATGTAACGCCCGCGGAGGCCGACGTCATCGTGGCGCTCGGCGGCGACGGCTTCATGCTGCAGACCCTGCACGGCTTCATGAGCTCGGGCAAGCCGATCTACGGCATGCATCGCGGCACTGTCGGCTTCCTGATGAACGAGTATCACCAGGAGGACTTGCGCGCGCGCCTCGCGGCCGCCCGCACCACCGTGATCCACCCCTTGCTCATGCGGGCGCGTGCCAGCGACGGCAGCATCCGCGATTTTCATGCCTTCAACGAGGTGTCGCTGTTCCGGCAAGCCTACCAGGCGGCGCGGTTGCGCATCCTGATCGACGGCAAGGAGCGTCTGGCCGAGCTGGTCGCCGACGGCGTGCTGCTGGCGACCCCGGCCGGCTCGACCGCCTACAATCTTTCCGCCCAGGGCCCGATCATTCCGATCAACGCGAAGCTGATGGCGCTGACCCCGATCAGCCCGTTCCGGCCGCGCCGCTGGCGCGGCGCGCTGCTGCCGGACAGCGCGCAGGTGCGGGTCGAGGTCCTGGAGGCGGAAAAGCGCCCGGTCGCGGCGGTCGCCGACCACGACGAGGTGAGAGACGTGTTGGCGGTCGACATCAAGATGGATCAAAGCATCGCCATGCACATGCTGTTCGATCCCGGCCACAGTCTGGACGAGCGCATCGTGCGGGAGCAATTCGGGTTCTGAGGCTGCGGCTTCTCTGTCATGCCCGCCATGACGAAATGGCACAGGCTTGATCCGCGGCGCCGTTTCCGGCACCGCGGATCACTTTTGTCGCTTTGTAGGATGGGTTGAGCTCATTAGGGCGTTTACGCCCGTCTTCGCGGGCTATGCGAAACCCATCAATCGCCGCCGATGGGTTTCGCAAGAGCTCAACCCATCCTACGGCCCTACGGCCCCACCGCCCTGTTCGACGGATAAGGCTTCAGTTCGACGCCAGTGCCGCCGCGATGTCGGCCTGCTTGGCGGTGGTGCCATGGCCGCCCGCGACCACGGCCCCGCTGATGCCGAATTTCCGCACCGCCTCGCCGACCGCCACCGTCGCCTCCGAACGCTCGATCGCGCCCCGCGGCGAGATCAAGTCGGTGACATAGAGCACGTTGCCCTTGACCACGTGGCCGATGAACATGCCTTGGACGTGCGGATTGGTAATGTTGTAGATGCGGATTTCGTCGGTATCGTCCTTCAGGGACATCTGGTCCTTGACCTCGACGATGTTGGCGACCGTCGGCTTCTTTTGCAGATCGTCGGGCACCAGCGTGCGGGGCGCCGCGACGTCTTTCTCGAAATAGGCCTTGTCCGGGCTCGGCACCACGATGGTCGCACCCTCCGCCACGAAGGTCCGCATGCCGCCGGTATGGTCCATGTGATGATGGGTGAGGACCAGATACTTGATCGGCTTGCCGGGGTATTTGGCCTTGGCCGCATCGATGGTCCAGCGCGACTGCAGCTCCCCATAGGGGGCGTCGAAGATGACCAGATAGTCCTTCATGGCGACGATCAGATTGTTGGCGGTTCCGCCCTCGACATGCTGCACGTTGGGGGCGAGCTCGACCAGCTTGAGGCCGCCGCCGGTCGGGAAGATCACGTCGTCG
>DASYFD010000328.1:0-2242 GCA_036498625.1 Xanthobacteraceae bacterium | reverse complement strand
TACCGGCATGCCGTCCGGCTCACCCGCGAGCGCCATGGCGCCGCCCGCCGCCATGAGCTCGATGTCGCTCGCCCTCCATGCGCTGCGCGGGCCGACGCCGCCGAACGGCCGGATGGCGACGACCACCAACCGCGGATAATTCTCCCGCAGCGCGTGGGGATCGAGATAGGTGCTGGAGACGGATGGCGTGAGCAGGCAAATGTCGGCCGCGCGCAACAAATCCTCGAGCCGCGCCCGGTCGGCGCTCGCTTGCAGATCGAGCTCGAGGACGCGCTTGTTGACGTTGAAGGCACGCCAGTGCGCGCCGCCGCGGTCGCTGCCGGGCGGCTCGAGCTTGATCACGTCCGCGCCGAGGTCAGCAAGCACGCGGCCGGCGATCCAGCCGAGCCGGTCCGTCGCGTCGATCACCAACACGTCCGACAGCAGCATGGTGTTACGCTTTCAACACCAACCTTCTCGGTGTCGTCCCCGCGGCAAGCGGGGACCCATATTCCAGAGACCGCGGTGCGTGGCACGATGGGTCTCTGCTTTCGCCGGGACGACGGCACGGCAATAAGCGCCCATACCCCTTAGGACAACGCTTCAGACATCGGCACTCAGCGCCCGGAACGGGCGAGCGAGTGCACCCAGCCCACCATGCGCGAGCGCGCGTTCTCGATATCCTTCTTGCTGAAGAAGTCTTCCGGCTTGACCCGGTCCACCGGATAGACCGGGCGCAGAAAATCGCTCTCGTAGCCGAACGGCACCGTGGCATCGATGCCCATGCCGCCCTCGAAATTGGTGTTCGAGGCCGTCCACTGCTTCTCGCCCGCGGTCATGCGCTCGGCCGGCATGAAGGTCTGGCCGCGGCCGCCGGGGATCGGATTGAGGATGTCGGCGCGCGGATTCACGCGCGTGGTGAGGCACCACATGATGTCGTCCATGGAATACGGATCGACGTCTTCGCTCACCGCGATCGCGAGCCGCATGCCCTGCGAGCAGGAGAGCGCCGCGGCCATGAAGTTGCGCTGCCAGCCTTCGTCGATCTGGTGACGCTTCTTCACCTGGATGATGCAGCCACCCCAGTCGGTCATGCAGTACGGGATCACCACGTTCTGCACGATGCCGGGCTGCAGCCGCTCGCACAGCTCGTAGATCGCCGCCTCGCGCACCGTGGTGTCGATGTTGTGGTCGTCGAGGGTGTGGACGCCGAGCGCGAAGATGATCGGCTTGGTCTTGGGATTGCGCATGGTGACGGCGGTCACGTGGAAGGTCGGCGCCTTGTAGGCCTTACCCATGTAGCCCGCCCATTCCGGATGGAAGTGGAAGCGGCCCTGGACGCCGGCGTCCTCCGATTCCTTGGTTTCGAACCGGCGGTCGCGCGGATCGACGTAGCCCTCCAGCACCAGTTCCGAATCGGCGAGCGCCATGGCGTTGACGGTGCGCGCCTTCACCAAGCGGATCGGCGCGCCCTGCACGGCGCCGGCAATGCCGATCTCGTCGCAGCCCATCGGCAGCACCGCGTAGTCGAAGCCCGCGCCCGCGAGCAAGGTGCAGGCCGGCGGCACGCCGAAGCACATGGTGATCGGGACCGGCTCCTTCGACTTGTAGTATTTGTTCACCACCTGCCACATGTGCGAGCCGGGCGAGATCTGGAACGTGCCGACGTTGCCCCAGCGGAAGTTCATGCGGTTGTAGCCGAGATCCGAACCGCCATCGAATTGCTCGCCGGTGACGCAGCGGATGGCCGAGCCCACGGTGAGCTCGGGCTCGTAGGTGGTGTGCCGGATCGCCACCACGTGCTCGTTGACGTCCTTCGGCGACTTGATCACGTGCTCCTGACACGGCGCGTCCTGCTGCGGGATTTCGACCGGCTTGAGCGGACGGCGCAGCGCATACGCAAGCTTCTTCACCCGCTCGGCGTCGTCCTTCCAGCCGAACATCTTGTTGATCACCTTCATGTCGCCGAACAGATTGGTGACCACGCGGTGATGGGGCTTGCCTTTGACATTGTTGAACAGCACCGGACAGCCGCCGTCCATGTGCTTCTGCAGCCCGGTGATTTCGAGGTCGGGATCGACCGTTTTGTCGGTCTCGATCAGGTCCCCCTGCCCGCGCAGCCAGTCGAGCGCGGTGCGCAGATCAGCCGCATGGTTCGCTTGACCGGCGGCAGGTTTTTCCTTGCGCAATGCTTTTTGCATGGTTCTTGGGCTCCCTCGTGAGGCGGCGAGTGCTCCGCCTGCCGTTTTCGCAAATGGTTCGA
>DASYFD010000327.1:0-19034 GCA_036498625.1 Xanthobacteraceae bacterium | reverse complement strand
CACGTCGTAACGGCCGCTGCCGGTCGTATCCAGCCACTTGCCGATGGAGTAGCCCGCATAGCTCGGCTCGACCTGGCCTTCCGCCGGCCAGTCGCGGCCGTCGGTGTAGATGCGCCGGTAGGAATCATTGATGTGGCTGATCAGGATATAGGTGGTGTCCTGGGTCACCACGATCTCCATCGGATCATAGAGATTCATGATCGCCGGCATGCCCTGCGGGATGCAGAACGAGGAGGGCCAATTGCCTTGCCCGCCGGCCGCCTGGTCAGCCAGTTGCGCCTCGTTGATGGCCTGGTACTCCGGCGTCAGCGGCGCCTTTTGCCCGGGCGCGACCCAGCGCGGCGCGCCGACCCGCTCCCACTGACCCTTGAGGTCGGGATATTTCGATTCATCGAACGCGTGTGCGCCGCCCGGCGCCAGCAGGATCGCCGTCGCGGCCAGCATGCCGATCAAGACTTTATCCACCATCAACACCCTCCCGGTGATTGCTTCCGCGCTGCGGCCCGGTCATTTTCATTGAATGGGGACATCGCCGCACCCCCCGGATGACCGGTTCGGGCTCACGTTACACCGATTGCGCCGGCCGGCGGAAGAGCAGCCGCGTCGCACCGGCGGCCCCGCCGCGACCGGCTTCGCGAAGCCGTAGAATCGTCCCTGACCTGGCAATATCCGAACACTGGCATCCATGCGCAAGCGCACCGTCACGGTCAACGACAAGATGCAGAAGGGCTACCGCTACGTGTGCAGCGAGCCGATTGGACGCAACTTCGATCCTGAGTTCGCGCCTGAGTTGACCCCGCAGCAGATGCTGCGGCTCGGCGTGTTCGGCGGCAAGTACATGACCGACTGCCGCAAGGAGTTTCCGCGGAGCTGGTTCGCGCGGGCCAAGCTCTCCTCCGACAGGCGCGACCCTGCGCTCAATTTTTTCGGGGTCGATGCCAGCCAGCCGCTTTCGGTGTGGCGCCGCAAGGGCTGGTTGCATCCGGCCGATCCGCGCGGATGGTTCCAATGGTATTGCCGCTACACCATGGGCCGCCGCCTGCCCGAGGAGGATCGCCGGCAGATCAAGCGCTGGAAGGCCATGCGCCGGCACATCCGCCAGATCGAGCGGAATTGCGAGCCCGGCCATCTGACCTGCAGGCCCCGGCAGCGGCAGGCCTTGCTGCATTGGGCCTATGACAGCCGGAAGATTTGATGTCGCGGGCGCTCAACCGCACCCCGCATGGATCGCTGACCCTCCGCTGTGGAGACATCGGCATGGCGATGGCCCGCGCCGATGCAACCAAACCGCGGAACGCGCGTTTTACAGCGGGGTCGACACCGGCTGGGTTCCTCGCGGAACGCCGGCGGCTGCTACGCGCCTGCAGGTGGAAATGCTGTCCTGAGCACTGGACACGGCCCGAGCCTTCGCCCTCTCGTTGCCAAGTCTCCGCGAAACCGGCCATTGTTTTGGCCTCTCAGGCGTCCCAATTACGCTCGAAGGACGGACGACGGAAACAGTGTCTTGGCTCACGGAGAACTGCGATGCGGACCAGGCTCGATCCGAACGAAGACCAGCTTCGATCAAAACAGCAGCGCCGATGATGAAAGCAGCAGAGCCGATTGAACGGCAGCGTGCAGGCGGGGCGCCGGCGCCATCGGACGCTGCCAGCGATCCCCTATCGCTGCCGAATCCGGGTTCGATCGAGGATCGCTGCATCAACACGATACGCACCCTGGCGATGGATGCCGTGCAGCAGGCCAATTCCGGCCACCCCGGAACACCGATGGCGTTGGCCCCCGTCATCTATACGGTGTGGCAGGAGTTCCTGCGCTTCGATCCGGAAGATCCGATCTGGCCGAACCGCGACCGCTTCGTGCTCTCCAACGGGCACGCCTCGATGCTGCTTTACGCGATGCTCCACCTTACCGGCGTGAAGGCGGTCGGCGCCGATTACGAGCGGCTGCAAGAGCCGTCGCTAACGCTCGAGGACATCAAGCATTTCCGCCAGCTTGGCAGCAAATGCCCGGGCCACCCCGAATATCATCTGACCTCCGGCATCGAGACCACGACCGGTCCGCTCGGCCAGGGTTGCGGCAACAGCGTTGGAATGGCGCTCGCCGGCCGGTGGCTCGCCCAGCATTTCAATCGGCCGGATTTTGCGCTGTTCGACTACGACGTCTATGCCCTCTGCGGCGATGGCGACATGATGGAGGGCGTCACGAGCGAAGCGGCTTCGTTCGCCGGCCACCAGATGCTTGGCAACCTGTGCTGGATCTACGACAGCAATCGGATAACCATCGAGGGCCACACGGACCTGGCGTTCAGCGACGATGTGGCGGCTCGTTTTCTCGCCTATGGCTGGAAGGTACAGCACGTCGGCGACGCCAACGACACCGGGCGCTTGGCGCAGGCGATCGAGGTCTTTCGAAGCACGCACAACGTTCCGACGCTGATCATCGTCGACAGCCATATCGGCTATGGGGCGC
Organism: Xanthobacteraceae bacterium; assembly: GCA_036498625.1. Classification (GTDB taxonomy): domain Bacteria; phylum Pseudomonadota; class Alphaproteobacteria; order Rhizobiales; family Xanthobacteraceae; genus VAZQ01. The sequence continues at coordinate 16,565 of DASYFD010000327.1, read as the reverse complement.
CGCACAAGCACGACACCAGCGCGGCCCATGGCGAGCCGCTGGGCGAGGAGGAGATTCGCCTCGCCAAGCGCAGCTATGGCTGGCCCGAGGACGCCAAGTTCCTGGTGCCGGAAGGTGTGCGCGAGCATTTCCGCGACGGCATCGGCCGGCGCGGCCGCGAGCTGCGCGAGGCCTGGACCGAGCGCTTCGCCTCCTACCGAACCAAGCATCCGCGGCTCGCCGACGAGATCGATCGCATGCAGAAGCGCGAGCTTCCCGAAGGTTGGGACGCGGATCTGCCGGGCTTTCCGCCAGACCCCAAGGGTCTTGCCAGCCGGGACTCCTCCGGCAAGGTGATCAATGCCATCGCGCGGAACCACCCTTGGCTCATCGGCGGCGCCGCCGATCTGGCGCCGTCCACCAAGACGCGGCTAACCTTCGAGGGGGCGGGCGATCTGGAGGCCGACAAGCCCGGCGGACGCAACCTGCACTTCGGCGTGCGCGAGCACGCCATGGGATCGATCTTGAATGGAATCGCGCTGTCGAAGATCCGCCCCTACGGGTCGGGGTTCCTCATATTCTCCGACTACATGAAACCGCCGATCCGCCTCGCCGCCCTGATGGAGCTTCCGGTCATCTACGTATTTACCCACGATTCGATCGGCGTCGGCGAAGACGGTCCGACCCATCAACCGATCGAGCAGCTCATCGCGCTGCGGAGCATCCCGGGCCTCATTACGCTGCGCCCCGCCGATGCCAATGAGGTGGCCGAGGCCTGGCGGGTCATCATGGGGCTCACGCACCAGCCGGCCTGCCTGGTGCTGAGCCGCCAGCCGCTCCCGACCGTCGACCGGACGCGATATGCAACCGCGACGGGGGTCGCCCGCGGCGCCTATATCCTGGCCGACGCCCCGGACGGCAAGCCGGCCGTAATTCTGATCGGCACGGGCAGCGAGGTCTCGCTCTGCGTTGCGGCCCACGAGCAGCTTGCGCGGGAGGGCATTCCGGCGCGCGTAGTCAGCATGCCGTCGTGGGAGCTGTTCGAGCAGCAGGATAAAGCGTATCGGGATCGCATTCTGCCGCCCCCTATCGCGGCGCGGGTATCGGTCGAGATGGGTTCCGTGATCGGCTGGGACCGCTATGTCGGGACGACCGGCGCCAAGGTCGGCATGCACACGTTCGGCTCATCGGCGCCGCTAAAGGATCTGTTGACGAAATTCGGCTTTACGGCCGAGAAGGTGCTGGCGGCGGCGAGAGACCAGATCGAAATGTTCAAAGGAAAGCCCGTATGAATCCGCAGGCAAAAAAGCAACCTCAGGATCAGGCAAAACCCGCGGCCAGTCCGCTTGCCGCCCTGCACCGATACGGGCAGGCCCCTTGGCTCGACTTTCTGGCCCGCGGCTTCATCGCGGACGGCCACCTCAAGAAGCTGGTGGAGCAAGACGGGCTCACCGGAGTCACCTCCAATCCCTCGATCTTCGAGAAGGCGATCGGCGGCAGCGCGGAATATGACTCGGCGTTGAAGGAAATCGCAGCCGAAGGCGACGTCGATGTGATGAGGCTCTATGAGCGGTTGGCGATCGAGGACATCCGCCATGCCGCCGATGTGCTGCATCCGGTCTTCGAGGCGACCAAAGGGGCGGACGGGTATGTCAGCCTCGAAGTCTCGCCTTATCTGGCGATGAGCACGGAAGCGACGGTCGCCGAGGCGCAGCGCCTGTGGGGTGCGGTCGGCCGCCACAACGTCATGATCAAGGTGCCGGCCACCGGCGCCGGCCTGCCGGCGATCCGCCAGCTCATCGGCGAGGGCATCAACGTCAATATTACGTTGCTGTTCTCGCAGCAGGTCTATGAACAGGTCGTGGAGGCCTATCTGGCCGGTCTCGAGCACCTCGTGGCGCAGGGCGGCGACCCCAAAAGCGTTGCGAGCGTCGCCAGTTTCTTCGTGAGCCGCATCGATGTCGCGGTCGACAAGCTCATCGACGAGCGGCTTGCCCAAGGCGGTGCAGCCGACCGGCGCGAGGCGCTGGGCGGGATTCAGGGCAAGGTCGCCATCGCCAATGCCAAGCTCGCCTATCAGCGCTATAAGCGCCTGTTCGCCGGCGCGCGCTGGGAGAAGCTGCACGCCAAAGGCGCCCGGGTCCAGCGGTTGCTATGGGCAAGCACCGGAACCAAGAACAAGCACTACAGCGATGTATTGTACGTCGACGAGCTGATCGCGCCCGACACGGTCAACACTTTACCGCCGGCCACCATGGATGCCTTCCGGGACCATGGGAAGCCGCGGCTCAGCCTTGAAGAGAATATCGCGCAAGCCGAGCAGGTGATGGCGGCCCTGGATCGGGCCGGCATCTCCATCGACGCGGTGACGGCGAAGCTGGTGGAGGAGGGCGTCCAGCTGTTTGCGGACGCCTTCGACAAGCTGCTCGGCGCGGTCGCCGGCAAGCGCGCCGCGATCCTCGGCGACAAGCTCGACGGCCAAACGGCCAAGCTCACGCCCGACCTCGAGAAGGCGGTCGCGGCATCGCTCGAATCTTGGCGGCATAACGGGAACGTGCGGCGATTGTGGGCGGGCGACGCGGCGCTCTGGACCAGCTCGGACGAGGCAAAATGGCTCGGCTGGCTGAACATAGTGGAGGAGCAGCGCAACCGGGCCTCCGCGCTGGCAAGCCTCGCCGCCGACATCCGGAAGCAGGAATTCTCCCATGTCCTTCTGCTCGGCATGGGCGGCTCGAGCCTGGGACCGGAGGTGCTGGCCGAGACTTTCGGGAAGCAATCCGGCAGCCCCGAGCTTCTGGTGCTGGACTCGACCGATCCGGCGCAGATCCGGACCATGGAAAGCAGGATCGATCCTGCCCGAACGCTGTTCATCGTTTCGAGCAAATCGGGAAGCACGGTCGAGCCCAATATCCTGAAGCAGTATTTCTTCGCACGTGCCAAGGCCGCCGTCGGCGCCGAACGGGCGGGAGCGCGCTTCATCGCCATCACCGACCCGGGCTCGAAGCTGCAGGCCGTGGCCGAGCGCGATCGGTTTCGCCACGTGGCGATTGGGCTGCCGGATATCGGCGGGCGCTACTCCGTGCTGTCGGCGTTCGGCATGGTTCCGGCCGCCGCGATGGGGCTCGATATCGGCCGGCTGCTCGCCGCCGCGCAGATCATGGTGCGCTCCTGCGGCGCCGATGTGCCCCCGGCCGACAATCCGGGCGTGGTGCTCGGAACGATCCTGGGCGTGCTGGGAAAATCAGGTCGCGACAAGGTTACCATCGTGGCTTCGCCGGGAATTGCGGATTTCGGGGCCTGGCTCGAGCAGCTTCTGGCGGAATCGACCGGCAAGCAAGGCAAGGGATTGATTCCGGTCGATGCCGAGCCGCTCGGAGCTGCGAACTTCTATGGTCAGGATCGTCTGTTTGCTTATCTGCGGCTGACTTCGGAAGCGAATGCAGAACAGGATCAGGCCGTCGCGGCGTTGGAGCAGGCGGGCCATCCGGTGGTGCGCATCGCTGTCACCGACCGCTATCACATCGGGCAGGAATTCTTCCGCTGGGAAATCGCCACGGCCGTCGCAGGCGCGATCCTCGGCATCAATCCGTTCGACCAGCCCGATGTCGAAGCGAGCAAAGTGAAAACCCGCGAGCTCACCACCGCTTACGAAAAGCGCGGCGAGCTGCCGCCGGAAGCCGCGTTGTTCGAGCAGGATGGAATTGCGTTGTTTGCCGACGAGAAGAACCGCGTCGCTCTCGGCCGAGCGGACTCGCTCGCCGGCTACCTCCGAGCGCATTTCGGACGACTTCAGGCCGGCGACTATTGTGCGCTGCTGGCCTATGTGGAGCGCAACAAGCGCCATCATGACGCGTTGCAGGACATCCGTCTCATGATTCGCGACCAGAAGCGGGTCGCCACCTGCCTGGGCTTTGGACCGCGCTTTCTCCACTCGACCGGGCAGGCCTACAAGGGCGGCCCAAACACCGGTGTGTTCCTGCAGATCACCTGCGACGATGCCAACGACCTTGCGGTTCCGGAGCAGAAATACACATTCGGCGTCGTCAAGGCGGCCGAAGCGCGCGGCGACTTCGAGGTGCTGGCGGAGCGCGGGCGGCGGGTCCTGCGCGTCCATCTCGGCCGCCACGTTGCGGCAGGCTTGACCACGCTCAAGGAAGCCGTTCGGCAGGCGCTGCGATGACGCGATCAATTGGAGGAGCAACCTGATGCAGCTCGGCATGGTCGGCCTCGGCCGCATGGGAGGCAACATCGTGCGTCGCTTGACGCGCGCCGGCCACCGCTGCGTGGTCTTCGACCAGAACCCGGTCGCCATCGAGGCTCTCGTGAAAGAGGGGGCGACCGGCGGCGCCGATCTCAAACGTCTGGTCGCCGGGCTCGAGAAACCGCGGGCGGTGTGGGTCATGCTGCCGGCCGGCGAAATCACTGAGCATACGGTAATGCAACTCGGCGAGCTGCTGGAGAGCGGCGACATCATCATTGATGGCGGCAATTCCTTCTACAAGGACGACATCCGGCGCGCCCGGACCCTGAAGGCCAAGGGAATTCACTATGTCGATTGCGGTACCAGCGGCGGCGTCTGGGGCCTGGAGCGCGGTTACTGCATGATGATCGGTGGCGAGAAGGACGTCGTCGATCGTCTCGATCCGATCTTCGACGCCCTGGCGCCCGGCGCCGGGGACATCGCGCACACGCCCGGCCGCGCGGGTCGCGACCCGCGCGTCGAGCGCGGCTATATGCACTGCGGGGCGAGCGGCGCCGGGCGCTTCGCCAAGATGATCCACAACGGCATCGAGTACGGCCTCATGCAGGCCTATGCCGAGGGATTCAACATCATGCGCCACGCCGGCTCCGAGGCGTTGCCGGCCGATCAGCGCTTTGAGATCGACCTGCCGGACATTGCCGAGGTGTGGCGCCGCGGCAGCGTCATCGGGTCCTGGCTTCTCGATCTCACCGCGATCGCCTTGGCGGAAGATCCGCAGCTGAAGCGCTATTCGGGCTTCGTGGATGATTCCGGCGAAGGCCGCTGGACCATCATGGCCGCCATCGAGGAGGCGGTGCCGGTGGATGTGCTGTCGGCCGCGCTCTTCGCCCGGTTCCGCTCGCGCGAGACGGAAAATTTCTCCGACAAGCTGCTCTCGGCCATGCGACACCAATTCGGCGGGCACGTCGAGCCCAAGGCCGCGGGCTGATATGCCATTGTCGGCAAAACCCGCAGGTCCTTGCATCCTGGTCATCTTCGGGGCTGCCGGCGATCTCACCAAACGCCTGCTCGTGCCCGCCCTTTGCAATCTCCGGCGCGAGACGCTGTTGCCGGAAGAGTTCGCCGTCGTCGGCCTTGCCAGGAGCAACCAGGACGACGCGACGTTCCGACGCGACCTCGGAAGCAGCCTGCGTGAGCTTTCCAACGGCAGTGTCGCGGACGGCGATTGGAGCTGGCTCGCCGAACGGATGTCCTACGTCCAGGGCGAGTTCGACGATCCGGCGGTTTACAAGAGGCTGGCGGAAGTCTTGGCCGAGACCGACGCGGCACGTCGCACCGGCGGCAACTACCTGTTCTATCTCGCGACGCCCCCACAGGTGTTCGCCACGATCGTCCGGCGGCTCGGCGAGGCCGGCCTCACCCGCGAAACGGATGGACGTTGGCGCCGGGTCATCGTCGAGAAGCCGTTCGGCACCGATTTACGTTCGGCCCAGAAGCTCAATGGCGAAATCCTGGCCGTGCTGACCGAACGCCAAATCTATCGCATCGACCATTATCTCGGAAAGGAGACGGTTCAGAACATCATGGTGTTCCGGTTCGGCAATGGCATCTTCGAGCCGCTGTGGAACCGCAATCACATCGACCACGTACAGATCACGGTGGCGGAAGCGGTCGGGGTGGAGGGGCGCGGCAAGTTCTACGAGGAAACCGGCGCGCTGCGCGACATGGTGCCGAACCACCTGTTCCAGCTGCTCACGCTCGTCGCCATGGAGCCACCAACTTGCTTCGCCGCCGAGTCGGTGCGCTCCGAGAAGGCCAAGGTGCTGGAGGCGGTGCAGCACTTCGGCCCCGAGGACGCGCGGCAAAACGTCGTGCGCGGTCAGTACGGCGGCGGCAGTGTCAACGGCAGGAACGTCGATCCATACCGGCGGGCCCCGAGCGTCGCGCCGGACTCGACGACCGAAACCTTCGTGGCCATGAAGCTGAAGATGGACAACTGGCGCTGGGCGGGCGTGCCGATCTATTTGCGCACCGGCAAAGCACTCGCCAAGCGGCGCAGCGAGATCGTCATCCAGTTCAAGCAGGCGCCATTGGCTATTTTTCGCGATACGCCGGTCGAGCGGCTCACCCAGAACGATCTGGTCCTCCACATCCAGCCGGAAGAGGGCGTGACGCTGCGGTTCGGCGCCAAGGTCCCGGGACCGGAGATGCATATGGGCGGCGTCGAGATGAAGTTCGACTATCAGGATTACTTCCACGCCGCGCCGAGCACGGGCTATGAGACGCTGATCTATGATTGCATGAACGGCGATGCGACCCTGTTCAAGCGCGCCGACGATATCGAGACCGGATGGCGGATCGTGCAACCGGTGCTCGACGCCTGGGCGGGCGAGCCCGGGGTGGAACCCCCGATCTATCCGGCAGGAAGCAGCGGACCGCGAGAAGCCGACACGCTTCTGACACGCGACGGACGGCATTGGCGGCCGCTCGACGACCCCGCCGGCGGAAAATCGTCATGAGCCCTGCAGCGCGCTCGCCATCGGCCACAATCTCCCTCGTCGTCTCGGACGTCGACGGAACCCTGGTCACCGACGACAAGATCCTGACCGAACGCACGCAAGCCGCGGTCGCGAAGCTGCATGCCGCCGAAATCGCCTTTGCGATCATCAGTGCCCGGCCGCCGCGCGGACTGCGCCTGCTGATCGAGCGTCTGAAGATCACCACGCCGGTTACCGGCTTCAACGGCGGGCTGATGACGACGCCGGAATTGTTGCCGCTGGCGCAACACCTGCTGTCGCCCGCGGCCGCACGGCAGACGGTCGAGATCATCGATGCCCACGGGGCCCAGATCTGGATGTTCTGCGGGGAGGATTGGCTGGCGCGCGACCGCGCCGGCCCCTATCTCGAGCTCGAGCAGCATACCATCGGTTACGGCCCGATCATTGTCGAGGATTTCGGCCGCGCTTTCGCCGCCGCCGCCAAGATTGTCGCCGTCAGCGACGATGTCGATCTGCTGACCAGGCTGGAACAGCACGCCCGCGCCGCGTTGGCGGATCGGGCGACTATCGCGCGTTCGCAACCCTACTACCTCGACTTCACCCATCCGCTTGCCAACAAGGGTGTCGCAATAGCTGAGCTCGCGAAGCGGCTGGGCATTCCGGAGAACGAGATCGCCGTCATCGGCGATGGCGGCAACGACATCGCGATGTTCGAGCGCGGCGGCCTGAGCATCGCCATGGGCAATGCCGGCCCGCAGGTGCAGGGCGCGGCGGACTTCGTGACCGACCCCAACAGCCAGGACGGCTTCGCCAAGGCGATCGAGCGTTACGTTCTGCGGGGCCCTCGTTCGAGCACCCCGTGCCGAGACTGGACGCAGGCGAGAGGATACGGTGATTGCCCATGACGGAGCCGCATGCATCGAAAATCTCGCTGCTTCTTGCCGATGTGGATGGCACCCTCGTCACCGATGACAAGGTGCTGACTCCGCGGGCCGTCGCTGCCGTGAAGGCGCTGCGGGCCGCCGGCATCGCGTTTGCGATCACCAGCGGCCGGCCGCCGCGCGGCATGGCGATGCTGATCGATCCATTGGGGCTGCGGACCCCGGTTGCGGCCTTCAATGGCGGGGTCTTCGTGACACCCGAGATGGACGTGATCGAGGAGCGCGTATTGCCGGCGGACGTGGCGAGGCGCGCCGTCGAGATCATCAGCCGCAACCGCATGGATGTCTGGATCTACAGCGGCCGGGACTGGCTGGTGCGCGACCCGCAGGCGCCGCATGTCGCCCGCGAGCAGTGGACCGTCAAGTTTCCACCCACCGTCGTCGCGAATTTTGACGCGGCGCTGGCGAGCGCGGTCAAGATCGTCGGGGTGAGCGACGACCGCGACCTGGTGGCGCGCTGCGAAGGAGAGGCGCAAGCCGCGCTCGGCGGCGCAGCCTCGGCGGCCCGCTCGCAGCCCTATTATCTCGACATCACCCACCCGGACGCCAACAAGGGCGCGGTGGTCGCGATGCTGTCGAAGCTCCTCGCGGTCCCGAATGCGGAGATCGCCACCATCGGGGATATGCCCAACGACGTTCTGATGTTCAAGAAGAGCGGCCTCAGCATCGCGATGGGGAATGCCAGCCCGCAGGTGCAGGCGCAGGCCGATCTGGTGACCGGGCCCAACAGCGATGAGGGCTTCGCAAGCGCGATCGAGCGCTTCATCTTGAGTCGTGCGCCTTCGCTCTCGTCGGCGGCGCGATGACACCGGTCATCGTGGCCCCGTCAATTCTGGCCGCCGATTTCCGCCGGCTCGGCGAGGAGGTTCGCACCGTCGACAAGGCCGGCGCCGACTGGATTCATGTCGATGTCATGGATGGCCGTTTCGTCCCCAACATCTCGTTCGGACCCGTGGTGGTCGAGGCGGTGCGTCGCTCGACCGCCAAGCCGCTCAACGTTCACCTCATGATCGTGGAGCCGGAGCACTACATCGCGGATTTCGCCGGTGCTGGGGCGGACCACCTTCTGATCCAGGCGGAGCCGTCCTCGACCATCCATCTCCACCGGGTGCTGTCGCGCATTCGCGAGCTCGGCAAGAAGGCCGGCGCGGTGCTCGATCCCGCCAGCCCCATCTCTTTTGTGGAGCAGGTGCTGCATCTCTGCGATGTCGTCCTGGTGATGACGGTCAATCCCGGATTCGGCGGGCAGAAGTTCTTGCCGGAGATGCTGCCCAAGATCCGGGATTTGCGCCGGCTGTGTGATTCCAAGGGTCTCGACCCCTGGATCGAGGTCGACGGTGGCCAGAACGCCGAAAATGCCGGCTTGGCCATCGCGGCTGGTGCCAATGCGATCGTGGCCGGGTCCGCAATATTCGGCTCCGACAATTATGCGGCGGCGATCGCTCGTATTCGCCACAGCGCACGATCAAGCAGGGAGGCTGCGCGATGACCGAGAGTGCGAGCGCTCAAAATCGGATTTTCGAGGACGCCGAGGCGCTGGCCCGCGGCGCGGCCGAATGGCTTTTCGCACAGGCGTTGGCGAGCGACCGGCGTTTCGCGATTTGCTGCTCGGGCGGCTCGACCCCCAAGCGGCTGTATGAGGTTCTGGCCGAGCCGGCGACGGCGTCGCGTTTTCCGTGGGAACGGACGCACTGGTTCTGGGGCGACGAGCGGTTCGTGCCGCCTGATCATCCCGACAGCAACTATCGCATGGTGCGCGAGGCCCTGCTGTCGCGTGTTGCGGTTCCGACGGGAAACGTTCACCCGGTCCCGACCGCCGGCCTGTCGCCACAGGAAGCTGCCGTCGCCTATGAAGAGACCCTGAAGGCCTTCTACGGCGCGGATACGCTCGCCTCCACGCGGCCGCTGTTCGACGTGACCCTGCTGGGCATCGGCGAGGACGGCCACACCGCCTCCTTGTTTCCGGGAAATTCAGCGCTGGCAGAGATGAGCCGTTGGGCCCTTGCGATCATCGGCGCCAAGTCCGAGGCGCGCATCACGCTGACCTATCCGGTGCTCGACAGCAGCCGCGACGCCGTGTTCCTGGTGACAGGAGCAGGCAAGCGGGAGCCGGTCGCACGCGCCCGATCAGGCGATCGCGCGCTGCCGGCGGCCCGGATTCGGCCCGTCGGCCGCCTTCATTGGTTCACCGACCGTGCCGCGGCATCGGAACAATGAAGCTGTGGAATCGTCCGACATGACGCAGCCTGGAGGCAGATGATGTCTGGGAAATCCACGCCAGGCGGTGCGGTCCGGCAATTGCCCTCGGTCGTGATCGTCATGGGTGTGTCCGGTAGCGGGAAGTCGACCATCGGAAGCCTCCTCGCGGGCCGCTTGCAATGGGAGTTCGAGGACGGGGATTGGTTCCATCCAGCCAGCAATGTCGAGAAGATGCACAAGGGGATTCCGCTGACCGATGATGATCGGTGGCCGTGGCTGCATGCGATCGAAGCCTGGATCGACAAGACCCGCAGCGAACGCGGACACGGCGTTATCGCGTGCTCGGTGCTCAAGCGCCGGTACCGTGATGTCTTGATTGGGGAACGCGCGGATGTCCGATTGGTCTATCTCAAGGGCAGCGAGGAGCTGATTGCCCGTCGCATCGCCACGCGGCATGAACATTTCATGCCGCCGAGCCTCCTGCACAGCCAGTTTGTGGCGCTCGAGGAACCCGGGCCGGACGAGAACCCGCTCACCGTCTCGATCGAGCCGCGGCCGAGCCAGATCGTGGCGCAGATACTCTCGCTGCTGAAAGCCGAGTCCAGCGCTGCGCCGGCCGCATCCGCGTCGCGGGGTTCCGAGTCGGGGAGCATGCCGCGCGCCGGCGACGCCCCGGCGGAGTCTTGATCCCGCCCGATCCCGGGATCCGAAATGCACGATCGACATTCACGCCTATCCGACCCACACGATGGCGATCAAGCTGGCGGCCGCAGCCTGCGCCAAGTCGCGCCGCAAGCGCCCGCCGGTCCACGACATTGCCAGGCCGGACTGGCCGACTGATTGAAGGGAGAATAGACATGGCCTTGAGCGCGACATCGCGACCGATTCCAAGGAGCTTGATCGGGCAAAAAGCCCTGGTGACGGGAGCAAATTCCGGCATCGGCCGGGCCGTGGCAGTCGCGCTCGGCGCGGCCGGTGCGGACGTTGTGGTCAATTACGTCACCCATGAGGATGCCGCCACGGAGGTGGTCAAGAAAATCCAAGGCCATGGCGTTTCCGCCTACGCACACCAGGCCGACGTGGCGCGCGAGGACGAGGTGCAGGCGATGTTTGCCCGCATGCTCGCGCAGTTCGGCACGATCGATATCTTGGTGGCCAATGCCGGCCTGCAGCGCGATGCCCCGTTTCATGCGATGACCTTGCAGCAGTGGAACACGGTGCTGGGCGTCAACCTGACCGGCCAGTTCCTGTGCGCGCGCGAGGCACTGCGTGAATTCCTGCGCCGCGGCGTGATCGAGACGGTTTCCTGCGCGGCCGGAAAGATCATCTGCATGAGCTCGGTGCACCAGGAGATACCCTGGGCTGGGCATGCGAACTACGCCGCCTCCAAGGGCGGCGTCATGATGATGATGCGCAGCCTCGCCCAGGAGGTCGCGCCCCACCGCGTTCGCGTCAACGGCATCGCCCCGGGAGCGGTGCGCACCCCGATCAACACGGCGGCTTGGCAGACACCGGAAGCCTATTCCAGCTTGATGAAGCTGGTGCCGTATGGCCGCATCGGCGAGCCCGAAGACATCGCGCGGGCGGCGGTCTGGCTCGCCTCCGACGATTCCGACTATGTGGTCGGGACCAGCTTGTTCGTCGATGGCGGAATGACGCTGTATCCCGGCTTCGCGGACGGCGGTTGATCGGCCGGTGGCCGGCAAGTGCCTTGACTTGAGTGCCGATCGGTGTACTTTGTACCGCAAAGTAAATGGGCGGGACGGGCATGGAAGAGCTGGACCGGGCGTTGGCCGACATCACGGCCATTCGCAGCCAACTGGCGCGCGGCAGCGAGTTTCGCGGCTACGGCCCCATGACGGTGGCGGCGACCGGCTTCATGGCGGTGGCGGCGGCCGCCATCCAGGCACTGTGGCTGCCGAATCCGGCGGCCGATCTGCTCGGTTATGTGGTCATCTGGGTCGCGACCGCCGCCGTCTCGATCGTGCTCATCGGCATCGAGATGGTGGCGCGCTCGCGGCGTATCCATTCCGGCCTGGCCGACGCCATGATTCACGCCGCGACCGAGCAGTTCACCCCGGCCGGCGTTGCCGGCGCGCTGCTCACCTTCGTGCTGTTCCGTTTCGCCCCGCAGAGCCTCTGGATGCTGCCCGGCCTGTGGCAGATCATATTCAGCCTCGGCATCTTCGCGTCCTGCCGTTCGCTGCCGCGCCCGATGTTCGCGGCCGGGGTCTGGTATCTGGCGGCCGGGCTCGCCGGGCTCGCCTTCGCGAACGGCGCGCATGCCTATTCGCCGTGGGCGATGGCGGTGCCCTTCGGGATCGGGCAGTTGTTGATCGCGGCGGTTCTTTATTGGTGCGTGGGAGAGAGCGATGCCGAAATCTGATCCTTATTCCAAGAGCGGGCCGGCCGGGCGTTTCGCCTATGACGGGCTCGACCGCGTGATCCACGAGCGGGCGCGCCTGAGCGTGCTGACCTCGCTGGTGGCCCATCCCAAGGGGCTGGTGTTCGGCGACCTGAAGCAGATGTGCGGCCTCACCGACGGCAATCTCAGCCGCCACCTGCAGGTGCTCGACGAGGCCGGTCTCATCGAGATCGAGAAGGGTTACGACCACAACCGGCCGCAGACCATCTGCCGGATCACGGCGCAGGGCCGCCGGCGCTATCTCGACTATCTCAAGGTGCTGGAGCAGGTGGTGCAGGATGCCGCCAGCGCAGCCAAGGCGGGCTCGGCGCGCGGTGCGGCCGCGCTCGGCACCCGCCGTCTCAAGCTCGCCTGATCTCTTTTTTTGCCCGGAGACTTTATGATGCAAAGTACTGTGGAACGACGAGGAGATGCCGATCGACGGGCCGGCTGGCACGTGGCCGTCATCATGGACGGCAACGGACGCTGGGCCACGCGGCGGGGCCTGCCGCGCTCGGCCGGCCATCGCGCCGGCGTCAAGGCGGTCCGCGCGGTGGTGGAAGCCGCCCCCGACCTCGGTATCGGCACCCTGACGCTGTTTGCCTTCTCGTCCGACAATTGGCGCCGCCCCGACCCGGAGGTGAGGGCCCTGATGGGGTTGCTGCGGCACTATCTGCGGGCCGATCTGCGCGAGCTGGTCGAGAACGGGGTGCGGCTCTCGGTCATCGGCCGGCGCGACCGGTTGCCCGAGGGCTTGAGCGAGGAGATCGCCCGGGTCGAGCGCGCCTCGGCGGGCGGGCAGCGTATCGATCTGCGGCTGGCCATCGACTATTCGGCGCGGGACGCCATAACCGAAGCAGCGGCGCGCTGGCTCGCCGCGCAGGCGCCTTCGCGCGAGGCCTTTGGCCGGCTGCTCGCCACATCAGCCGGCGAGGCCAGACCTGCCGGCCAAGCCAGCCGAGATGTCGATCTCCTCATCCGCTCGGGCGGCGAGAAACGATTGTCGGATTTCCTGCTGTGGGAATCCGCCTATGCCGAACTCTGCTTTGTCGACACCCTGTGGCCCGATTTCGGCGCCGACGAGCTGCGGGCCGCAATGGCCGATTTCCAGGGTCGCGAGCGGCGCTTCGGCGGGCTTTGCGATGTCGCGCAGCTCACTGCCGCCGAATGAGAGGCGGCCCACCCGACATTGACCCTGGCTGGTCGCGCCCCTAACCTGCGGCAAAGTTTGCAACTTCCGAAAAACAATACGGAAGCCGGTCACGGGGAGGAGGCGCAATTGTCGAAACCGGCCAAGGACACCAGGCCTGAGAAAGACCTCGAAGACGCCCCCCAGGCGGTGATCGACCGGCGCAGCTTTCTGAGGTCGGGCGCCGCGGCGGGTGCGGTCGCCACGGCCGCCCTGCCGGTGCAGACCGTGCAGGCGGCAGAGACGATCGCCTGGGATCATGAGGTGGACGTCGTGGTCATCGGGGCCGGCGCCGGCGGGCTGACCTCGGCGATCGCGGCGCGCGAGCAGGGCGCTTCGGTGCTGATCGTCGAGAAGAATTTCGACATCGGCGGGCGCGCCATGATGAGCTTCGGGGGCCTCTATATCGGCGGTGGCAACCGCATGCAGAAGGCGATCGGGGTCAAGGATTCGCCCGATCAGGTGTTTGCGGACTGGTCGCGCCCCGAGAAGCCCATGGGCCGGTTCAGCGACCGGGCGCTGGTGCGCACCTATGCGGACAATAATCTCGAGCTGTTCGATTGGCTGGAGCGCCATGGGGTCAAGTGGGAGGGGTACCGGCCGGCGCCCGACCGGCTCGATCGCGCGCGCACCCGGTTGAACGTCGTGCCGTGGCCCAACGAGGTCACTAATCCGGGCCGCGGCTCCGGATTCGTGCGGCCGCTGGCCAAGACCGCGCGGCAGATGGGCGTCGAGATCCTGCTGCAGCACCAGATGACCAGGATTCATCGGGAGGCCCCTTTCGCCGGGCGGGTCCTCGGCATCACCGCCATGGAAGTCGACAACTGGTACCAGCCGAAATTTCGCACCCTGAACATCCGCGCCCGCAAGGGCATCGTGGTGGCGACCGGTGGCAGTGCTGGCAATCCGGTCTTCCGCACCATGTTCGATGTGCGGCTGACCGGCGAATACCAGGCGGAGAACAGCGAATGGACCGAGCGGACCGCCGACGGCGAGATCGCCGCCATGGAGATCGGGGCGGCGCTCGGGGCCACCGCCTGCCAGACCACGCAGGACGACAACCTGATCACCAAGGGCCGCATGGCCAAGAAGTGCAACGGCGCCGCCACGCAGATTTATCCGACTGCGCCGCATTTCTTCCGCGCCGGCGCCGTCGGCCTCACCGTCTCCGACTACCAGAACATGATCCTTGTGAAGGAGAACGGGCTGCGCTTCTACAGCGAGATGGCTCGCAGCGCGGACTACGAATACAACGCGGCCGCGCTGGCCTGGACCGGCGATCCCAAGAAGATGAACGGTGGCGGACCGATCTGGGCCATCTTCGATGCCGACGCGGTGGCGCGCGAAAAATGGCAGGTCAAGCCGCCCTACGTGGACCCTTACGGCTATTTCTTCAGTGCCGATACGCTCGAGGAACTGGCCGCCCGCATCGTCAACGAATACCAGTGGCGGCCGATGCCCGGTGTCACGCTGCGCGAGACGGTGGAACGGTACAATTCCTTTGTCGATACCGGCGTCGACACCGACTTCAAGAAGCCCAAGCCCACGCACAAGATCGCGACGCCGCCGTTCTACGCGGCCTGGCATACCCCGGCGCTGCACGATTCCTATACCGGCATCCGGATCAACACCACCGCCCAGGTCATCGACCTGCGCGGCAAGGTCATCCCCGGCCTCTATGCCTGCGGGGACTCGGCCGGCGGCTTCGGCCAGCACGGCATCTGCCGCGCCGCCACCTTCGGCCGCATTGCCGGCGTGCATGCGGCCCAGTTGCCGTCGTGAGTGTCGGGCAACGTAGGTTGGGTTAGCGCGCCGGCTGGCGTTTGTATAGAATTGAAGAATTCGATCCGCGCGTAACCCAACGCCTCGGGCGAGACGTTGCGTAACGCGCGGAATCCGAAGTCGCGAACGGGGATGGGTTTCGCATAGCCCGCGAGGATAGGCGCAAACTCCCTAATGCACGCCTGGATTCGTCCAAGCTGGAAGTCCTTTCGGTCGTCATCTACACCATGTACCAGGAGGGCGGATTTCTGCACGCTCTCGGCGCTGACATGCTGCAGGTGGCGATCGCGGTCGTGGCTTTCATCGTCGCCAAGGATGACCCGCCTCGACACGACCGCCCGAAGGGCGTGCCATGTGATGATCGAGGCAAAACACAGACGAGCAACCAAAGGGTACCGGTCCAAATGAAGAATATGCTCAACGGGGCTCAGGTCATCGTGGACTATCTCATCCGCGAGAAGGTGCCGCAGGTCTTCGGCCTGTGCGGCCACGGCAATATTCAATTCATCGATGCGCTTTATGAGCGCTCCCACGACATCAAGACCTTGTCGGTGCATCATGAGACCGTCGCCGGCTTCATGGCGGACGTCTATTACCGGGTCTCCGGCCGGCCGACCGCGACCTTCACGTCCTGCGGGCCCGGCTCGGCCAATCTGCCGATCGCGCTCGGCAATGCGTTTCTGGACTCGGTTCCGTTCCTGGCGGTGACCGGGAATGTGCCGACCAGCCAGTTCAATCGCGGCGCCTTCCAGGAACTCTATCGGCATTATCAGGCCGATTTTCCCTCGACGGTGCGGGCCTATTGCAAGCGCGTGTTCCAGCCGACCCGCGGCGAGATGGTGCCGCTCGCCATCCGGCAGGCCTGGAAGACCATGACCACCGGCCGTCCCGGCCCGGTCGTGCTCGACGTGCCGTTCGACGTCTTTCTGGAGGCTGCCGCCGAGGAAACGCCGCGGCCGGAGGATTGGAACGCCAACATCTCCTGCCGTTGCGGCGCGGATCCCGAGGACGTCAAGAAGGCCGTTGACATGCTCATGGCGGCGAGCCGGCCCGTAATACTGGTGGGGCAGGGGATGCGCTACGGCCGCGCCGGCGCCGATCTCCTGGCGGTCGCGGAACGTTTGCAAATTCCGATCGCATCCTCGTCGAGCGGGCTCGGCGCCGTGAGCAGCGAGCATCCGCTCGCGCTCGGGTTGGTCGCCCGCAACGGACCCTATCAGGCCAACCATGCCACCCGGCAGGCCGACGTGCTGCTGGCGCTGGGCGTGCGGTTCGACGACCGCACCTCGAGCTCCTGGCTGCCCGGCTATTCCTTCACCATCCCGCCCACCCGGCTGATCCATGTGGACATCGATCCAGAGGAGCTCGGCCG
>DASYFD010000326.1:0-42998 GCA_036498625.1 Xanthobacteraceae bacterium | reverse complement strand
CAACGAAGATATCGCCGTTCGGCGCGACCAGGGTGTTGGAGGGCGCATTGAACGTATCCTGGCTGTCGCCGGCAACGCCGGCCTTGCCGAGCGTCATCAGCACCTTGCCGTCCGGGCTGAACTTGGTGACGGTGTGGCCCTTGCCCTCCTTGTCGCGGAAGTCGGTCGCCCAGACATTGCCGTCGTGATTCGCATAGAGCCCATGCGGCGAGGCGAACATGCCGGCGCCGAAATTCGCCACCACCTTGCCGCTGGCGTCGAACTTGAAGATCGGCGCCAGATTGGTGCCGGCACAGAAATCGGGCGAGGCGCAGCGATCGAACGCCCACAGGCTCTTGCCGTCGCGATCAATCGAGAGGCCGAACGTGGCGCCGATCTTGCGGCCCTCCGGCAGCTTCATCCAGCCCTCGTCGAGCTTGTACGGATTGGGTGCCGCATTGGGATCGGCCGCGCTCTGCGCGTAGCTTTTGTCTCCCGACATCGCAAACGCTGCGATCACGGCAAAGCCGAGCGCGAATTTCATTTCACGTTTCAGCCACATGAGTTTTCCTCCTCGATTTGTCTTGGGGGTGGGTCTGCTTATCTTGAGTTTATTGAGCTTATCTTGAGCTTGTCTCGAGCGGGTTGGTGTCTGTCGTTTTGGTATCGCGGGCAGGTCGACGGCTGGGGATCGGCTTGGACCACCGATGTCGATTGTAGGCTTCCTCAATTCGGCAGGACAACCAAAAAGCTTACGTCCCGGCGCTTCCGATTTGATCATTATGTGGGCAGGGGCGAGCCGCTGCTCCGCTTCAGGTCGGAGGAGCCATCATAGCACGGTGCGGCATCGAGTCATGGGGTGCCCGGCTGGATCGGGCCGCCATCATGGCGCATACCGGATCGCACCTCCGACACCGCTTGCGGCCGGGGCTCGATCCGGCGATCCTTGAACCCGACTGTCGAGGCCCGCGGAGGTCCCCATGAGCTCTCCCCAGCGGCTGGTGATGCGTTCGCCGATGAGACCGCCTATGAGACCGCCAATACCGATCCGGGTGATGGCCGCGCTCGTGGTTCTGGCCGCCGCCAGTGCCCCGGCGTCGGCGCAGACCTCCGGCGCGCAGACTTCTGGCGCGCAGATTTGGCCGGAGCGGCCCATCAACATGGTGATTCCGTTTGCGGCCGGGGGCGCGGTCGACATCATGGGCCGCATCCTGGCGGCGCGCCTGGGCGAGATCCTGGGCCAGCGGGTCATCATCGAGAATGTCGGCGGCGCCGGCGGCATGAGCGGGGCCTACCGGGTGGCCAAGGGGACACCCGACGGCTACGAGTTCGTCCTGGGCAGCGTCGGCACCCATGCCCAGAACCAGTCGCTCTACAAGAAACCGCTCTACAATGCGGCGACGGATTTCGCACCGGTCGTGCTGATCGCCGAGACGCCGCTGGTCATGGTGGCGCGCAAGGATCTGCCGGCCCGCAACCTGCAGGAGTTCATCGCCTACGCCAAGGTGAACCAGGCCAAGATGCAATATGGCTCGGCCGGCACCGGCTCCGCCAACCAGCTCGCCTGCGTGCTGCTCAATGCGGCGATCGGCGTCACCGTCACCCACGTGCCCTATCGGGGCGGCGAGCCCGCCATGCAGGACCTGGTCGCCGGCCGCATCGATTATGTCTGCAACATCATCACCACGGCGGTGCCGCAGATCGAAGGCGGCCTGGTGACGCCGATCGTCATCACGACACGCAACCGCTCGCCGCTCTTGCCCAACCTGGCGACCGCGCAGGAGCAGGGGCTCAAGGATTTCGAAGCCTATACCTGGAACGCGTTCTTCATGCCCAAAGGCACCCCGGACGCGATCGTGCGCCGGCTCAATGCCGCGACGGTCGAAGCCCTCAATACCCCGATCGTGCAGCAGCGGCTCAAGGACATCGGCGCCACCCTGGTGGCGCCCGAGCGCAGAACACCGGAATATCTCGGCAAGTTCGTGGCGAGCGAGATCGAGAAATGGGCCGGCCCGATCAAGGCGAGCGGAGCGACCGTGGATTGATGTGGGCGCAAGCAAGGAGAGACACGATGGCGAGGATGAACGTGGCGGCGGCATGCCTGGGCGTGCTCATGAGCCTGCCGGCCCTTGCGGGCACGGCGAGCGCGCAGGATTTTCCGACCCGGCCGCTCACCCTCGTCGTCCCGTTCGCGGCCGGCGGCGGCATCGACGTGACGGCACGCATCCAAGCCCAGCGCATGGGCGAGCTGCTCGGCCAGAACGTGGTGGTCGAGAACATCGGCGCCGCCGCCGGGATGGCGGGCGGCGCGCGCGTGGCCCGGTCGGCGCCCGACGGCTACACCTTCGAGATCGGCAATGTGGGCACCCACGCCTACAATCAGACGCTCTACAAGAAGCCGCTCTACAATGCGGTGACCGACTTCACGCCGATCGGGCTCGCGACCGAGTCGCCGCGCATCCTGATCACCCGCAAGGATCTGCCGGCCAACAACCTGCAGGAGTTCATCGCCTACATCAAGGCAAACCAGAGCAAGATGCAGTTCGGCTCGGCCGGAGTCGGCTCCGGCACGCACCTGCCTTGCGTGCTGCTCAATCTCGCGCTCGGGGTCAACGTCACGCACGTTCCGTATCGGGGCGAGGCTCCGGCGATGCAGGACCTGATCGGCGGCCGCACCGATTACATGTGCGCTACCATCCAGACCGGCGCGGCCCAGGCCAACCAGGGCAGCGTGAAGCCGATCGCCATCATGGGGCCAAACCGGGTGCCGATCATTCCCGCCGTGGCGACCACATCCGAGCAAGGCCTCAACGGTGTCGAATCGAGCGTCTGGAACGCTTTCTTCCTGCCCAAGGGCACGCCCGACCCGATCGTGCGCAAGCTCAACAAGGCGATGAGCGACGCGCTCGACGATCCCGCCATGCGCAAGCGCCTGGAGGAGCTGGGGCTCGAGATCGTGCCGCCGGAACGCCGCTCGCCGGAATATCTGACCAAGTTCCTGCCGCAGGAGATCGAGCGGTGGTCGAAGCCGATCCTGGCGGCCGGCATCAGCGCGGATTGAGCGGTGGTTCGTAGTTGGTTCAGATGGATTGAGCTGTTGCGAAACCCATCGGCGAAAGAGCCGGTTCGGGCGTCGTCGGCCGACCGTCCGGTTTGCCCTCTATTGCCGACATCATGCCGCACGGCCGCGAACCGCCGCTAAGGGCCAATGCACTAAATCGCTGCACGATGCCGCGACCTGTGGTATTACTCCGCTTGAACATCTCAACAAATCATACATTGGGTGCGCATTCAGCACATGTGCTTGGTGTGCTGTCCCTACTTCACCGCCTCCGCCGCTTTCTCGATGAGCGCCGCGGTCTCGCTCGGATGCAAAAGAAAAATGGCGTGGGGGCCGTCGAGTTCGATGGTCTCCGATTTAGCCCGCTTCGCCATGAAGCGCTCCAGGTCCGGGTTGATCATCCGGTCTCCCTTCGCAACCACGACATAGCTCGGCTTGTCCTTCCATGGAGCGACTGTGACCGCCGCCTTCAAGGCCTCGTTAAAAATCGGCACTTGCGAAATCGCCATGAAGTCCGCCACCGGTTTGGGAACGCCTGCGGCGAAATCGGCTGGAAATGCTTCAGGGTTGACGGCCAGATAACCGTCGCCGACCGGCCCAATGCTTTTGGCGGCCGGCGGCATCTTCTCAGCGAGGGAGGCGAGACTTTCACCGACGTCTGGTTGCGCGGCCGCTACGTAAACGAGCGCCTTGACATCGGGATGCTTTCCCGCCTCGGTGATGATCATGCCGCCATAGCTATGCCCGACCAGGACACAAGGACCGGCCTTGTCGAGCACGCGTTGCGCTGCCGCAACGTCGGCGTCAAAGGACGTCTCGGGCTCCTGGACCACGCGAACCGAATAGCCGTGACTGCCCAGAATATCCGCGATCGGCTTCCACCCGGAACCGTCGGCGAATGCGCCGTGGACCAGAACGATAGTCTTGACGGCAGCGTAGGCAGGGGATGACGCCGCAAGGGCAGCGCCTGTGAGGAAAGCCAGAATCGAGCGTTTCATGGTGAAACTCCCCTATTGCTCATTGCAAAACCCAGCACGGCAAGTCTGGAGGTCGAGCACAGTTCCTCAGAACCGTTCGACTTGCCATCACGCTTTCGAATTGGCCTGATTATACGAACGTATATTCAATGAACTCGCCCGCGAGCGCGAGCCGCGCTCGAACGCTTCGGCACCGCGCATCTCGACGCACGGCCCTACACGATAATTTGCGGCGGCGAGTGCCAGCTCGATCCTGGCGGCCGGCATCAGCGCGGATTGAGCTGTGGTTCGTAGTTGGTTCAGATGGATTGAGCTGTTGCGAAACCCATCGGCGAAAGCGCCGGTTCGGGCGTCGTCGGCCGACCGTCTGGTTTGCCCTCTATTGCCGACATCATGCCGCACGGCCGCGAACCGCCGCTAAGGGCCAGAACCTGCCTTCCGCACCGCGGCAAGGAAACCCCCTTTAATCGATCACCCCGTCATGACCCGCTGTGGTCTCGCAAAGAAAGCCCGCGGCGGTTGACGACGGCTAAATCATTCAATGAGCGGCTTGGTTGTCGGCTTGGGTGGGGTGTTTTTCGACAGTCACTACATTGAGGATCAGACCGTCGCGGGCTTGAATCATTTCGCCGCACTTAACGGTGCGCATTTCCGTCCCGCGCTCACGGGCAGTAACTGCGACGGCATCGGACAAGATGCGGTCAGGATCTGGTCCAAAGGCCAGTTCGACTACATCGGTAACGGTGAGCGGCCTCTCCGCCACCATATGCGGCTTACCGTTCACCAGGATTGTCGCGATGTTACTCCGGATTGCCGGATAGTGCCCAAGGTTTGCCTCCGAGCGCCGGCCCGACATCAGTGGACGCAATTCAGCGCTACTGAGATCTTGCAGAGTGATGTCTCGCCAGCGATACTCGAAAGCGGAGGGTTTTGGTCTATCGCGAACGGGAACAAACCTCATTAGCGGCGCAGGTATCCAGGCTGTCGTATTGGCACGCGGCTCTCGCCGCACCAGAATCTGCAGAATAGGGCGGCTGCTGAACATGCCAATGCGCCACCGCCAGTCACCCGTAGGTCTGGGCACAGAGGCTTCCGTGAACCAGCTGGGCATTGCCTCCTCCTTCACTATGACGCTCCCCCGCGGCGACGAGGTGGTACTGCCTACCGACAGACGAGCCGTTCCCGCATCGTTATTCTGACACGATCAGGCGAGGGTCGCAGGTAGCGCAATATTGGCCGGTGTTTTTTTGTCGAATACTTGGGTACCGGCCAAGCCCGCAGATATTCCACAGCCTCATGCGAACGCTGATTGGCCTATGTCCGGCTCGCGGTCATGAAGGACACGAACGGTGCCCCCATTGCGAACTCACCACGATACGCAACCTTATCCTTCAGGCCGTCACAAACGTTCGTTGAAACGCGGATGCGAGCGGCGCCAACAAGCGGATATGCCGCTCGCCTTGCTGTTGCCAATTTCGGAGAAGGAGGCAATTCGACCAAGTCTGAAAAACCGTCGTCTCAGAATTTGTTAACCAGCCCGAGCTACCTTTTGCTTGAGCCGGACGACATGGCGCAATGTGCCAAAGTGTGTCGACCGGCGATGCACACCGGCTTACCGGTTGTCGGCGTTGCCGCCGTCGAAGGCCGCCCGACGCAACGAGAGGGGCTTTCATCATGAAAAAGCTATTTCCTGTGGTGATCGTCATGGCGGCCGTGCTTGCGCCGGCCACGGCCGGCGCCGGAGAGCGCGTAAACGAAATGGCACTTGGCGCGGCTTCGGGTGCGATCGTGGCGGGACCGCTTGGTCTTGTCGCTGGCGGTGTCATTGGCTATGTGGCCGGTCCCGACATCGGCCGCGGTCTGGGATTGAAGCGCCACCGCGTCGATCGCAGCCGCAGCGCTGCCGGTCGCCTTCACGAAGAGGCCGGTGCCGTACGCCCCGCCGGCGAGTATCTCCCTGACGCCCACTGACAGCCGCCCCTTCGGCCAAGCTAAAGCGCCAATTGAGTGGATTCAGGGAATCGGTCGTGCAGGCTTATAGCCAGCAAGGTCCTGCTCCGGAACGACAGACCCAAAATCAAGCGCGGCGCCCGGGTGTCAGCTCGCTGACTTGTCCTCGCAGAATTTTGATTGCCGAGGCAGCACGCCCCATCACCATGGCTTCAGTGTGGAGGCCGCGCTCGTGCAGCGCAGCTCGCCAGTAATCGAGCTTGCCGAGTATGTCCGCCTCGCTGTTCGCGGCGCGGGCTCGTTCGTTGTTAAACTTATGAAGCTCAGCCATGCCGCGGAATAAACCACCGACATGTTAAGTTGACGTAATGCGCGCCGCTAAAATGCGAGTTTCGGTCTCGCCGTGGCCCTCACCACCAGCGCCTGCCGGGTTTCGCTTGTCGGCCAGTACCGCATTGGAGCACCTCCGGGCTTGAACCAAATGCTTACCATACAACAAGACCGCATGATCGGCGCAGCTGGCGTTAACGAGCTGACGGGCATTGTCTCCTCCTCACGAGAGAGGGAAGGCGTCCATGCCCCAACTGTGGCTGACATTCGAGGAGATTGCAGACCTGTTCTGTTGCGATACCGCCGACGCGCGGCGCCGAGTGTTCGCAAACCAATGGGAACGCCGCAGACACAGCGACGGCCTGACCCGAGCGCAGCTGCCGCCCGACGTCGCGCATGAATTCATGCTCCGCTACAGCAGCAAGCAGGAAGCTCGAGGCGCGTCTGTCGATGAATTCGATGCCGCAATGGGAGCCTTGCGCAGTGTCTTCAGCCAGATGGAGACCGATAAATGTGAAGAAGATCGCGCAGACCATTCAACTTCATATAGTGTAGGCACCCGAGCCGCCCTTAAACCGCGGCACGCCAGAAATCGCCGGGGCCGCGATACTGACGCAGGCACGGGAATCGGTGCCGCACACTAGACTTGAGGATGTTCCGACGGGATCGACGTGGCCGATGAGAGCTGCAAAGGCGGCCGCGAGACCTCGATTGCTGCGCATGCCGGGACCGCCGCGCCCGTGCGAGGAGCTCAATCTGCCGAGAGACTTCGTCCAGTCGACCGCGTCAATTTAAGTGAAGGGGTTGCATGACCTCTGTATTCGTAGGGGCGACCCTTAGCCCGTCGAAGACGGGCGTGAACGCCCTGGTGGTGGTCGCCCGGCAAGCCGCATATGCGCAGAGGCGGGCGGGCACAAGGCCCGCCCCTACGAACGGTGCCAATCCATTCTGTTTGGCTGAAGCGAGCGACTAGGTACGGCGCCGAAGGGCCCTTGCCCAGCCGACGCGCCATTCCAGTTGATCGAATTCCCGCATCCAGCAGGCCAGGTGAGTGTACTTCATTATATCATCCGTGCCGATCTGGATAAGCATCGTCACAGCCCGAACACATAAAGTACGAGTGCGCTACGCTGATCTCGGAGCTCCGGCGTGTTGACGAGCCGAGTCAGCGATTGCGGGCTCGCTCCCGATACGATCGCGACATATTGCTTGCCGTTGACCTCGAACGTCATCGGCGGCGCCGAAATGCCCGAGGCGACATTAATCTTCCACAGCTCATCGAGCGTAGTATCGTCGTAAGCCCCGATCGTGCCGTCGAGCAGCGCGTTGAAGACGAGGCCGCCGGCGGTCGCGAGGGTGCCGCTATAGTTCGGGTAGTTCAGGTGGATGGTCTTCTTGATCTCGCCGGTCACCGGATCGGCGGCGGTCAAGTTGCTTTCCCAGCGGTCATTCCAGCTCGAGCGGCCGCCGTTCCAGCCTTTCTCCTTGCTGTGCCTTTCCGGGTCGATCAGGATGTTCGCGCAATTCGAGGTCGCCGGGATGTAGATGAGCCTGGTCTTGGGGCTGTAGGACGACGGGAAATAATTGTTTCCGCCCCCCTGTGACGGGCAGACCTTCTTCAGCGGTTCATTTTTGTCGTAGTTGGCGACACCAGCGTAGGTCTGGATGTCCTTGGTCGGGTCATAGTCGAGCGGCTTGCCCGTCTTCTGGTCGATGCCCCTGGTCCAAGTGATATCGACATAGGGTTTGGCGCTGACCATGGCGCCATTGGCGCGCTCCATTGTATAGAGGAAGCCGTTGCGCGCCGAATGCGTGAGCAGCTTACGCGGCTGACCTTCGACATTGCCGTCGATCAGGATATGGGTGCCGACCTCGTCATAATCCCACATGTCGCCCGGCGTGAACTGAAAATACCAGTTCATGTTGCCGGTGTCGGGATCGTAGGAAATCGCGCTGTTGGTGAAGAGATTGTCGCCCGGCCGATAGGTCGGGTCGAACATCGGCACCGGATTGCCGGTACCCCAGATCGTCTGGTTGCTCGCCGGATCGTAGGTGCCGGTGACCCAGACGGCGCCGCCGCCGGTCTGCCAGGCGTTGTTCTTGTCCTTCCAGGTCTCACTGCCGGGCTCGCCGGGCGCGGGAATCGTGAACTTGCGCCAGATGCGCTTGCCGGTCTTCGCGTCGAGGGCGCCGATCCAGTCGCGCACGCCCTGATCGCCGTTGGCCGCGCCGATGATGATCTTGTCCTTGATCGGCAGCGGTGCAGAAGTAAACGTCACCTCCGGCGTATCCGGGAAAGAAGTCTCCCATACGACCTTGCCGCTTTCCTTGTCGGTCGCGATGATACGCGGCGGCGAGATGCCGGCGCCGGTGATCACCAGGTTACCCCACAACGCAGCGCCGCGATTGCGAAGCTGCCGCTCCTGCTGCGGGTCCATTCGCCACACAATGCGCCCGAATGTGCCGGAACGGCCGTCAATCTTGTACAGCACACCCCAGGAGTCGGTGACGTAAATGAAACCGTCCTCGACCAACGGCGTGGCATTGGTGAACTCGTTGGCGCCCTTGCCGCCAAGCGGCACCGCGTAGGCGAGCTTGAGGTTCTTGACGTTGCCTTTGTTGATTTTGTCGAGCGGCGAGTAGCGCTGGCCATCGTAGGTGCGATGGTTCATCAGCCAGTTTTGCGGCTCCTTGTCGGCATTGACAAGCCGCTCGGGCGTGACTTCCGCCGCAAGCGCTGACGCGGCCATCGCCACCGTGCCGGCCAAGAGCGCCAGCTTGAGCGCACGAGTTGTCATTTTGAAGCCCTCCGCTAATTCTCTGTTATTCTGTTCGTTGGGTCATTTGCTCAGCGACACCAGTCCTTCCCTCCGCAGAAATCGTCAATGAGCAGGTCGCCGCGAAATCAAAGCATATTTTTCAACGCCGTGCGAGCATCCCAGGCGCAGTAAAGGAGGTGGGGCGCCGGAGGGGCGCCATGCGGCGACAGGCGCTATGCGGCGACAGACGCGCTGCGCCGCACACGGCGCTCGATCTGAAGCTCTGGAGGATTACAGCGGGGCACATACAGCACGGTGGCGTTGCGCTCCTGGGACACACCCAACGAGGCGCGACAAACCACCTCTCCGACTCAGGACGCCCCGACAACAGACGCGCGCGGTGCGCGCGATAATCCACCCGCCCCGCGTGCGCGGTTTTATCGGGGACACCTATGCGCTGGATCTGTTCTCTCTTGCCGGCAAGATCAATTGCACGGCCTCATCCTAATATAGCGGGTCGGCGAGCCTGGTGGCTGGGGAGCTTTCCGCCGAGGACAAGCTCTGTCTCGCCAATTCTTCCTCGGCCTCCCGCCGCACCGCCTCGCTTGTCGGGTTCTTCATCTTGAGCCAGTAGGGCGATCGTCCCGAGATATAGCGCGAATCCTTGCGCTTCGACACGATGCCTTCGAGACCGAGCGAACATACCTGTTCAAACACGGTTGTGCCGTCGGATTTATCGCCGTCGATCCACTCGTTGAGCACCAGCCCGGGCGAAGCATCGGCAAGTAGCCGGCTGAGGTCGAATTTTCGCTGTTCGAGTGGATCGCGGCGTCGATCGTCGCCGCCAAGCTCAATAAGATCGAAGGCGCAGAGAAACGCACGGTCATCTCGCTGGCGACGTCGAAGCAGATCGAATGATGGAACACCGCTGTCGTCGGATACGACCGCCTCGCCATCGATCGTGCAGGACGGCAGCGACGTTGCCGCCTCTACGATCAGCGGGAAGCGTTGGGTCACATCGTTGCCCAGCCGGTCGTAGAGCCTCACCCGTTTGCTATCCTTGCGGGCAACGACGCGTAAACCGTCGTGCTTGATCTCATGCAGCCAGACAGGCCCCGACGGCGCGTGAGGGGCCATCATGGGCAGGCACGGCGGGATGAAGCCCGCCGGCAACGTCAGGTCGCGGCGGCGGGTAGTCGTGGGACGAGGGGTCAAATGCAGACCGAGCATCATGCAGAGAGGATAGCCCGGAATGCAGCCGCCGTGGTCGCATCGGCTTACCATTCGAACGGAATCGAGCGACCTTCGTCGCGCGGCGGCAAGCTGGCCGCTCCTGCTGCTTCGAGCGGAAGCTGGACCTCCGCCAGACGCAACAACCGAATTCGACACCCGGCCTGTTGATCCAGATGACCAGCAGGTTACCGACATGGCGCTAATTCAGATCCATTATCGTGGTACCGCCCCGTTCGCCGGTGCCGGCGCCGTTCGTCGCCTGCGCTCATGGGCAGCGATCGGAGGTCTACGCGACGCCCGCTCCCGCCTATGCTCCGACTTACGACATGCCGCTGCAGGCCTATGGCGCAGCGCGCGGGATCTCCACGCGGCGTCGGGTCTATTTTGATGAGGCGCCGCGGCCGCCGGTACCGTACGGCCGGCGCGGGGCGCGCTAGCAACCGGGTGCTATTGCGGGTGCTTCTCGCGCCATCTCGGACCGGGGCCCCGCATGTAGTGCCGCTCTGGCCGGTACGAATTGTGCAAAGAATCGATCAGCTTGCGCCAGATCCGCGCCCAAGCCCGGGAGGTAGAGCTTCGCACGCACATGTCCTGCCTCGCCCACATCATTCGCCAAGTCGGAATAGCCCTCGAACGACGCATTCGAGTCCGACGGCCTACTACCCTTAGGCCCAAGCGCATGAACGGCACATTTGCAGGACATTAAAGGTTGGTAATTGATACTGAGTTGGCTGTCTGCATCAGCCAATCTTTTGCTTTTTACCGCCTCGGTCGAGCTTCGCGACGGAACCGCAAGGCTGCGTTGACTGCGCAGCCGAGCCGGCATCGCGGGTTCTGGCGATGCGTTTGACGAGGCCATGACGGCCGAGGACGGCGTAGGGACGCCAGCGCATCGCCAAGCCGATCGAGGAGCTGCGGACGCTCCGGGAGTGATCGGGCGGCGATCTTGGATGAGTACATTTGAGCCCACTATTGAACCGACGTTTGGTGATCTCCGACTAATTCCCTAGCGGGCTCGGAACCGGGCGCGAACCAGGGGGCACGACCAATGCTGTCTGAAATTTTTATACTTCGCTTGGAAGCCATATTACGGCAGTCGACACCGAGGCTCGGCACCTACGACACTCGCTTCGTCCCAATCAAAGCACCGCCGGCGAGCCCTACAAAGGACACGTCGCAAACAGGCAAATAGGTTCTAAACCCCGAGCTTCCGCCCTTGATTCGGGTTTCGTCTCGCCCTCGTCATTCGGCGCGTCGACTTTATCATGGTGCTCAGGCGCGGCGCTAAGGATCTCGCCAGACCCGCAGCTCAGGTACCACGCAGAAAGATCAGCTCCGTATCGTCATAGCGCCGGCGCTCGAGCTCCGCGAAGCCCGCGGGCGGGGCAAAGCTTGCGTCGGCCGCCTCCTCCACCACGATCAGCGCATCGGGCAGCAGCCACTTGCCGGTGAGCGCCGAGACGAGCGCACGCTGCGCCAGGCTCTGACGGTACGGCGGATCGAGAAAGACCAACGAGAACGGCTCGAGCGGATGGGCGTCGCCCAGTGCGGTGGCGTCGCGGCGGAAGATGCGCGCAGTGCCGCCGAGCCCGAGCGTCGCGACATTGTCGCGCATCAGGGCGCGGGCCTCGGCCGCGTCGTCGACCAGGAGGGCGAAGCCGGCGCCGCGCGAGAGCGCCTCCAGCCCGAGCGCCCCGGTTCCGGCGAACAGGTCGAGCACGCGCGCGTGGGTGACCGGATCCCCGTAGGCATGCGTGAGGATGTTGAACAGAGATTCGCGCAGGCGGTCGGCGGTCGGCCGGATGGCGGCCGATTTGGGGGCGACGAGCGCGCGACCGCGCAGGCGTCCGCCGACGATGCGCATCAGCGGCCCCGCGGCTTGCCCGCAGCCGGTCCGCGGCCCCGGCGCTCGCGGCGCGCCAGCTCCGGCCCGCCGAGACGCTCGGCGTCGCGGCTGCGCTTCTTGTCCCGGTTGGGCTTGCGCTTGGGAGTGGCGGGCAGAGGCGCCCGCGCCGGATGCTTCGCGGCAGGTCGTTCGCCAGGCCGGCCATCGGCATCCACCGGGTGGCGCTCGGGGCCGGTCTCCGCGCCGATCGCCGGAAAAACGCTGACGATCGGGGCCGAGAAATCGGCACCCGAGTGCGCGGTGATGCGATCGCCCAGCTGATCGCGCAGGACCCGAGTCTTGACCTCCTCGACCGCGCCTTCCGGCAGGTCGCCGAGCTGGAACGGGCCGAACGACACCCGGATCAGGCGATTGACCGCGAGCCCCAGGTGCCCGAGCACATTCTTGACCTCGCGGTTCTTGCCCTCCCGCATCGCAAAGGTGAGCCACGAATTGGCCCCCTGCTCGCGCTCCAGCTTGGCCTCGATCGAGCCGTAGCGGATGGCGTCGATGGTGATGCCCTTGTAGAGGCGGTCGAGCTCCTCCTGCCGCACGCGGCCATGGGCGCGCACCCGGTAGCGGCGCAACCAGCCGGTCGCCGGCAATTCGAGGGTGCGGGCGAGGCCGCCGTCATTGGTGAGCAGCAGCAGGCCTTCGGTATTGAGGTCGAGCCGGCCGACGCTGATGAGACGCGGGAGCCCCTTGGGAAGCGCGGCGAAGATGGTGGGACGGCCACGCGCATCGGCGTGGCTGGTCAAGAGCCCGCGCGGCTTGTGATAAAGGAAGAGCCGCGTGCGCTCGCGTTGCCGCAGCGGCTGGCCATCGACGGTGACGTGATCATGCGCCGACAGGTCGAGCGCCGGCGAGGCTATGGGCTTGCCGTTGACCGCGACGCGGCCGGCCGCGATCCAGGCCTCGGCCTCCCGGCGCGAGCACAGCCCGGCGCGCGCCATCACCTTGGCGATGCGCTCACCGGTCTTCGTCCGCTCCTGCGGTCCGCTCTTGCTGGCCATGGTCATTCCGCGCCTGGCGGGGCTGATGCCGGCCATCCATTGGCGTGCTGGTGTATAGAGACGTGTGGAGGCCCGGCACAAGACGCCGTGATGACCCAAATGCCTAAAACGCCACCGCCTTCGTTCATGGATGCCGCGCTCGCGCAGGCCCGCGCCGCCGCCGCCGCCGGCGAGGTGCCGGTCGGCTGCGTCATCGTGCGTGGCGGCGCGGTGATCGCGCGGGCGGGCAATCGCACGCTCGCCGACCGCGACCCGACCGCGCATTGCGAGATGGTCGCGATCAGGGCCGCCGCGCTAGCGCTCGGCACCGAACGGCTCGCCGATTGCGACCTGCATGTGACGCTCGAGCCCTGCGCCATGTGCGCCGGCGCGATCTCGCTTGCCCGCATCCGCCGGCTCTATTACGGCGCACCCGACCCCAAAGGCGGGGCAGTCGATCACGGGGTGCGATTTTTCGCGTCGCCCACCTGTCATCATCGCCCTGAAGTCTATGCCGGGATCGGCGAGGCTGAGGCAGGCGCGCTCCTCCAGGATTTTTTTCGGGCGCGGCGCTGAGCATCGCGGCTGGCCGGAATGGCGCGATCACGCCGCGACGTGGTAGGCGTAACGTGATCTGCAATCCAAGGAGGTCCCATGAACAAGTCATTCGGGTTTGCGCTCGGCTTGGCCTGCCTGCTGCAGTCTCCTGATTGCGGCGCGCAGGAGCAGCAGTCGTTCAAGACGCTGGTCGGCAGAGGGTTCGAGATCAAGAGCGTCACCTTTGCGCGCGGCGAAAGCACCGACAATCGCGACTCGTTCCTGGTGACCCTGCAAAAGGACAAGTCGGTCGCGGTGTGCATTTTCGCGGCCCCGAACTGGATCAACCTGAGCAACGCGACGCTCGAGGACGCGCGCCGCTGCGACGTCCGCTGAGGCGACTGATCCGGCGCGTCTTCGAAAATGTGTAGGGGCGGGCCTTGTGCCCGCCCTCGTGGCGGGGACGGGCGACCACAAGGGTCGCCCCTACGACCCGATCAGGGCTTCGAGGGCGGAGCGGATCTCGGCCTTGGCGGGTTCGGACGCGCGCAGGATGGCGCTCGCCTGGAAGAAGTCGAGGGTGCGAAACAGCCCGACATTGGGCCGCACCATCAGGTCGGGCGCACCATGCTTGAGCTTCTCGGTCGTGATCGCATTGCCCATCACCAGCACGGTGCTCACCAGGCATTCCCAGGGGCTCGGGATGTCGCGCCGGTCGTCGCTTGGCTCGCCCGAGATGTCGACTGCCACCGCGATGTCGGCGCGGCCGCGCAGCTGATCGAACGGCAGCGGATTGGTGGCGCCGCCGTCCACCAGAACCTTGTCGTCGATCACCACCGGCCGCATCAGGCTCGGCAGCGCGATAGAGGCCGCGAGCGCCGGCCGCAGCACGCCCGAGGAGAACGCCACCTGCCGGCGCCGGTAGAGATCGGACGCCATGACGGTCAGGGGAATTTGCAGGCTGCCGAAATCCTCCGGCAGCGCCTCGGGCATGAACTGGGCGCAGAATTTCTCGGCATCGATCAGGGTGGCGCTGCCGAAACCAACCGCGAACAGGTTGGCGAAGGTGCCGGCGCGCGCCGCGATCAGGCGGCGGAACACATCGGTGCGATCATGCGCCAGCGCGATCACATGGCGGCGGATCTCCTTGCCGGTCATGCCGGCCGCATAGGCGGCGCCGATCAGCGCGCCGATCGAGGTACCGGCGATCGCGACCGGCCGCAGGTTCAGATCATCGATGGCCTCTAGCACCGAGATATGGGCGAGCCCGCGGGCGCCCCCGCCGCCGAGCGCAAGCCCGAAGGTCTTCATGAATGCCCAGCGGATTCACGCTCGACCGCCAGGTAGCCGATATCGCGGCGGCAGAAACCATCGGCCCAACGAATGCGATCGACCGCCTGGTAGGCGCGCCTTTGCGCCTCGCCGACCGTCTTGCCGAGCGCCGAGACGTTGAGCACGCGCCCCCCATTGGCGAGGATGCGGCCGCCCTCAGCCAGGGTGCCGGCATGGAAAATCTGCACGCCCTCGACCACGGCGGCGGCGTCGAGCTCCTCGATCACGGAGCCCTTGGCGTAGCTTCCCGGATAGCCCTTGGCGGCCATCACCACCGTCAAGGCGGCGTCCGGAAACCAGCGCAGATCGAAATTCTTCAGCATCCCGTCGCAGCAGGCGATGAGCGCGGGCAGCAGATCCGACATCAGCCGCAGCATCAGCACCTGACATTCGGGATCGCCGAAGCGCACATTGTATTCGATCAGCTTGGGTCCGTCCGGGGTGAGCATCAAGCCGGCAAAGAGCACGCCCCGGAACGGCGTTCCGCGCGCCTTCATGGCGCGCACGGTCGGCAGCACGATCTCCGCCATGACGCGAGCCGCCAGTGCCGGGGGCAAGGCCGGCGCCGGCGAATAAGCACCCATGCCGCCGGTATTGGGTCCACGGTCGCCGTCGAGGACGCGCTTGTGATCCTGCGCGGAGGCGAGCGGGATGGCGTTGTCCCCGTCGCAGAGCGCAAAGAACGAGACCTCCTCGCCGGGGAGAAATTCCTCGATGACGACCTCGGCACCCGCCGCGCCGAGGCTGCCGCCCAGTATCCCGTCGATCGCCGCCTCGGCTTCCGCGATGCTCGCCGCCACCACCACGCCCTTGCCGGCCGCAAGCCCATCGGCCTTCACCACCACCGGCGCCCCGTGCCGGCGCAGATACGCCTTGGCGGGGCCCGCCGCCGTGAAGCGTTCGTAGGCGGCGGTTGGAATGCCGTTTTCCCGGCACAGGTCCTTGGTGAAGCCCTTCGAGCCTTCGAGCCGGGCCGCGGCCTTGGTCGGACCGAAGGCCTTGATGCCGGCGGCCGCCAGATCGTCCACGATGCCGGCACAGAGCGGGGTCTCGGGGCCCACCACCACGAAGTCGATCGCCCGCGCCCGGCACAGCGCGATCACCGCGGCATGGTCGGTGGGATCGAGCGCCACCGTCTCGCATTCCTGCGCGATGCCGGCATTGCCGGGCGCGCAGATGAGCCGCTCCACCAGCGGGCTCGCCGCGATCTTCCACGCCAGCGCATGCTCGCGGCCGCCGGAGCCGATGATGAGGACATTCATGACAATCGTTCTTCCGATCCGTTCATGCCGCGCCGGGATCGGAAGCCCGCGGCCGGCCACGTTTGTTTGTGCGACCTCATTAACCGATCGGCAAGGGTGCGGCCAAGGCCCACGATATTGCTGCAGTTTTAATGAGCAGCACGAAAAATCGTTTACGCATTGGCACGCATCGTGGGCCACCTGATCAACAACCACGAGCATCCAATGTCGCTGTTCTGGTCACATAACCCCGACAATCGTCGCAAAAGCACCCGCCACGATTTGCACTATCTCGCGCAAATCGATCCCGGCGACGGTTCGGCTTCGCTGAGCTGCATCATATGCGACATTTCTCTCGGCGGGGCGAAGCTCACCGTCGGGACCCAGGAGGTGCCGGAAGAGTTCACGCTCTGGTTCCGGCGGCGCTGCCGTGTGGCGCGGCGGGCCGATGGACAAATCGGGGTGCAATTCGTGCAGGGAAGCTGAGGGCGGTAGCGGAATGCTGCCAAATATCCTCAATTCTGCACGCGGCGGCCACCTCCAAACCACGAAAATGACCCACCGGCTGGGCAAAATCCCTGTCCGGCTGGGGACGCATGCGCACGGGGGTGCGCGGGAGGGACCATGCGTCGTTTCTGGAATTGCGGGTTGCTGTGCGTCGCGCTGATCATTTTCGCCATTGTGAATCTGCCGGCCGCGGCCAACGCCAGCCACCTGGACGAGCTTGCCACGCGCGAGGACGTGCTCAAATGGATCGACGGCTACCGCAACCGGCCTGATCCGGCCTCGGTGCGCATCCCCATGAAGGTGCTGAGCCAGCGCGGGGTGCTGCGGGATTCCGATGCGGCCGGCGTCTATGTGGGCTTCCTGGCCGGGGTCATCGGGGCGCGCCCGGCCGAGGCCGAGGGCCAGGTCGGCAGGGTGCTGCCGGGTTTGGCGGAGGAGGATCAATGGCTCCTGGTGCGGGCCATCGCCTATTCGGGGCTGCCCGATTGGAAGGACCTCCTGAGCAAATTCGCCGCCCGCATGCCGAGCCGCCGGGTGATGATCGACAAATATCTCGACGGTACGCTGCCGACGCTCGACGCGGTGCCGTTGGAGACCGTCAAGCCCGCCTTGCTGGACAAGATGAAAAATTACTTCGCCAGCAGCCCGCCCAAGCGCAGCACGCTGACATTCGACACCAGCCCCGAGCTCCTCGATACGCTGTGGGGCAGCTACTTCGCGACCGGCAGCTACCGGCCGGTGGCGCGCATCATCGCCATGCTGCCCTGGTCGCGGGAAACCGACAGCGTCGAGAAGCTCACCGTGGGCGGCATGGCCAAGTACACGCTGGCGAGCAACGCGACCCGCAGCCGCGATCTCCTCGCCATGCTCAAGCGCGCGAGCCGCCACCAGCCGGCAGCGGTCGCGGCGATCCTGAACGAGGTCATCGAAGCGTCCGAAACCATGGAGGGCGCCCGCGTCCGCAAGGAGGCCCTCGCCGCCATCGAGGAGCTCAAGACCAAGGGCCCCGGCTATCGGCGCGAGATCTCGACCTGGGGCAAGGTGGGCGAAGGTGCGCTGGCGATCGGCTGCATCGCGGCCGCCGCCGCCGGGCAAGTTGAGTTCGGCCTGCCCTGCGTGATCGGCGGCGCCACCTCGTCGGCTGCGCTGAGTGCCTGGGACGGACAGAAGTAGCGGCTCGATCGCCGGGCGTTGCGCTCGGTGCGAGCCTGCCGCCCCGAGGCCTACTTCTTGCCCTCGGGCTCGCTCTTCGCTTTCATTTGCGTGAGCTCGCCATTCAGCTTCTCCATTGCGGACTTGAGCGCGGCGATCTCGGCGCGGGCGGCGGCAAGATCGCGATCGGTGGCGGCGATCCTGTCCTGTGTTTCGTGCGCGAGCTTGAGCAACACCTGCTGAAGAAACTCGATATTGGCCTGCAGGCAGCCGGTACGGCGCTCCATCTTGGTCTCGGCCATGCAGCGTTCCAACCCGCGAATGTCCTGTGCGGCTGCCGGCGACAAAAACATGACGAGCAGCGCTCCCGCAGGGCGCCAATATTGCGTCGCAGCGAGCCGAGGCTGCCGAGATCGCGGCTGTTCGTGTTTCATGCCTGGGAGCTTACACGAAAAAGAACCGATGCAACGGCTCCCGTACGCCCTCACGTAGGCAAGAGCGCGATGTCCGGTTATGATGTATGATCCAGTCCTCAATGATTGCCGACCTTTGACACGGAGGATCCAATGGCCAGATTTGCAGGATACTTCGCGGGCGTTCTCGCCGGCACGGCTTGCCTGGCTGGGAGCTTTGCGGCAATGGCGCAAGGCACGCGACCCAATTTCGCGCCGAATGCCGGTGTCGGGTGGTACGCCTATAACCGCTTGTTCATCCCGCCGGCGAGCGGCGCCGGGCCGGTGCTGCAGGACCCCTCCCGTCCGTACGTTTCGAATGATGAGTTCCGCGTGACCGGAAAGCAGCCGACCGAGCGCGTGGCTGATCTCAACAGCCCGATCCTCCTGCCCTGGGCGAAGGATGTGGTCCGCAAGCGTAACGAGCTTGTCCTCTCCGGCAAGCCCGTTCCCTCCCCGACGGCGAGTTGCTGGCCCAAGGGCGTTACCGCCTTCCTGCTCTCGCCCATGACCCAGCCGATGTATTTCGTTCAAGGGCCGAAAGACGTCGTGATGATATTGACCAGCTTCAGCGACGTCCGCCACATCCATTTGGCGGACAAGCATACCGACAACGTCAAGCCATCCTGGTATGGCGAATCGATCGGCCGGTACGAAGGCGATGCGCTGGTTGTCGATACGATCGGGCTCGACGACCGGACGCGGGTGGACGGATTCGGCACCCCACACACCAAGCAGCTTCACGTCATCGAGCGCTTCCACCTGATCGAGGGCGGCAACGTGCTGGAAGCCAACGTTCACGTCGAGGACCCTGGCGCCTTTACCATGCCTTGGGATGCCATCCAGCGCTTCCGGCAATTTGAGGCGGCGGTGCGCCAGGTTCCGATCGAGCGCCTTGCCCAGCTGGCGAGTGAGCCGGAAGGCCCGCTGACGGAGCATATCTGCGCCGAGAATCCGGGCGCGTTCAATTATGGGGGCGTGGCGGCCCTGCCCCTGCCGCAGGCGGTGGTGCCGGATTTCTGACGCCGCCGACAAGGCGGCTGTTTTTCGCCGTGGCGGGATGCTAACCTCGGCGCAACCACAAACATGTCTTCGGGAGGTCCGTCTGATGAGCAATCTTCTGGCTCGCCCTGGCTTGGCCGTCGCATTCTCGGCCGTGATGGGTCTCGCTGCTTCGGCGCCGGCCGGCGCGGCCGATGCGGCACCGGAGATTTTTGGAACCTTCTGGGCGACCCGCTACGACTCCAAGATCCAGATCGTGGGCGGCGGCGATCTGCCGCTCACCGCGGACGGCAAGGCTGCCTATGCGATGAACATCGCCGGCCTGAAGGACGGCTCGATCACGGACGCCGCCCGCAAGTTCTGTGTGCCCGACGGCCTGCCGCGCGTCCTCGCCACGCCCTATCCGTTCGAGATCATCAATGCGCCGCCCGGGCAGGTCACGTTCGTCTACGAGCTCAACCACCAGGTCCGGCCGATCGCGATGAACAAGCCGCTGCCGAGCGACAAGGAGCTGATCCCGTACCCGTATTACAACGGGCATTCCGTCGGTCGCTATGAAGGCGACACCTTGGTGATCGAGACGGCCGGCTTCAACGAGAAGACCTTCATCGACGCCACCGGCGCGCCGCACACCGACGAGATGCATACGATCGAGCGTATCCGGCGGATCAGCCCCACCGAGATCGAGGACGTCGTCACCATTCACGATCCGCAATACTACATGCGCGATTGGCAGGCGCGCTTCGTCTACCAGCAGCGCGACGACGTGTGGCTGCAGGATTATGTCTGCGGCGAGCCGCATCGCGATCTGTCCTCGGTCGCCGGCGTGCGCCGTCCCTGAGGCTGATACGCGATCGTTGCTCGGTGCATGGGCCGCCACGCGATCGATGGGCGGCGCATGTGTTCGGCTACCGGCCGGCCGTCGACATCCCTTTGAAGGTCAGCTTCTGCATGCCTTGGCTGGGTTGCGCGATATAGATATTGCCTTTTGAATCGGTGGCGATGTGATGGCCGGTTCCGATGATGCCGGCCGGCTGGATGGTCCCGACCACATCGAGCGTCTTGCGGTCGACCGCCACGATGCCCTTGCCGCCTCCGACATAGAGGAATTGCTGCTCGCGATCCGGGGAGAGCGCCAGATCCTTTGCGAAAGGAATGTCCGTCCGGATCAATTGCTTCACGAAGGTGCCGTCCGGCAGGAACATCTGGACGCGGCGGTTCTCCCGATCGGCCACGTACACGCTCCCGTCGCTGTCGGCGACCCGGATCGCGTGAACGATGTTGAAGCCCGCGGGCCCCCGGCCGTCCGGGAAGGTCTTCGGGCTCACCACCTCGCAATGATCGTCATCCACCGGCTTGTTGCCGAAAGCGCCCCACATCCGCTTGAATGCGCCGGTGTCAGCGTCGAAGACGGCGACGCGATGGTTGCCGTAACCGTCGGCCACATACAGCTCGTTGGTCTGCGGATGCACCCAGACGTCCGCCGGCCTGTGCAGGTTCTGGGTGTCGGCATTGCCCTTGCTCTGGTTGCTGTGTCCGATCTGCATGACGAACTTGCCGTCCTGGGTGAATTTCAGCAACTGGTCGTCCGTGACCGGCTTTAGTCCAGGCAGGCCGTTCTCGGGACAGCTGTTGCCTCCGATCCACACGAAGCCCTTGTGGTCGATATGGATGCCGTGCTCCCGCTCGGGCCATTCAAAGCCGCTGCCCGCGCCGCCCCAGGCCTTGATGAAATTGCCGGCGGTATCGAAGACCATGACGGGCGGCGCCGCCATCGCGGCCTGCTCCGGCTTGAGCGTGCGCGGGCGGTTGAGCAGCCAGATGTTGTCCTGCGCGTCGACGGCGAAGCTCGATTGATCCCCGACCTTCCATTTGGCCGGCACCTTCGGCCAGCCGGCATCCACCTCGAACATCGGCATGCTTCTGGCGGCAGCCGTCTGGGCCGCCGCCTCGGTGCCGAAAAGCCACCTGCTCCCTGCGCCCATGACGACGATCGTTGCGATGAAAACCGCGCGACATGGACGCAGGCGCTTCATGGAGCAACCTCCCGGATCGACAGCAGGCCGGCGGCCTAGTTACTGGAAGGTGATCAAGTCGGTGCGGCTGAGCGTCGTGGATTTCGCCTTCAAGGGCTCGTTCGTCAGATTGGCGTTGCCCCCATTCAATATTTGATAGAAGCCGATGGTGGTCTCGTAGTCGGTGGCGGCCGCAGTGGTATCCATCGGGATGACGACGGTGAAGTCGCGCACGGTCGCGCCAACGGACGTGTAGGCCACCGAGCCGCTGACCTTCCAGCCGACCATGACGATCGTCGTGACGCCTTTCGCCTTTAGCGCCTTGTCGAGATCGGTGT
This sequence comes from Xanthobacteraceae bacterium, assembly GCA_036498625.1. Classification (GTDB taxonomy): domain Bacteria; phylum Pseudomonadota; class Alphaproteobacteria; order Rhizobiales; family Xanthobacteraceae; genus VAZQ01. The sequence continues at coordinate 21,256 of DASYFD010000326.1, read as the reverse complement.
TGTAGAACCGGTCCTGGGCAGTGTTCGTGATCTTGATGTCGCCCGCAGCCGGGGCGACCTCCGGCAGCCACTTCGACATGTTGGCCTCACGGGTGCCGTAGGCCACGACCACGCCGGCCTTGCGTACCTGCGCCATGAACGGGGTCATGGCCGGCAGCATCGAGCCCTTGCATTTCGGCTGGGAGCTGCAGATGGGATCGACGTAGTCGAGCACCAGCAAGGCGGTCGTCGCGGGCTTGAGGGTGACGCGGGCCGGCTCCGGCAGCGCCGGCATTTGCAGGCTCATCATCGGCTTGGCGGCCGTTTGCGCTTGAGCCGCTCCACCACAAAGTGCCAGGGCGAGTCCGCTCGTCAGGAGAGCAATACGAAGCTGCGTCATGTTGGAATCTCCTCAAGGGGCTGATGTCCGGTTTCCATCGTTCGCAAGGCAGCGCGCGCATGGGAGCCTCGGAACGAGGGGGTGCAAGACCACACTAAAGCGGTTCTCGACAGAATGGAATTGGCCTCTTTCCGGTTTAAAGCCGGCAGCGGACCGCCGAGGCACTCGGCCTCATGATCCTGTTTCCGAGAGATCCTTCGCCATCAGAATCTCATCGTAGTAACGACCGTCTTGCTTCAGCGCCTTCTTCTCCATGCCGTACTCCAGAAAGCCCAGGCTCGCATAGAGGCGCCGTGCCGGCTCGTTGTTCTTCACGACCGTCAGCTGGATCAGCTCGACGCGTTGACGAGCAAGATCGAGTATCGCTTCAACCAGTTGCCGGCCGATGCGAGCCCTCCTTGCGCCCGGTTTAACGTACATGCCCCAAATGACACCCTTGTGCGCCATCTTCTGGCCGTGCTGGACCGCGAAGCCGGCGATGGCGACGAGCGTCGCGTCGCGGAACGCGCCGAGCACGGCAGCGTTGCCGAGCGTCGTTGCGAACGCGCTCAAAGGTTGGGCATTTTCAGCCTCAAAAGTGCTACCGAACGCTTCCGGGTTGGCGCTGAGAGCTTCCAGCCGAATATCCCGATAGAGCGCTGCATCGGCCTGCGTCAGGCGCCGTATGTCGACGTCAGTGGTACTCACGTTTCGTCTTTCGCAGAAGTGCCATCGTGAAACGCCGGACGGTCAGCGGCCGGCTATGGTTTCCGGTCGAAACCCGTCAGTACCGGAGGCGGCTGATCCTTCCGGGTCGGCATCAGGTCGCCATTGGCGCCGATGAAGTAGCTCTCGTTCCCGATCTCGACATTGTTGTTGACCTCGCACAGGTGCTCGAACCAGACCGGTTTGCGCTCGCGCTGATAGCTCCGGGTCACCGTCCAGGGACGGGTCAATGCATGATCGATCGTGGTGATCTCGTTGTGGAGCACGTTCGGATCGGCCTTGTCGAGGTAGATCCGCTCCTTGACGATCGTCTCGTTGTCGCTGTGCAGCGGCATGCCGCTGCTGTCGTAGGAGCGCGGTCCCCGCATCCCTCGCGTCTCGATCAGCAGCGTGTCGTAACGGCCGTCTCCGTCCTGGTCGACCCACAGGCCGATCGAATAGCCGTTGAACGCGGGCGCAAGCTGCTGCGGCCAGGAACGCCCGTCGGTGTAAATCCGCCGATGCTGGCCCATGTGCTCGAGCAGGATATGGGTGGTATCCGGCGCGATGACGAACTCCATGCCGCGGTAAGGGAACATCATCCCCGGCATGCCGTACGGCAGGCAGCGATCACCCGGGTAGTTGCCTTGGCCGCCGCGGGCCTGGTCGGCGAGGCTCGCATCGAGTACGGCCTGATACTCGGGGATGAGCGGAGCCTGTTGGCCGGCGCCGCGCGGCTTGGTGGGGTCCCAGCCCCAGCTTCCAATTCGCGACCACTCCCCCTTCCAGTCGGGATACGTCGCGTCGTCGAAGGCCGCGGCGCCGGTCGCCGTGGCCAAGAGCGCCGCCAGGGCACAGATCGAATTGCGGCCGAACATGCGAGCGTTCCTTCAGAGAGCGGGTGTCCGAACGATGCGTTCGGCTACGGGCCGGAAACCGGGATGAGAATGACCACGCGATCCTCGGTCCCGACTGTCCTGGTGATGTGACCCTTGCCGGTCAAGTCTTCCGCCAATTCGATGCTGCCAGGTCCGACCTGAATGGTTTGTCCTCCGGACAATACCAGTTCGGCGTGGCCGCTCAGGGTGACCACATATTGGCGGCGTCCAGCCGTGTGATAGTCGTTCTCGCGGCCGGGAGGCGTGCGGCGAAGCTGCGCGCCGGAATTGGCGAGCAGGTTGTATGCACCACCGCCCGCAGGAAACTTGGCCTCGATCTCCTCGGCGTGGGTCAACCCGTCCGGACCCGTAAAGAAGCGGGTGATCGTGACCGGCTTGCCGCTTTCCGCACTGTGTGCCGCAGGCATCAGAGCGGAGATGCTCAACAGACCGGCGCCGATCAGCCATACGCGTTTCGCATTCATGTGAACCTCCGCCTTTTCTGATGGGAGCCACACTATCACGGCTGGCAGCCTGCCGCCGAGTCTCCGGCGCCGGCGGCCCGCTGTTTCGGGGCGGCTACTCAATCGACTTCGGTTCCGGTACGCTTATCGACATCTGACCGGCCATGAGCGGGAGGTTGGCATGCATATGCGCAGAGACTTGCCCGTGTTGATGATAGTGACGGCGGCGGTTGCGGCACCGGCCTGGGGCCAGACGGCGGCGCCCGCAGCGGTGACGCCGGCCGCCCCCAGCGCCGCATCGATTCCGGATTTTTCCGGCGCTTGGGCGCATCCCGGGGTCGGATTTGGCCTGCCGCCTTCGGGGCCAGGCCCGGTGCGAAACAAATCGCGCCTGCCCTCCGGGCAGAGCAATTCCGATCAGCTGGTCGGCGATTACAGCAATCCGATTCTTAAGCCCGCAACCGCCGAGGTGGTCAAGAGAAACGGCGAGATCGCATTGTCGGGCAAAGCCATTCCGGACCCGGACAGCCAGTGTCTGCAGAACCCGGTGCCCTATATTCTCTGGAACTTCTATCTTCGGATCCTACAGCAGCCCGACAAGGTCACTCTCGTGTACCAGCACGACGATGACTTCCGTCAGGTGCGACTCAACCAGCCGCATCCCGCAAACGTGATCCCATCGGTGCATGGAGATTCCGTCGGCCATTACGAAGGCGACACGCTGGTCATCGACACCGTGGGAGTGAAGCTCGGGCCGTACCGGACGATCGACCGATTCGGCACACCCTATTCGGCAGCCTTGCACGTGGTCGAGCGCTACCGCCTCATCGACTACGAGGCCACCAAGGCGGGGCTGGCGCGGCTCGCGAAGGAATGGCGGGCCGCCGGAGGCACGGTCGATCCGAACTACCGCGGCAAGGGCTTGCAGCTCGAGTTCACGGTGGAGGACGAAGGCGTGTTCACCATGCCCTGGTCGGCGACGATTACCTACGGCCGCGACGCGAATCCCTGGGAGGAACGTATCTGCGCCGAGAATGTGCAGCACGAGTATGATGGACACTTCTTTTCCGACCCGGACGCGCATGTGCCGACCGCCGACAAGCCGGATTTCTGAGACGCGGAGCGCGCACGCCATGAAGCTGCGGTGGCGGGATTTTCTCTTGTTTGTCGCATTGACGGCAGCGGCGCCGGTAGGGCCTGCGTTCGGGCAACAAGGCTCAGGATCAATCCCCGATCTGTCGGGTGCCTGGGGCCACAATTTTTTGCTGTTCGAGCCGCTGTCGGCGAGGCCGCATCCGGTCGCCACCACGCTTCGGACGCGGGCCGGGGCTCTGATGTTCAATGCAGTCGGGGATTACACCAATCCGATCTTGCGGCCGGAGGCCGCGGCCGTCGTGAAGCGGAACGCGGAAAGAGAGCTGAGCGGCGCTGCGATCCCCAATCCCCACAACCAATGCTGGCCGGAACCAACTCCGTTCACATTGAATATCCAGTTCGGCACGAGAATCATCCAGCGGACCGACGAGGTCCTTCTGCTCTATCTGAGCGACCATCAGGTCCGCCGGGTGCGCCTGAACGTGCCCCATTCGGCGCACCCGGCGCCCAGCTGGCAGGGCGAGTCGGTCGGCCACTATGAGGGCGGGACACTGGTTGTCGATACGATCGCCCAGAAGGTCGGGCCGCTCTCGATGATCGACCGGTTCGGCACGCCCTTCAGCGCGGCCATGCACGTGGTCGAGCGCTACCGGTTGATCGACGGGGCGCTGGCGCTGGACCTCCTGCTGAAGCACGAGCACAATTATTTCCCGGGCGGAAGCCCGTTCAGGAATCCTTACGGGATGGGCGACATCGACCGCGACACGAGAAAGCCGGGATTGCAGGTCGAGATCACGGTCGATGATCCGGCGACGTTCACCACGCCATGGTCGGGACTGGTGACGTATCGCCCCGTGCTGGGGGATTGGCCTGAAGCGGCGTGCGCCGAGAACACGCAGGGGTCTGGTTTGTCATGGGCTGTCCTGGCGCCCGAGGCCGCCAAGCCCGACTTCTGACGGTTGCGATTTCCTCTGCGCCGGGATTGAACAGTTGGACGATGAGCGGAGAACAGCATGTCGATAGACCTTACGGTGAATGGAGTGCGGCACTCGCTCGAGGTCGCGCCTGAGACCCCGCTGCTCTGGGTGATCCGCGACCAGCTCGGGCTCACCGGCACCAAGTTCAGCTGCGGCATTGCGCAATGCGGGGCCTGCACGCTGCACGTCGACGGCCGGCCGGTTCGCTCCTGCAGCGTTCCGGTCTCGGCCGTGGCCGGCAAGGCGGTGACCACCATCGAAGGCCTGTCGACCGACGGCACCCATCCGGTGCAGCTCGCCTGGATCGAGCTCGACGTGCCGCAATGCGGCTATTGCCAGTCGGGCATGATCATGAGCGTCGTGGCGCTGCTCGACCGGCACCCCAATCCGACCGATGCGGACATCGACGCCGAGGTCACCAATGCCTGCCGCTGCAGCACCTACCACCGCATCCGCCAGGCCATCAGGCTGGCCGCCTCCCGGGCGCCGAGCGCAGGGAGGGCTCTGTGATGAGCAACAACGATCCGCGCGCGAGCGCCAGCGAGCCGGGCCTGTCCCGCCGCGATCTCCTCGCCACCGCTGCCGCCGCGACCGGCGCGCTGGTGGTCGGCTTCTGGATGCCGCAGCGCGCTGCGGGCCAAATCATCAATCCGGAAGGCGCCGCATGGGCCAAGGAGCCTGACGTCAAGGAGATCAACGCCTGGGTCGTGGTCGCGCCCGACGACCACGTGACCATACGCATTGCCCAGACCGAACTCGGCCAGGGGGTGTGGACCTCCAATGCCATGATGGTCGCCGAAGAGCTGCAATGCGACTGGAGCAAGGTCTCGCCGCAATACGCTTCCGTCAATCGCGACGGCCGCGAGGATGCACCGGCATGGACGCTCGAGGTCATGGGCAAGGGCGCCACCGACCCCAATGGCGGCGGCGAGCCCGAGTTCGGCCAGCGCGGCCACACCGGCACCGAGGGCATCCCGAACAGCCTTTACCGGCGCATGCGCACCAACGCCGCCGCCTCCGTCAAGGACGGCCGCTACTATCTTCAGCTCGCCGGCGCGGAGGCGCGCGAGCGCCTGCTGCTGGCGGCCGCCAAATCCTGGGGCGTACCGGTCGAGGAGCTGAGCGCTGCCAACAGCGTGATCACCCACCGCCCATCGGGGCGCACCACAACGTTCGGCGCCATGGCGCCGCTTGCGGCGCAGACGCCGCATCCCGATCCGGAGCGGATCCGCATCAAGCCGCCCTCGGAATGGACCCTGATGGGCACCGAGCGGAGGAATCTCGATGTCCCGCTGAAAGTCACCGGCAAGACCATCTACGGGATCGATGTCCGCCTGCCTGGCATGAAATGGGCGGCCGTCAAGGCCTGCCCGGTCTATGGCGGCACGGTGAAGAGCTACGATTTCGAGCGGGTTCGCGCCGAGCCCGGCGTGATCAAAGCGGTCGAGATCCCGATCCCCGATCCGGCCTTGATCCGCGACCGCGTTTTCAGCGGCGGCATCGCGGTCATCGCCGAGAGCTGGTACCAGGCCAAGACGGCGCTCGACAAGATGCCGATCGAATGGGATGTGCCGCCCGCGCACGCCGCGCTCAATTCGGCCAGCATGCGCGCAGCCCTGATCGCGGCGCTGGACCAGCCCGGCCGCATGCATGCGAACTTGGGCGACTGCGACAGTGTCTTTGCGCGCGGCGGCAGGCTGGTGGAGGCGACCTACTCCACGCCCTATCTCCCGCGTGCCCGGATGGAGCCCGGCAACGCGACGGTGCTGGTCACCGACGACCGGGTCGACATCTGGATCGGCGACCAGAGCCCGCAGGAGACGCGCTATTCGGCTTCCCGGATCACCGGCATTCCGGAAGCAAACGTCTACCTGCACCTGTGCCACCTCGGCGGCGGCTACGGCCGCAATGGCAACGGCCCGCAGGCCGAGCAGGCGATCTACATCGCCAACCAGAATCGCGGCATGCCCATCCACATGCTGTGGACCCGCGAGGAAGATTTCATCGGCACCACCTATCGCTCCATGGGGGTCGCCCGCTTGCGCGCGGTGCTCGATGCCGATGGCTGGCCGATCGCCTTCGAGGTGCGCACCGCCATGGACGAGAAGGCGCCCGGCGCGATCGCCGCGTTCGACAAGGCGCCGCGTTACTACGCGCCGAACTACCGCTTCTCGACCCATAGCGCGGCCTTCCACATTCCGGTGGGTACGCGGCGCGGCGTCGGCGAGCCGGCGCACGATTTTTATCGCGAGAGCTTCATGGACGAGCTTGCGCACGCGGCCGGCAAGGATCCTTACCTTTATCGCCGCGAGCTGATCGCGCGCACCCGCCTTCCCTACAAGGCCGACATGATCAAGGCGCTGGACATGGCGGCTGAGATGTCGGGCTGGGGCAAGCCGCTGCCGCAAGGCATGGCACGCGCGATCGCGCTCGAGGAACGCGGCGCCGAGGGCAACGGCCACGCCACCATCAGCGCAACCGTCCATACCGTCTCGATCAGCCGGCAGGGCGAGCTGCGGCTGCGGCGCGTCGACGTCGCCCATGAAGAAGGCTTCGGGCTGGTCAATCCGCTGTCGGTCAGGAAGCAGATCGAGGGCCAGGTCACCTGGTTCTACAACGACACCATGCTGCAAGCCTGCAATGTCGTCGACGGCCGCATCGCCGAGAACAACTTCGACCGGTTCCCGCTGTCGCGCATCAGCGAAAACCCGCCGGAGATCAACATCGCGTTCTTCAAGACCGGGCACTGGCTGCGCGGCATGGGTCACGACCGTGTCACCTCGGTGCAATCCGGCATCGCCGATGCCATCTTCCAGATCACCGGGAAGCGCTATCGGGACCTGCCGTTCCGCAACCACGACCTGACCTGGAACTGAAGCGCGGGCCGGCCGGCGGCGGGGGTGTCGCCGGCGGCAAGCACGCCAATCGGATTGCTGCGTCCCGCCGGAGGCGCTGAAAGCCCCGTAAACCGGCTGTGAACCGGATGTAAACCAGTGTAAACGCTGGGAAATCTCCTGAACACCTCGGCCAGGCCAAGTGACAAACGGGCATGATGTGAATGTTCACATCCCGTCCAGCCCGGCCGCGCGCCCTGGATGCCAATCTGTCAACCACGGGAGATCGCCATGTTCCGCAAGTCAAGCTTCCTCGCGATTGCGCTCAGCTTTGCGACGCTCGTTTATGCTTCCGTCCCGGCGGCGGCATTTGTGAAGACGCCCCAGGTATCCAGGGCGTACCACCCCCACGTCAGGACGACAGTGGGCCGGTCGATGGACCCGATGTGGCCGAGACTGCACAATCCGTTCAGATAGGCGGCTGGTCAGCAGGGAAACCACGGGTAGGATTGCTTGAGCGCCGAGGTCATCGACGTTTGAACTCAACGAAAGGTCGCGCAACCGGCTCTTCCCTTCGGATGTCTCCGAATCGCATCACCGCAGCCCCTTCGCCCAACCCTCTCCCCGCTGGGGAGAGGGAGCCCGCTTCAGCCATTCGCGTGGCTGAGATTTGTACCCAGCGACCAATCACCTCATCGTGCCAGCGGATCCGGCCGTAGCTGAAAGTGCACCACCTTGCTGGTGGTGCCCTTGCCGCCCTCGATGTGATAGGGGGCACGACCCGCATAGGTCGACCAGAGTCCCCTGCCCTTCCAGCCGCCATTGGGGTCGTCGATGCGGCCATCCAGCCCCTTGGCGTGGAAGCCCATCGGATAAGGCACCCGCAAGGTGACGAACTTGTCGCCCACCAGGGCCTCGAGCGAATCCGACATGTTGCCGGTGGCGACCGGCACGTTGCGCCCGAGCCCGAGCGTGTCGAACTGATCGACCCAGGTGTAGTAGCTCGACTCGACCGCGCCCGGCTCGTTCAGGCCCTCGAATTGCGGACCCGGCAGCTGATAAAGCACCCAGCCTTCCGGACAATGGCGGCCGGTGGCGTTGGGACCGTTGAGCGGACCCTTGCACTTCTTGCGGTCGAAGCTCGCCAGATGTCCGCTGGCGAGCGGAATCCACACCACGCCGTTGCGGTCGATGTCCATGCCGCGCGGGCCGAATCCGTTCACCGCCGCCTTCGGCTCATTGAACGGCACCTCGTAGTATTCCGACAGCGTCGTCTCCGGCGGATTGCTGCCCGGAATGACGTGCACCACGCCGCCCGGCACCGCCAGCACCGAGCCCCAGACCGTGCCGTCATTGGGATCGATGCCGATGCCGTAGAGACCGGCCACGATGCGCTTCTGCTTGGTGGGATCGACGGGCGCATTGGGCTCGACATAGTCGCCCTCGCGCTTGCCCTTGGCGTTGGTGTCGAGAATGAACGGCGCCCAGCCCTGCGACTTGGCGGCATCGCCGGTCGCCAGGAACATCTTGGTGTTGAGCCAGCCGACCACGGGCGAGCGCGCACCGCCGGCCGAGAACCAAAGCGTATTGTTGGCGTCCTCCGCGAACGCCATGTGATGGGTGGTGAAGCAAAGGTCGATATGGGTGAGCTTCTCGGTCTTGGGATCGTACAGCGCCGCCTGCCGTCCCGCGCTCTCCATCGGGAAAAGCTTGGCGGACGGCAGGTCCGAGCCCTTGCGGCAGAACGCCGGGGTTTCCGGGTTGCGGATGCGCGCCGTGAGCCACAGCCGCCCGTCCTGATCCAGCATCGGATTGTGCACCGAGGTCTGGCTGTGCCAGATCATCTCGTCGCCCCAATAGGGCGACGCCAGCCGCGGGAAGCCGCCGGACTGGATGAACGAGCCGCTCGTGGTCTTCTCGTCACGCGGGACCATCTTGAGATAGGTCACCGTGCTGGTCTTGGGGTCGAGGATCGGCAAATTGTCGGTCGAATCCTCGGTCGCGCTGTAGATCTTGCCGTAGGGATTGACGGTCGGGTGGCGCTTGTCGGTCGCGATCTCGTCATGCAGATAGGTCTTGGCGTCGCCCCAGTCCCACATCGTGATGACGACATTGCGCTCGAGCCCCTGCGGGCGTTGCGGCTTGGTCTTGGGCAATTCGCCGGCGGCGATCCGATCGGTCCAGTCGGCGAAGTTGCGCAGCGCCCGCTGGGTATCGATCTCGCCGATATCGCGCACCATGGTCTCGGCGGCGGGGCCGACCTGGACGCGATGGCTCCAGGCCTCGAACGAGCTCTCGAACTTGCCGAGCGCCGGCGAGATGGTGCGGGTCGGCTTGTTGCCCAGTTGATGACAGGAATTGCACGCGTGGGTCTTAAGGGTGGACAGCCACTGGCCCTGGCTCTTGAGGCTGACCGGCATGCCGTTGCCGCCCGGCCCGGTGCCCGGGAACAGCCTCTTCTCCGGAATCTTGAGCATCGAGTACCAGTATTGCGCCGGATAATACTCGGCCGCGGCGGCCGCATTTTGCGCCGGCACCGCGGTCAGATTGAGAATCTTTCCAGGCGCGCTCGTCTGCTTTTGCGAATCGACCAGCCCATAGCCGCGCACCCACACGGTGTAATTGGCCTTCGGGAGATCCGGCAGCACGTAGCGCCCCTGATCGTCGGTGACGACGATCTTGACGTATTTGGTCGGAAGATCGCTGGTTTCCGCGATCACCCAAACGCCGGCCTCCGGTCCGCTCGGGCCGGCAACCACGCCGCCCAGATCGCTGTCGCCGATGCTCACGGCGGCGCTCTGGGCACTCAACCTGGTCGAGGGAGCGCTCACCGCCCCCGCCAGCGCAATCGCCGCCACGCCGAGATACCAATGTCCTGCCGTTCTCATGTCGCCGCTCCTGTCGCCTCGCTCCAAGCCGTTGGTTTCTTGTGCGCGTGCCGTTCACCCGGCAAGCGCAACTGTTTCGATGAGCTTATCCTAATCCACGGATGGCGCCAATGGATGAGAGCAGGCGGATTTGGGCCCGGTTGCCCGTGCAAATTGTGATGTCCGGCGAAACAGGCACCGCTACTGCGCGCCGCGTCCGAGCCATTGGGCCGCCTTGGCGGCGACCGCCGGCGGCGTCTGATAGACGTCGTCGATGAAGCTCGTGATCGCGGCTGCTCCCATCGGCTCGATGCTGAGCGAGGCGCGCTCGGCGTCGGCCAGCAAGGCCGGATCCTGCATCGCCTCATCGAAACCTTGACGCAGCGCCCGCACCCGCTCGACGGGCGTTCCGGGCGGCGCCGCCAGCGGCCGCTCCAGGTCGAGCCAACCAAACACCAGGCGCAAGACCTGACGGTCTTCCTCCCGCCTGGCGTAGTCCATCACGAACGGCACACCCGCGAGCCGCGCATCCTGCTTGAGCGCGATCTGCAACAGGATGTTGGCCTTGCCGGCGGTGAGCCCGGCGGTACGCATCGAATCCAAGGTGACGCCGCAGAAGCCGTCGATCTCACCGCGCTCCATGGCGAGCCGCAACGCCGCGCTGCCCGCATAGCCCTTGACCAGCTTGAGCCTGGTGCCGAGCACATTGTTGAGCACCACCGGGAAATCGTAGGTCGAGGTGCCGGCGGTGCCGGTGACCATCTCGGCCTTGAAGGTGTCGCCGATGGTCTTGAAGGCGCTCGCCGGCGACGCCACGCAGATATTGGTCTCGGACGCGGGCGCGCCGATCCAATTAAACCGGCGGGCATCATACTTGGCCGGAACGCCGCCGATGACCGGATCGACCACGATGTTGCCGGCGAACAGCCCGATCTCCGATCCATCCCGGGGCGAGACGTTGAAGATGTGATTGGCCGCCAGCACGCTGCCGGCGCCCTGCATGTTCTTCACCACCATGGCCGGGGCGCCTGGCAGGTGCGCCCCGAGATGGCGCGCAATGATCCGCGCATAGGCGTCGGCCCCGCCTCCGACATTGAAGCCGGCGATCAGCGTGAGGGTGCGGCCGCGGTAGAAGTCGGCGACATCGTCGGCGCGCGCGGCCGGCCCGCACAGCACGGCCGCAACGACCAGAGGCGCCAAGCCAGGCGCAAGCTTCATCCGGCGCTCCTTCGAAAGCCGACATCGACCGGGATCGGCATCATAGCTCTGCCGCCGCGCTGCTCAAACGCTCGAATCCGGGGCTTCAAGCCGCATCACAAAGCGCCTACCATTCGCACGGTTCGATCGAGAGCATCGCCTACGGCATTTCTCTCCTGGGAGGTTCGGCATCCCGGCGGGCTTTCTTGCAGGTTTCTCGGTTCAAGGTCCGGATCATGATCGACCTTTCCCCTTTGCGGATCGGAATGCAGGGAACCGCACGGCTTCTGGTCGGAGTCGAGCACACCGCGCCGAGTATCGGCAGCGGCAAGGTGCCGGTATTGGCCACCCCGGTCATGATCAACCTGATCGAGGCGGCGGCGCTGGCGGCGGTCGAGCATCTGTTGCCCGCCGGGCATCAAAGCCTCGGCATCCATCTCGACGTCCGGCATTTTGCCGCGACCCCGATCGGGATGCATGTCGTGGCGACCGCCGAGCTGATTGCGGTCGAGGGCCGCACCCTGTCGTTCCGGGTCGACGCGCGCGATGACAAGGAGCTGATCGGCGGCGGCTCGCATCAACGGGTCGTGGTCAATGTGGCGCGTTTCGATGAACGCGTGCAAAGGAAGCTGAAGGGTCCCTAGTTCAACGTTTCCTATTTGTACATTGTCGATTCTGTAGAATCGATCCACCGGTCGTCCGAGAGGAAGCGGCCGGCGATCTCCTTCCTCTGTTACCTCCCGGCTCCGCATACATCCCGATGATCGTCGCGGCTGCCGAAGTTTCCGTCTTCGGGCTCGTCGATGCCCTCAAGGCGTGGAGCGGCGAAACATCTCCGGCACGGTAGCGCAATTTTCCGGACTGTTGCCCAATAGTGACGGTTCGAACGATAACGCCAGCGTAAGATCAGGATTCGAATGGGCAGGCAATTGAGGGGTGGCCATGAGAAAGCTTCTGCTCGGAAGCATTACCGTCGCGCTCGCATGGGCGGCCGCTGCACACGCCGCCGACTTGAAACCCGTCCCCATGTACAAGGCGCCGCCGCCAGCAGCGCCGCCGGCAGCCACCGGCTATGTCGAGATCTATACCGGCTGGGCCAGCACCGACAATTCCACCAGTAGCGTCGTCCCAGGCATCGGCACGTTCGCCAACGACGACAAGCTCGACGGCTGGCCGATCGGCGGCGCCGGCAGGGCGAATTACTGGTTCATGTCCAACGCCAGCGTCCAGATCGATGCGCAAGCGGAAGGCACTTCCTACCGGGAGAGCTTCGCGGGTTCCACCGATCATTTCTCTACCCTGGCCTATCTGGTCGCGGGGCACCTCAATTGGCGCAATCAGGACACGGGCCTGCTCGGCGTGTTCGGGGGCGCCGGCGATGCGGGCGGCAACGGCCTCCTGTTTCGGTCCGTTCGCCACGGCCTGATCGGGGGCGAGGGACAATTGTACTGGATGCAGGGCACCCTCTACCTGCAAGGCGGCTACGACCGCACCGTCAGCGTCGACTCGTTCACCGACAACATTCACGCCTCGTTCGTGCGCGGCACCGGACGCTTCTTCTTCGACCAGAACCTGATGCTCGAGGCGACCGGGCAATACGCCAAAGGGGCGCGCGATTTCGCCGACACGAGCTTCCTCCCCGCCAGCGGCGTGCCCTCGCAGCCGTTCCAAACCTTGTTGTGGCAGGCCAAGCTCGAATGGAAGCCGGCCATGCTGCCGTTCTCGTTCTTCCTCAAATACCAGGGCTCCGAAACCCGGTATGACACCCTCAACGACGGGGGAATTCGCACGCTCGACCAGAGGACGACGGATCAACGCTTCGTCGGCGGCGTCCGCCTCTACGCGGGCCAGGGCATCACCTTGCAGGGCAATGACCGCGCCGGCACCACCCTTGACATCATCGATCCACTCGGCTCGCCATCATCACCCCTGATGTTCGGCACCGATCAGTTCGCGGTGTCGGACATCCGCCTGAAATCCGACATCGCCCCGGTGGGACGGCTCGCCAACGGGCTCAATCTCTATCGCTACCGCTATTTGTGGAGCGAGACGGTCTATGTCGGCGTGATGGCGCAAGAAGTCGAGGCCGCCTATCCGGCTTCTGTTGTCCGCGGAGCGGATGGCTATCTGCGGGTGAACTACACCTCTCTCGGGCTGAGATTGCTGACGCTCCCGGAGTGGAACGCGCTGACCTACAGTCCTAACCTGTAAACCCGTTTACGGGATACCCCTGCCCCGCCGTAACAAATGGGGCGTGCCGGATGACTCGACGTCAGTCCGGCGGGGAGTTCCGGCTGCGCCACTGCAAAATGCGCCGGAGCATTCTCCTGGGGCCGAGCGACGCTGGGCCGGCTTTGGCGCGGCTTGCAGGCATGCGCCAAGATTGCCGCGCCGCGCCCTCCGGGTGTTTGCTGTCCTTTCAATTGCGATGATCGCGGACCGTGCCACCCTGGGGGAGGCCGCCGTAAGGCGGGTCGGCAGGCGTGCCGCCGATAATGCCGCCGGGGGCGCACGACGAGGGCGCAGAGTGATTATAGCACCCATAATGATAACCACCGGAGCGGTGATCGCGCACGATATTGATCGGCGGAGGAGGAAGCTTCAGGTTCCCGTGCGATACAAGGACGCCGCCACTCAGAGACGGCGAGCCGTGCACCGGAACAAAGCCGCCGCCGCCATGCGCCGAGGCCAGGTGCGGAGCGCTCATCGCCAGAGCAACCGAGAGCACTCGAAGCTTGCTTGACAGTACGATCATGGTTGTCCTCCTTTGGTTGGCCGGAAGCTGGCCGGCCCGTGGTGAATGGTGGAGGTACACTGATCGTAAATTCACCGGGATGATGTGATGGCGATCACAAGAATGTCGGGATCATCCCGCAGTCGAAGTGACGTTGCCCCGACTCCGGCGACACCGGTAGAAGCGGACGAATTTGTCCGACGATTGATCACCGGTTGCGGAGCAACTTGGTACGGAACGCGACCCCGCTTCGGCGGGGTTGTTTGTACTGAAGTTTCGCGTAAATTCTTTTTGTTCAGAGCGAGTTGAAACACGCGCCCCCCACGCCAAGGGCCGACTGGCGCTGCGACGGGTGGAGCGATCGGGATTAGAAATCCTCTCAGGCGAGGCAGCAGCTCATGATCCGCGGATTGGCACTTATGATCGTCCTGGCGGCCGGCGTGCCGGCCGCGGCGATCGCGGCGACGGCCAAGAAGGCCCCGGCGCCCAAGAGCACCCCGGCGGAGGATTTCAAGGCCTGCCGCACCGAGGTCACCGAAGCCCGCTTCATCGGTTGCGACCGCGCCATCGCGTCCGGACGGCTCAACAAGCAGGATCTGTCGGTGGCCTATGCCAATCGCGGTACCGAGTGGTTCTTCAAGAACGACCTCGCCCGCGCGGCCTCCGATCTCGATCAGGCGGCGCGGCTCGATCCGAGCAATCAATGGGCCTTCATCTCCAAGGTCAGGGTGCTGCTGGCCAGGAAGGACCCGACCGGTGCGCTGGCGGCGGCAAATTCCGCGATCCGCATCATGGCGACCAGTTATGCCTATGCGGTGCGCGGCCTGGCGCTGCAGGCACTGGGGCGCGGCGAGGAGGCGGCAGCGGACTACAACCAGGCTCTGCGGCTCAATCACGGCCCGGACGAGCAGCAGATCGCGCAACGCGGGCTGGCGGAGCTCGCGGCCGCTCCCACCGGCGACCCCGACACTGACAAGCAGGACTGCCTCAACCTGTCCGGCGACGCGGCAATCGTGGCCTGCAGCCGCGCCATCGCGTCGGGAAAATTCAGCGGCAGCGCGCTGGTGACGCTGTATCTGGATCGCGCCTTCGAGGCGATCGCCAAGGCCGATTATGATCGCGTGCTCGCCGACAGCGACGCGGCGATCGAGCTCGACGCCGGCAGCGCGACCGCACATGTCTACAAGGCCCGCGCACTCCTGCTGGGCAAGCACGACTTCAATGGCGCGCTGGCCGAGGCCAATGCAGGACTTCGCCTCACCCCCGACGATGTGGTCGGCCTGGTGGTGCGCGGCGAGGCGGAGCGGGCGCTGGGGCAGAACGAGGCGGCGCGCGCCGACTTGACCAGGGCGCTGGGGCTCAATCCGGGCAGCTGGTCGCTGCCGACCGCGCAAGCCGGGCTGGCGGCGCTGAACGCCGCGGCCGCGTCGGATGCCAATCTCGACGCCGCGCAGTGCCACAACAACAAATCGGAGGACGAGCGGCGCGCCGCCTGCGACCGGGCGATCGCCTCGGGCAAGCTCGCCGGCAAGGAGCTGGCATCCCTCTACGAGGCGCGCGCCGTCATCTACGATCTGGCGGGCGATCGCGAGCACGCCATTGCCGACTTCACGGAGGCGATCCGGCTCGATCCCGGCAATGTCGACGCCCTGGCGTTTCGCGGCTACGGGTATCTCGCCAAGAAGGATTACATGCGCGCAATCACCGACTTCAACGAGGTGATGAAGCGGGATCTTACCAACAAGAACGTCCTGGGGAACCGCGCCCGGGCGCTTTTCCTCAACGGGAACTACGATCTCGCGGTTCTCGACTACGACGCGCTGATCGGGCTCGATCCCAGTGCCTACGCCTACCTTGGCCGCGGGGATGCGCTGAGCAAGCTCGGGCGCGGCACCGCGGCGACCGCCGACTACAACAAGGTGCTGAGTCTCGACCCGGACAGCCAGTGGGGCCGCGCGGCACAGGCCGGCCTGCAGGGGTTCGCCGGCGAATACATGGCGGCGCTCGACCTCGTCACCGATTGCAGGACCATGGCCGCCGATGCAGGGATCGCGGCGTGCGACCGCGTCGTCGCGGCCGGCCGGCTCGCTGGCCCCGACCTCGCCTTCGTGTATGAGAAGCGCGGCGGGCTCTATTACGCCAAGTCCGATTACACCCACGCGCTCGCCGATTTCAGCGAAGCGATCCGGCTCGACCCGAGCCGCAAGAACGCCTTCGGGGGCCGCGCCGAGACCTACCGGCAACTCGGACGCCGCGACGAGGCGATCGCCGACTATTACAAGGTCCTGAGCTTTTCCCTGTACGCCTTCGGAGGGGATTTGGCGCTGAAGAACACCGCCGAGGCCGGCCTCAAGGCGCTCGGCGTCGATCCGCAAGCGGCCGATGCCGATGCCGCGAGCTGCCGCAGGATCGCCGGCGATACCACGCTTCCCGCCTGCGATCGCGCGATTGCGAGCGGCAAGTTCGTGGGACACGATCTCGCCCAGCTCTACGACTATCGCGCCTATGCGTATTCCCAAAGATCGGACCTTGAGCATGCCGCCGCCGACTACGGCGAGGAGATCAAGCTCGAGCCCAGCAACGCCACGGCGCTCGCCAACCGCTGCTGGGCCTACAACGCAAACAAGGACTTCGCGCACGCGCTCCTGGACTGCAACGAATCGATCCGGCTGGTCCCGAACAATGCAGTGCCTTACGCGATACGCGGCCACGTTCTGAGCGCGCTCGGGCGGCGCGAGGAGGCAATCGCCGATTACTACAAGTCCCTGAGCCTCAATCCCGACGCCAACAACAAGCAGTGGGTCGAGGCCGGGCTCATGGAGCTGGGGATCGATCCGGCGGCGGCGGACGCCGACGCCAAGCAATGTCACGACCTCTCGGGCGATCCGGCGATCGCGGCCTGCGACCGTGCGATTGCGGCCCGCAAATTCGCCGGCAGCGCGCTGGCGTCGGTCTATTCGGACCGCTGCTATGAGGTGCTGAACAAGGCCGATTACGACCGCGCGATACTCGACTGCAACGCGGCGATCGGCGCGGATCCGGACGCCGGCTATGCCCACACTTACAAGGCGCGGGCACTCCTGGCCAAGCAAGACGCGAAAGCCGCGATCATCGAAGCCAACCTGGGCCTCGCGAAAATCGCCACGTCCGCCTACGCCTTGGCGGTGCGCGGCGAGGTAGAGCGGGCGCTCGGCCGCTTTGACGAGGCCAAGCAGGACGACGACCGGGCGATCGCTCTCAATCCGACCGGCTGGACGCTGCAGACCGCGCAGGCCGGGCTCGCGGCGCTTGCCGCCGGTGCGGCCGCGCCGGATGCGGCCGCCGGCGCCGATCCAAGCCTCGACCCGGCCGGCGACCAGGCGAGCTGCAAGGGCTTCTCCGGCAAGGCGGCGCTCGCCGCCTGCGGGCGTGCCATCGCGTCCGGCAAGTTCGCCGGCGCCGATCTGCTCGAGCTCTACAAGCAACGCGCCGGCGCCGACGAGGAAATCAAGGATTTCAACCAAGCCATCGCCGATTACGGCGGCATGATCCGGATCAATCCGGATATTCCGGATTTATTCCAGAAGCGCGCCGATGCCTACATGAACTCGAACGACCTCGATCGTGCGATCGCCGACTATGGGGAGGCGATCCGGCGCAACCCGCGCTCCTGGGCCTCGCTCAGCAACCGCGGCTGGGCGTATTTCGGCCAGAACGACTTCGACCGCGCGATCGCCGACTTCAGCGCAGCGCTCGCGCTCATGCAGGCACCGGACAGCAATGCCGACTCCAAGGCCAATGTGGGAAGGCTCATCCTGCGCGGGCTCGCCTACACCGCCAAGCAGGACTTCGATCACGCGACCGCCGACCTCAACGAAGCCATCCGGCTCGACCCGAACAACGCCGTCGCGCTGGTGGCGCGCGGCGAGACGCTGGCGGCAGCCGGCCACGGCCCCGCGGCCGCAGCCGACTTCAACAAGGCCTTGAGCCTCGGCCTCGACGACGACTTGAAGCAACGGGCGCAGGCCGGGCTCGCGGCGCTCAACGAGGACGCGATCCAGTGCCAGAAAGGCGACGGCGATCCGGCGATCGCGGCCTGCGGACGCGCCATCGCGTCCGGCCGGTCCACCGGCACCGCACTGGCGCAGCTTTACAACAGCCGCGGCGGACTGTTGTTCGACAACAATCAATTCGACGCGTCGATGGCCGACCTCGACCAGGCGATCCGGCTCGATCCGAAGCTCGATCTCGCCTATCTCAATCGCGGCTATACGGACCGGGCCAAGAAGGATGACCAGCGTGCCATCGCGGACTTTTCCGAGTTCATCCGGCTCGCTCCGGGCAAATCCATCGGCTACGACCTGCGCGGAACCGTCTACCTCGCAAACCAGGATTACGATCACGCGCTCGCCGACTTCGATCAGGCGATCAAGCTCGATCCCAAAAGCGCCGCGCTCTGGTACCACCGCGCCTCCGCCTACTACAACAAGAAGGACTACGAGCATGCGGTCGCCGACTACAGCGAGGTGATAAGGCTCGATCCTCCCGGGCTGCAGGCGCTGCTCGATCGCGGCGACGCCTATCGGCAGCTCGGCCGCCGCGACGAGGCGACGGCCGACTACAACCGCGTCTTGAGCATCAGCCAGGACGCCGCGTTCAAGAAGGCGGCGCAAACCGGGCTCACGCTCGCCGGCGCCGCAAAGTAGGCCGCGGCAGTCCCGGGATGCAGGACATCGCCGACCACCAAGGCACGCCGGCCGCGCTCGACCCGATCACGCTCGAGGTGATCCGGCACGCACTGGTCGCGATCACCAACCAGATCGACGCCAACATCAAGCGCACCGCGTTCAGCCCCTATATCTACGAGTACAACGACTTCGCGGTCGGGCTCACCGGCCCTGACGGCGAGCTGGTCGCGCAATGCACCGGCGGGATGCCGCCGTTCGTCGCCGATTCGGTCGGCATGGCGGTGCGCGACGGGCTCAACGTCTACGGGCGCGAGCGGCTCCAGGCCGGCGACGTTGTGCTGTGCAATCACGCCGCGGTGCAGGGCCAGCACCTCAACAACACCGTCATGTACACGCCGATCCATGCCGGCCACGACCTGATCGGATTCTTCGCCATCAACGTGCACTGGATCGATATCGGCGGATCGGTGCCGCGCTCGACCGATATCTTCATGGAAGGCCTGCAGCTGCGCTCGATCAAGCTGTGGTCGCGGGGCGCGCCGATCGAGGAGGTCTACCGCATCATCGAGAACAATACCCGGCAGCCGACCGAGCTCATGGGCGACATCGCGGCGCAGCTCGCCGGCTGCCTGCTCGGACGCGACCTGACGGCGGAGCTCGCCGACAAATACGGGATGGCGACGTTCCGTCGCGCCGTCGCGCTCATCCTCGACCAGTCCGAGGCGGCGGCGCGCAGCCTCATCCGCGCCATGCCGGACGGCGTCTACGGCGCCGAAACCTTTCTCGACAATGACCGCTCGAGCGACGAGCCGCTGCCGATCCGGGTCAAGGTCACGGTGCAGGGCGACGAGCTGACGGTAGATTATTCCGGGATGGCGGGCGAGGTGAAAGGCCCGATCAATTCCGGCTATTTCGGCGGCGGCCAGACCACCGCGCGCGTCGCCTTCAAGTACCTCATGGGGCCGGGCGAGATGGCGAACGAGGGCACGTTCCGGCCGCTCAAGCTGGTGCTGCCGCCCGGAAAGATTCTGAGCGCGGCGCCGACCGCCCCGATGGGCAACTACTCGACCCCGTTCCCGACCGTGATCGATACGGTGATCAAAGCGCTGGAGAAGGCGCTGCCGGAACGGGTGCCGGGCGGCCATTTCGGCACCCATTCGGGCATCCGGTTTTACGGCAAGCGGGCGGACGGGACATTCTTCGGCACCCATGACAGCGGACACGGCGGCTGGGGCGCCGGCGCGACCCACGATGGGGCCGGCCCGTTCCGCACCATGGCGCATGGCGATACCCGCATCATTCCGCTCGAGCTGCAGGAGGCGACGCTGCCGATCCGGATCGAGGAATTTGCGTTGCGGCAGGATTCCGCCGGCGCCGGCACCTTCCGGGGCGGCTTGGGCTTCCGCAAGACCTATCGCATATTGGCGCCCTGCATGGTGCAGACCAACCTCGACCGCACCAGGTTCCCGCCCTGGGGCGTGCAGGGCGGAAAGGAAGCCAAGCCGGGACGGTTCACGCTGATGCAACAGGCGACCGGCGACACGAGACCGATCGGGAAGGAGAAGGGCCTTGCACTCGAGCCGGGCGATTTGCTGTGTGTCGAGACCGGCGGAGGCGGCGGCTATGGGGCGCCGGCGAAACGGCAGCTTCGCCTGATCCAGCGCGATCTCGACGCCGGCTATGTGTCGGCCGCGGCGGCCGAGCAGGACTACGGCGTTGCGATCGAGGCGGACGGGCAGGCACGGAAAGCAGGAGAGCTGCGGTGATCCGAGTGTTTGGATCAATCGTCATTGCGGTGACCGCCGGCGTTCTGGCGGCCGGCTCCGCCGGCGCCGAGACGGTGGAGGAATTCTATCGCGGCAAGACCATCACCATGTACGTGGGCACCGGGGTCGGAGCCGGCGCGGTCAGCGCCTATCCGATGGCATTGGGGCCGGTCATCAAGAAATACATTCCGGGCCATCCGAACCTGGTGCTGTCCTACATGCCGGGCGCCGGCGGCATCAAGGCGGCGAGCTACATCTACGGCATCGCCCCGCAGGACGGCACCGCCTGGGGCTTCATCACCCGCGGCTTCCTGCTGGCGCCGCTCCTGAAAATTCCGCAGGCGCAGTTCGATCCCACGCGGTTCAACTGGATCGGCAGTCCCAGCCGCACCGTCTCCATGGGGCTCATCTGGAACGCCTCGACCGACGTGCGCACGATCCAAGATGCCATGCGCCGCGAGGTCGTCATCGGCGCCACCAGCATCGCGCAGGACACCGGCATCTATCCGCGTGCGCTCAATCGCATCGCCGGCACCAAGTTCAAGATCGTGACCGGCTATGCGGGCCTCGGCGCGGTCGACCTCGCCCTGGAGCGCGGCGAGGTGCAGGGCAAGGTCGGGTCGACCTGGAAATCCCTCAACAGCGGGCCCTCCGCCAAGTGGGTCGCCGACCGGATGGTCACCGTCCTGGTGCAGCTCGGCGTCAAGAAGGCGC
>DASYFD010000325.1:0-7503 GCA_036498625.1 Xanthobacteraceae bacterium | reverse complement strand
AGTTGATGTTCTCGCGCAACGCCGTGTATGCGTCGTCATAGCTCTTGTTGAGTGCGCGTGCGCTCTTGGTCACATATGCCTTGTCGTCGGTATCAACCTTCTGGTGCGTGGCATCGTAAAACTCGAAGATGAGGCGCTCCTGCAGAGAAAGGGGAATCGACAACGCGCTCGATCCTTCGGTGAACGCCAAGGTCGCCTCGGTCAAATCTTGCCGCGCAAGCGTGGCGACCTTGTCCTGGTAGGCCGAAAGGTACTGAAAGTATGCGACGATCAGCGTGCCCAAAAATCCGATGAAGGTGAGGCCTTTGAAGAAGGAGAACTCGGCTTCGGTGCTGATCAGTCCACGCTTCAGGCTCTGCCAAAATCCGGCAGAGGCCGGCTTGCTGCTGGTCGGGGTCGGGGTCGCGGCGTTGGTATCGGCATTGTCCGGCATTTTTCCCCCGCGTGGGCCTTCAAGCTGGCGCGGCCTGCAATGTCATCATCCCGCAGTGGCTGTATAAAGTCAATATACCGTCTGAGGTTGTGCGTCTGCGGTTGGCCGGTCAACCGCATCCCAAGAGGTTGAGCGCGAGCAGGCGCGGGTTCGGATGCAATCGAGATTCTCCTATGAAGACATGACCTGCCGGGATGCTCGAGAGCCCATCCGACAAGCGCACCCGCTTGACGGCGCGCCATCATTTCGATATTCGTTGAATTATGGAAAAGACAGATGCGGTCGCGGCCTTGGCGGCGCTGGCGCAGGACAGCCGCCTCGACGTGTTTCGCCTGCTGGTTCAGGCCGGGCCGGCGGGCCTGCCGGCCGGGCAGGTGGCCACGACGCTCAAGCTGGCGCCCAACACGCTGTCGTTTCATTTCGACCGCCTGCGATCGGCCGGCCTGGTGACGGTTCGGCGCGCCGGCCGCTCGATGATCTATGCGGCGCGCTTCGAGACCATGAACGCGCTGCTCGGCTATCTCACCGAGAATTGCTGCCAGGGCGCCCAATCCTGCGCGCCCGCCGCCTGCCGGCCGGTGCGGGCGTCCAGCCGCAAGAGGGTGCCGGCCTGAGCCTGCGCCATCGAAGGGAGCTCGCACCATGAAACGCATGCATGTGCACGTCGCCGTCAAAGACCTCGAGCAATCGATCGGCTTCTACTCCGCGCTGTTTGCAGCCCGGCCCTGCGTGGCCAAGGCCGACTATGCCAAATGGATGCTTGATGATCCGCGCGTCAACTTCGCCATCTCGACCCGCGGCCGCGAGCCCGGCCTCGATCACCTCGGCATTCAGGTCGAGAGCAAGGACGAGCTCGACGAAGTCTATGCCCGCCTGCACCAGGCCGGCGGTGACGTCATCGAGCAGGGGCAGACCAGCTGCTGCTACGCCAAGTCCGAAAAGTCGTGGATCGACGATCCGGCCGGCATCGCATGGGAGACCTTCTTCACCAGCGGCGAAAGCACGAACTATGGTGACGGCAGCGGCGAGCGCGCCGCGCGCGTAGCGAAAGCCGCGGCGTGCTGCGTGCCGCCGGCGCCATCCGCGCAGTCAGACGCTTCCGCGTGTTGCAAGTGATGCAGCAAGGACACAAGCGCCAAACAACCGGAGTGAAGATGGGCTGGTCGGCGACATATCTCCTGATTCAGGTCATTGCCGGCATTCTCGGGGGATATGCCGCCGCGGCTGCCGCGCATGAGCACAGCTTCGGTGCACTCGGCCATGGCATTGCCGGCGCGGCCGGAGGCGCTCTGAGCGGATATTTCCTGCAGACTTACGCCGGGACGATTGTCAACGCGACCGGGGCGGCAAACGAGGTCGAGCCCGTCACCCAGTGGATCCTTCAAAGTCTGACGGGCCTTGCGGCCGGCGCCATTCTTACTCTGGCGGTCGGGTTCGCGAAGCACGGCCTTGATCAAAGCAGGGCCGGGAAAAACTAGGTCAGGCCATCCGGCAGGCCTCACAGCAGATAGGGACGTGAGCGTGATGGAAGCGGCGGACAAAAAGCTGTTCAACGTGCTGTTCATATGTACCGGGAACTCGGCGCGCTCGATCATGGCCGAAGCCGCCCTCAATCGCGCGGGACAAGGCAGATTTCACGCATTCTCGGCCGGAAGCCAACCAAAAGGACATGTGCATCCCTATGCTCTCGACCTGCTGCGAAGATTGAACTTTGATACCAGCGGAATTCGCTCGAAAAGCTGGACGGAGTTTTCCGGCCCGCATGCACCCAAGCTTGATTTTGCCTTCACGCTCTGCGACGACGCGGCCGCGGAGAGCTGCCCGGTCTGGCCGGGGCAGCCGATGACGGCCCATTGGGGGCTGCCCGATCCCGCCGCGGCCACGGGCAACGAGGCGGAAATCCGGCTCGCGTTCGCCGACGCGATGCGGATGCTCACCAACCGCATCAATATTTTGGTCAGTCTTCCGATAAAGTCGCTCGACCAGCTCAGCCTGCAAAAACAGCTGGATGCCATCGGCAAGATGAAGGACCTGCCTGACGCCGCAAAGGCAGCCCGATGAGCGAAGCGCCTGCTTCGCTGCCTCGGCGTTTCCTGGCGGAGGGGCTGGGAACGGCATTTCTCCTTGCGGGCGTGGTCGGTTCGGGAATCATGGCGCAACGGCTCGCCGGCGGTAACGGGGCGCTCGCGCTTCTGTGCAATACGATTCCGACGGGAGCTATTCTTACCGTCCTGATCCTGACGTTCGGACCGCTGTCGGGGGCACATTTCAACCCGGCCGTCAGTCTCGCCGTTGCGTTGCGCGGCGCGCTGCCGTGGTCAACGGTCGCCGTCTACATTGGGGCGCAAGTGCTGGGCGCCGTGGCGGGCGTGTGGGCGGCTCACCTGATGTTCGAGTTGCCGGTCTGGCAATTCTCCGCAACAGCGCGCGCGGGCCCGGGTCAATGGCTGGCGGAAGCGGTCGCGACCTTCGGCCTCCTGCTCACGATCTTCGGCTGCGGCGCCCGCACGCCCGCCGCGGTACCCTACGCGGTCGGCCTCTACATCACGGCAGCCTATTGGTTCACGGCCTCCACCTCCTTCGCCAATCCGGCGGTCACGCTCGCACGCTCGCTCTCCGACACTTTCGCCGGCATCGCACCCGCCGGCGTGCCGGCCTTCGTGCTCGCGCAATTGCTCGGCGCGCTTGCGGCGCTTGCGATTGCGCGTTGGCTGTGGCCGCCCGACAACTCTACGAACGGCAGCTCAGCGAACGGTTGACCAGCCGGCAATGATTGATCGGCCGGCCGTTCACGTCGAACAGCGTGCCGGACCAGGCGCTGCCGGCGCGATCCCAGACCATGTAGCCGAAGCCCGAATAGGTCGCCGAATCGACCACCTTCATGCCGTTGATGTCGGCACCGATCACGCTGAATGGCGGCAGCGCCGCCAGATTGTCGCCGCCGGTGCCGACCACGAGCTGGGGCGGACGCACGCCGCCGAAATCGACGGCCTGGAAGAAATGGATATGGCCCGAGACATACATCCGCACGCCGGTCGGCATGTCGGCGCCGAGGGCGAGCTCCAGAACCTTGTTGGAGACGAAATTTCGCGGCGCGCCGCTCTCGGTGCCGAGCATCGCGTCGAGCGGGCGGTGGGTGGTGAGCCACGCCTCGGCCGGCACCTTGGCCAGCACCTCGATGAACCCACGGCGCAAGGTCGCGGCCATGTCGCTCGCATCGCCCTTGGGATCCTCGGCCTTGGCGCCGTCCACCACCACCACGCCGAAATCGCCCAGGCGCGCCACGAATGTGCCGGTGAAGTCGCGGCAGGAGGGCTCCATGGGCAGGCGGTCGAGAAACCGGAACCAGCCTTCGCCGGCGCGGTTGCAGTCCTCGTGATTGCCCCGCACCATCACCCAGGGGGCGGCCGTGAGCAGCGGCGCCGCCGGGGTGAAGAAGTCGGCATTCCAGGCGTCCCAGCCATACCCGAAGGGACTGCCGGCGCAGCCCGCATGGCCGGCCGGGCAGGCGTCCTCCCGGTAGTGATAGTCGCCGACGTGAATGACGAGATCGGGGCGGGCCGCCGCCGCCACGGCGGCGAGCTTGGGAAACGGCCAGGAGTTGATGTCGTTGCAGTCCTGGGTGGGGTTGCCGGCGGCGAGGCGGCAGCCGCTATCGCCGAAAACCAGAATGCGCTGCGGGTTGGGCCGCGCCAGCGGCAGAGCCTTGCCGTCGAGCACGGCCGCGATTGCATCGGGCGGCACCGCCGCCTCGCAGGAGCGGATCGGGAACGGCGATGCCTTCACGTTGCCGAAGCTGCGTCCCGGATCGGCGCGCACGCCCATGGGCACCGACTTGCCGTCGAACGCGACCGACGGGCAGGTGTCCTCGGTGATCGCGCGCACGCTTGAATTGCCGTCGGGGCCGATCTGGACCCACTGGGCGAGGATCTTGGCTTGCGCATCCTGCGGCGCCAGGCCCAGAAGCGCGGTGACGGCGGCGAGGGCGGTGAAGGCGCGGCGGACGGTCATCTCGGTTTCCTCCGGTCGAAAATCTCAAAGCTTCCGCCGGCCGACATGCGGGGCATCGGGCGGCTTGAATGCATCATACAACAATAACGGAACACGGGTGGCACGGGTGAATGACACGGACGTGTCAATCGCGCCGGTTGTGGGCCGCCCCCGATTGTGCTCGGATCGGGTCGAGAGGTCACTGGAGCGCCCCCATGAAGGTCATTGGAATCCTGGCCGCCGCTGCCGGCGTCGCGCTGCTGGCGCTGTCTGGTCACGGCGCGGTGTCGCAAACGGCGCGCACCATCCGGATCGTGGTCCCGTTTCCGGCCGGCGGCAGCGCCGACGACCTGGCGCGCCTGTTGGCGGACCAGGTCGGCCGCACCCGCGGCGTGAATTTCGTGATCGAGAATCGCCCTGGCGCCGGCACCGTGGTGGCGACCGAGGCGGTCTCGCGGGCCGCGCCCGACGGCAACACCCTTTTGATCGTGGCGAACTCCTTCGTCATCAATCCGAGCCTGAAGAAGCTGAACTACGATCCGTTCACCAGCTTCGCGCCGGTCTGTCATCTGGTCAGCTCGCCCCTCATCGTCGCGGTGAACAGCGACTCGCCCTATCGCAGCCTTGCCGATCTGATCAAGGCGGCGCGGGCGAAACCGGGCGAATTGACCATGGCGAGTGTCGCCCCCGCCACCACCCAGCACATCGCCTTCGAGATGTTCAAGCGCGTCGCCGACGTGAACATGATCCATGTGCCGTATCCGGGCGGCGCTCCCGCCGTGACGGCATTGCTCGGAGGGCACGTGACGGCGGTGATCGCCAATTATTCCGAGGTCGAGGCGCATCTGGCCGCGGGCAAGCTGCGGGCGCTCGCCACCGCCTCGCGCCAGCGCATCGGGGCGGCTCCCGATCTGCCGACCGTCGCCGAATCCGGCTACTCGAACTATGAATCGGAAGTCTGGTTCGGCCTGGTCGCTCCCGCCAAGACACCCGCAGACACGATCACGCAACTCTCCGGCTGGCTCGGCGCGGCGCTTGCGACGGCGGCCGTCAAGGAGAAGCTGCAACTGCAGGAGATGTATCCGGTCGGCGCCTGCGGGGCGGATTTCGCCGCGCATCTGCGCACCCAGTTCGACGCCTATGCGCGCGTGATCCGCGAGGCTGACATCAAGGCGGAGTGAGCGGCATGCGAGCAGCAAGCCCGGCTTCACCTCCCCCTTGCAGGGGGAGGTGAAGAGCGGGTGCGGCCTTGCTCCGATCTCACTCCACGTTGATCTTGTCCAGCCGCCAGCTCAACTCCTGTGCGGCATAGACGGTGTGCTCGTCCGGGCAGGCGATGCCGTGCACCCAGTCGAAGGTGCCGGGCACGCGGCCGAACTTGCCCATCTGCCCCAGCACCTTGCCGTCGAGATCGACCTTGACGACCTTGCCGACGCTGCCGACATACATCACTTGGCGCGGGCCTCCCGTCATGCAGAGCGACCAGGGCGGTCCGCCGACGCGCCACTCCTGCTTGAAGTTGCCCTCGGTGTCGAAGGTCTGGATGCGGCCATTGGCGCGGTCGGCCACGTACAGCGTGTTGTTGCGGTCGATGGCGATGCTGTGCGGCGTGTTGAACTCGCCGGTGGCGGTGCCGCGCTGGCCCCATTGCTTGATAAGATTGCCCTCCTTGCTGAACTTCGCGACCCGCGAGTTGCCGTAGCCGTCGGCCACATAGATGCTGCCGTCGGGCCCCCAGGTGACGTCGGTCGGCTGATAGAAGTTCTGCGGCTGCGGCGCCGCCCGTTCAATCACGTGGGTCAAGTAGGTCCAGGGCTCGCCCCGGCGGCCCAGCACCATCTGGATGTGCATCTGCTGATCGAACTTGATGACCAGATTGGTGCCGGCGTCGATGTACCAAAGGTTGTCCTGCGGATCGACCCGCACATTGTGCGGCCCTTCGGTCGGGATGCCCTCGCCGATGGTGCGCATGAACGAGCCGTCGGCATTGAACTCCAGGATCGGCTGATGGCCGCGGTTGAGAACGAACACGTGCCCCTTGGAATCGAGCGCCGTGCCCACCACCTCCGCCATGTTCATATGCTCGGGCAGCTTCAGGAAATTATCCACCACATGGAAGCCGAGCGCGGGCGCGGGGCGCTGCTCCTGCGCGGCGGCCGGTGTCAACGCCAGGACCGACACCGCCAGGCAGGCGGCCGCCAATTTCTGCTTGTTGCGCATGTTCCTCTCCGGATTGTTGCTTGCAGTCATTTCAGGAAATCCTCGTAGCTCAGTTTCGCGCGCGGATAGGTGAGGGCGCTCTGGGTCATGCCGCAGGCGACGCACATCTCCGCGAACCGGATGCCGATCGCCTTGGTGTTGAGGACCTGCACGCCGGTTGCGGCCGCCAGATCCTTGGGGTCGACCACATAGGGGATGAGCGCGCCGCCCAACGGCACGATGATCTCGGCCCGGGTCTCCGCCACCAGGCCCCGGATGGTCTTGACCGTGATGCCGAAAATCTCCTCGCGGCGCTCCGCCACGTCGGCCCCGTAGACGCCGATGGACCTGATGTCGCTCACAAAATGGTCGAGACCGTGGGTGCGCAGCAAACGCCACGTGTAGGGAACATGGGGCGCCAGCGGGACCGTGATGCCGATCCGGTCCGCCAGCGTGGCGGCGGCGTGCATGGCGGTGCGCATGAGCCCGATCACCGGAATGTCGACGGCGAGCCGTCCTCCGTCCACGCCCGGCTCGAACGTGTTCGAGGAGATCACCGCGTCGTAACCGTTCTGCGCCGCCCAGAAAATCTTCCGTACGATCGCCGGCGTCTCCATCAAGTGATGCAGGCCGTTGAGCTTGCTCTGCGCTCCGATGGTCAGGAAAACGTTGGAGCCCGCGAAATCATCGGGAAACCCGATCTCGATCCTGGTGCCGGGCGACGCATAGCCGTTGAGCAGCGCCTCGATCGCCGCCACGTCATAGGGCGGTTGCGACTTGGCGGTGCGCGGCGCTTGATCAATGACGAGAATTCGCATGCTGGTTTTCGTTTACGTTGACTGAGTCAGCTTGTCATGGCCGGACTTGTTCCGGCCATCTCG
>DASYFD010000324.1:0-3626 GCA_036498625.1 Xanthobacteraceae bacterium | reverse complement strand
TCGTCGATGCGCCGGCCGACAATTGGGCCAATCCGGGCGACCTGTTCGTGCTGGCGGACGCGCTTGCGGTCGAGACCTTCCGGCAGGCGCGCGTCACCGCGTTCCAGAAGCTGCGAGCGGTTTCCGCAGGCGAGCTGGCGGGTCTGTGTTGCGATCATCCGCTCAAGGGCTTTGGCGGCGACTACGACTTCGCGGTGCCGCTGCTCGCGGGTGACCATGTCACCGACGACACCGGCACCGGCTTCGTGCACACCGCGCCCGGACACGGCCGCGAGGACTTCGAGGTATGGACCGCAAATGCGGCGAGGCTCGCGGCGCGCGGCATCAATACCGCGATCCCCTATACGGTGGATGCCGACGGGCGCCTCACCGAGCAGGCACCGGGCTTCGCCGGCAAGCGGGTATTGACCGACAAGGGCGAGAAGGGCGACGCCAACGAGGCCGTGCTCAAGGCCTTGATCGGTGCCGGCATGCTGATCGGGCGCGCCCGGCTCAAGCACCAGTATCCGCATTCATGGCGCTCGAAGAAGCCGGTGATCTTCCGCAACACGCCGCAATGGTTCATCGCCATGGACAAGGACATCGCCGGGACCGACGGCACGGCGAAGCCCGGCGACACGCTGCGGGCGCGCGCGCTCGCCGCCATCAAGGTCACCCGCTGGGTGCCGTCGCAGGGACAGAACCGCATCACCGGCATGATCGTCAGCAAGCCCGACTGGGTGCTGTCGCGCCAGCGCGCCTGGGGGGTGCCGATCACGGTGTTCGTGCGCGAGAAGGGCGATGGCTCGGCCGAAATCCTCCACGACGAGCAGCTGAACGCCCGCATCGCCGAGGCCTTCGCGCACGAAGGCGCCGACGCCTGGTATGCGCCCGGCGCGCGCGAGCGTTTCCTCGGCTCGCTCGCCAACGAGGACTGGCAGAAGGTCGACGACATTCTCGATGTCTGGTTCGATTCCGGCTCGACCCACGCTTTCGTGCTGGAGGATCCGGTACACTTTCCGAGTCTCGCCGGCATCAACCGCAAGGTCGATGGCGGGCCCGATACCGTCATGTATCTGGAAGGCTCCGACCAGCACCGCGGCTGGTTCCACTCCTCGCTGCTGGAATCCTGCGGCACGCGCGGGCGCGCGCCCTATGACGTGGTGCTCACGCACGGCTTCGTGCTCGACGAGAACGGGCGCAAGATGTCGAAATCGCTCGGCAATGTGGTGGCGCCGCAGGATGTGATCAAGCAGTCCGGCGCCGACATCCTGCGCATGTGGGTATGCGCCTCCGACACCGCCGACGATCTGCGCATCGGCCCCGAGATCCTCAAGACCACGGTCGAGACCTACCGCAAGCTGCGCAACACCATCCGCTGGATGCTGGGAAGCCTCGGTCATTTCGAGGAGCAGGACCGGGTCGCGTTCGCCCACATGCCGGAGCTCGAGCGGCTGATGCTGCACCGCCTGGCCGAGATCGACGCGCAGGTGCGCCGCGCCTACGCGGACTTCGACTACAAGCGCATCTTTGCCGCGCTTAGCGCCTTCATGACGGTCGATCTCTCGGCCTTCTATTTCGACATCCGCAAGGACACGCTCTATTGCGATCCGATCTCCTCGCGCACCCGCAAGGCCTGCCTTACCGTGCTGGATCACCTGTTCGAGGCGACCGTGACCTGGCTCGCCCCGATGCTGCCGTTCACCGCCGAGGAGGCCTGGCTCGCCCGCACCGGCTCGGCGGACGGCTCGGTGCATCTCGAGCTGTTTCCCGACATTCCGGCGGTGTGGCACGACCCCGCGCTGGCCGAGAAATGGCGCAAGGTGCGCCTGGTGCGGCGCGTGGTCACCGGGGCGATCGAGATCGAACGGGCGGGGAAGCGCATCGGCTCCTCGCTCGAAGCGGCGCCGCTCGTCCATGTGTCCGATCCGGAGCTGTTTGCCGCCCTGGTCGATGTCGACCTCGCCGAGATCTCGATCACCTCGGCGGCGACGCTGGTGGAGGGTGCCGGACCCGCATCGGCGTTCCGGCTCGACGACGTGGCGGGCGTGGCAGTCGAGGTCGCGCTCGCGCAGGGCCGTAAATGCGCGCGCTCCTGGAAAATCCTGACCACGATCGGGTACGATCCCGCCTATCCGGATGTCTCGCCGCGCGACGCGAAGGCGCTGCGCGAGTGGGATGCGCTACGCAAGGCGGCGGAGTAATCCCGATGGTATGGGGACATCTCACCCGTTTGGGTCTGGCGGTGGGGTTGGCGACGGCGGCGATCGATCAGGCCAGCAAGCTCTGGCTCATCTACGTGTTCGACATCCAGGCCAGGATTCCGGTGCGGATCACCCCCTTCCTGGACCTGGTCCTGGTCTGGAACAAGGGCATCAGCTACGGCCTGTTCCAGCAGGAGGGCGCCGCCGGCCAATGGGCCTTGCTGGCCATCAAGGCGGCCGCCATCTTGCTCTTGTGGATCTGGCTGGCGCGCACCGGATCGCGGCTGACCGCCGTGGCCCTCGGCCTGATCACCGGCGGCGCCGTGGGCAACGCCATCGATTCCTTCATGCACGAAGGGGTGGCCGATTTCGTGCTGTTTCACATCACCACCCAAACGATTCATTTCAACTGGTACGTCTTCAACTTCGCCGATACGGCCATTGTTGCCGGCGTGGCGGGACTCTTGTATGAGTCCCTGTTCCGGGATGGCGCCGCAAAAGCGCCCCGATCCGGGTCATAGTTCTGCGCTTGCCTTTGAAGGGGCGGTGCCGGCCAGGGGGCCCGGGGCGCCGCGTCGGGGGAAAATCAGAGGGATAATCATAGGCTTAGTCATGATGAAATCCCGGATCATGAAATCAGATTGGAAGCCGGTCAGGCTGCTTGCGCTTGGCAGCGCGCTTGCGCTGATCGCTCTCACCGGCATGGCGCCGAGCGTCGCCCGCTCCGAGGACAGCGGCGACAACGGGCTGTTCGGCAGCGTGCTCAAGAGCCTGGGCCTCGGCGGCGAGAACAACATAGAATATCGCGAGCGACCGCCCCTGGTGGTGCCGCCGACCCGCGAGCTTCCGCCGCCGCAAACCACCGCCACGGCGCGGGACCCCAACTGGCCGGCCGATCCCAAAGCCGCCGGACGCAAGAAGGGCGATCAGGTCCGCGATCTCGACAAGATACCGGTCCCGCAGCGTCCGTCCGAGCCCAGCCCCGCCGCTGCCGCGCCTTATCCGTCCGGCAGCCCGGACACGACCGCCGCCATCCCGCCGAGCCAGCCGGCCACGTCGGGCGGCTTTTTCAGCAATCTGTTCAGCAGCAGCAGCAGCGATCGGCCAGCCCCCCCGCCGCCGGCGGCACCGGCGCGCAAGAGCTTGCTCCAGCCGCCGCCCGATTTTGAAAGCCCCGCGCCGAGCCAGCCTTATGGCACGGCCACGCCGGCCGCGGCCGCCAAGGCCACGCCGGAGGGCGCCCTGAAGAACCAACCGGGCGCCCCCGGTTTGTGACGATTCCCAATTTCAGCTGCAGTTCCGGCATGGCATCTGGCGCCGATGGCGGCAGATGGCCTAGGGTGACGGGCCGGCCCGCATCGCCAAGAGGCCCATCATGGAAGTGAATTCCATCTTCAAGCCCGCGCTCGCCCTCGCTCTGGGTCTCGTTCTGGCGGCGTTCTG
>DASYFD010000323.1:0-22406 GCA_036498625.1 Xanthobacteraceae bacterium | reverse complement strand
ATCAGCGGTTTCCCGTTGCTGCGATCGAGCATGTAGATCCAGCCGGTCTTGCCGGCCTGGGCGATGCCCTTTCGCCTTACGCCCTCATAGCTTTGCTCGAACAGGACCACCGGGCTCGGCGCGTCGAAGTCCCACAGATCACGGTGCACCTCCTGGAAGTGCCACGCATAGGTGCCGTCGAGATGCAGCGCCACGATCGACGAGCTGAACAGGTTGTCGCCCGGCCGGTTGCGGCCGATGCCGCCTGCGGTCGGGCCCGGGTTGCCGGTGCTGAAATAGATGAGGCCGAGCTCCGGATCGACCGCCGGCGTGTTCCAGATATTGCCGCCGCCATGCAGATAGGCGCTGGCGCGAATCGGATCGGGATCGGTGGGCGACGGCCAGGTATCGCCGCCGAACTCGCCAGGCCCCGGCACCGTCCACCAATGCCAGAGCTCCTTGCCGCTCCCGGCATCGAGCGCGGTGAGCTTGCCGCGCGCCTCGCGGTCCCCGCCTGAGATGCCGGTATAGATCACGCCATTGTAATAGAGCGGCGCGCTGGTTATGGTGTAGCCGTCCTGCCAACGGCCGACCTGGGTCTGCCAGATGAGATTCCCGGTCCTGGCGTCGAGCGCCACGAAGCTGCCGTCCAGGTAGCCGATGAACACCTTGCCGTCCGCCACCGCGACGCCGCGATTGTCCCAGCCGCAGCACACCGTGGTGATGTTCTGGTCGATGCCGGACCGGTGCTCCCAGATCAGCGCGCCGGTCCTGGCATCGAACGCATAGACGTCGTCGTTGCCGGTCGAGACGTAAAGCACCCCGTCCCGCACCACCGGGGTCCCTTCCAGCGAATATTTGGGGCCCAGCCCCGAGCCCAGGTGAACCACCCAGGCACCCTTGAGATTCTTCACATTGTCGCGGTTGATCTGCGTCAGCGCAGAATAGCGCGAATTGCTCCAGTCGCCCCCGATGGCCGGCCATTCCGGGCCGGCAGGCTGGCGTAGATCCGACGCGCCTTGCGCGCAGGCGAGCGCCGGAGCGGCCGCCAGGCACACGATAATGCCGATCCGCCAGCCGATGCGGCGCATGTTTCCTCCCCGGGTATTTCTTCTATCGTTGCCGGAAGGATGCCACAGCCGGCACAGCTTGCAAATGCGGCCTGACGCATCGCAGCGCTCTGCGCCCCGCTTGCGGGCGAGGCAACCGGGCTGCATCGCGGATAAGCCACCACCTTGCCGGGCGCACGGGCCCAGCGCATTATCCATGGAACGTGGGGCTCAGGGGGCGAGCGCATGATATCCCGGATCGATCGCGGTTCCGCTTGGCTCGGTGCCCTCACGGCGTCGATTTTCGCTTTTTGCCTCCCGGCCACCGCGCAGACGAAGCAGGGAGCCAGGGATGAAGCCATCCTGGCGATCATGAATCGGCTGTTGATCGATCTGCCGCCGAACGTCACCGGCAGCGAGCCGGTGCGATCGCCGCTCGAGGCGCTGACCCGCGAGCCCTGTGATCAAAAAGCGGTCGAGCAGCTCGGCATCGCGCTCGAGAGCGTCGGCCGCCGGCGCGAGGCCGCCAACGCCCACATCAGTTTTTCAGCGGCCTGCAGCGGCCACTATGCGCCTTCACTCCGGACCGCCGTCAACATCCTGCTCACGCTCTCCGACTACACGCGGGCGGCGTCGGTCGCATCGGATTTGATCGCGCTCGAGCCGTTCAACGACAACGGCTATTACCTGCGAGCCGTCGCCCGTGATCGCGGCGGCCTGCTCAAGCCGGCCATCGACGATTATGTCACCGCCCTCGAGCTGTTCGGGAACAAGAACCAGATCTCGAGCGTCGCCTATCTGGCCATGGCGCGGGCTTATGAGAAGCTCGGCCAATTCTGCGATGCCGTGCTGCCGATCGAATCCTGGGTGTCGCTCAATCCGGCGCGCAACGACACCAGCCAGACGCGGGCGATCATCGCCGACTACACCGCGAAAGGCCGCTGCCAGCCCGGGACGAGCGGCGGCGAGGAAGTCTTCAAGCTTGCGCGGCCGAACAGCATGGCCAGATTGCCGGTCAGCATCAACGGCGTGCTGGGCAATATGATCCTCGACACCGGCGCGACCTTCGTGTCCCTGACCGCAACGTTCGCGCAAAAGGCCAAGATCCAGATCGATCAGGACAGCGCGCTGCAACTTCACACCGCCAACGGCATGGGCGACGGCAAGCAGGGCCGGGCCGCCACCATCCAGCTGCGCTCGCTCGCCGCCAAGGACGTGCCGGTCGTGGTTCAGTCGGATGCCAAGGCAGCGTACGGAGACGGCGTCGACGGGCTCCTGGGCATGAGCTTCCTGTCGCACTTCAAGGTGTCGATCGATACCCAGGCGGTGCGAATCTCAAGCCGCAAGTCGAAATGAGCCGAGGTCGGTGATCCTCGCGGACCGGCCGGCTGCAAATGCCGTGCGGCGAGCCGCCCTTGGAAAAATGATCGACGCATGCCAGGAATGCCGGACTGCCGGGACACCTGTGCAAGCAGCGCCGGCCGGACGAGGAGACGCCGATGCATCGCGGCATGCAGTGGCCGGAACCCAGGCTGACCTGGCCGGATGGTAAGCTGGTCTGCTGCACTTTCCGCGTGGCCTATGAGGCATTTCGCGAAAGCGGACGCTTCAAGCAAAGCTCGAAGATCAAGGTGAATGTCGCCTCGCTGTCGCACGCCAATTACGGCGGCGCGGTCGGCATCTGGCGCCTCATGGACATATTCGATCGAAACGCCATCCTGGCTACCATCGGGGCCAATGGACTCGCGGTGGAGAGATGGCCGGAAACCATCCAGGCTCTGCACAAGGCCGGCCACGAGATCGCCAGTCACGGCATGACCAACGACTACCACATGACCGACTTGTCGCCCGACCGCCAACGCGAGGAAGTGCGCGATTGTGCTCGCGTGATCGAGGCCTGCGTCGGGCTGCGCCCGGTGGGCTGGGCCGGACCCGGCAATCTGCATACGCCCGAGACCCTCGGCATCCTGGCGGACGAGGGCTACCGCTGGTTCGGCGATGCCTTCGATGACGATGTGCCCTATCTGGCCGAGGCGAACGGCAAACGGATCGCCGTGATTCCCAAGCTCAACTACGCCAATGACTGGCGCGCCTGGTCGGGTGGGCTTGGCAATGCCACGACCTTCTTCGAAGGCTTCAGGACCTCGTTCGATTTCATCTACCAGGAGGCGCTGCGCGGCCGCCCGGGGGCGATGGACGTCATCGTCCATGCCGAGCTCGGCGGGCGTCCGAACATCGCGGTCGCCTTCGAGCAGATGATACGCTACGTGAAGCAATATCAGGACGAGGTCTGGATCCCGCTGCGCCGGGAGGTGGCCGACCATCTGCTGGCCACGGACCTGCCGGCGGAGCCTTATCGTCCGCTCGCCTAGGCGGTAGGATGGGTGACCAACGGGATGGAACGCCGATGAACCGTCTGGCGATGTGCTGCATCGCGGCGCTTTTGGGCCTGCAGTGCGCGCCGCCGCCGGCGGCGGCACAGAATTCCTCCGTCGACAAAATCTACGCCGATCTCGCCCAGCTGCCGGCCGCCGAACGCGGCAAGCGCATGGAAGACGGCGCCCGCCGCGAGGGCAAGCTCGTGATCATCCACACCATGCGGGGAAATCTCGCCACCGAGCACGTCGGCCTGTTCCAGAAGCGATTTCCATTTCTCAAGATCGAGCTGGAGAACGATATCGGCTCGCAGGACGCCACCGAGCGCCTCTATACCGAGGAGACCGCCGGCCGGCACCTTACCGACGTCATCAACGTTGCATTGCCGGACCTCACCGCCCTGCGCAACAAGGACATGCTGGCCCGTCTGTCCAGTCCCGCGACCGGAACCATTCTTCCGCCCTATCAAGGGTTCATCGACCCGGCGGGGCACTGGACTCCCTGGTACTGGAGCGAGCACGGATTGTCCTACAACTCGAGCCTGGTTCCCAAGGACAAGGTCCCGACCGGTTGGAAGGACCTGTGCAATCCGTTCTTCAAGGGCAGCGTTTCCTTCGACCCGGCCGAAGACCGCTACCTCGCCGGCCTCAATGCCATGTTCGGCGAGCAAGGGACCGAGCAGCTGCTCAAGTGCATCGGCGAGAACGATCCCATCATCCAGCGCGGCCACGCCCAACGGGTGGAGCTCATGCTGGCCGGCGACCATATGCTGCAGGGTGACAATTATCTCTATCAGGGCATCATCATCCAGCGCAAAAACCCCTCGGCTCCCTATGCAATCGTCTATTCAGCTCCGGCTTTCGGCTTCGCCGGCGTCGCGGCGATCAACAAGAATGCCCAGCACCCTTATGCGGCGGCGCTGTGGGCGGATTGGTCGCTGACTCCCGAGAGCCAAGGCTACGTGGCACGCCTCCTGCGCGGACCGGTCGCGCTGAAGCATCCGTTCTTTCCCGACAGCATGAAGATCGTCACCTATGTGGACGCGCCGCCGGACGTCATGGAGCGGCTGATGGGCTACTGGAACAAGTACGTGGCACGGCGGCATTGAGCACTGCGGTGGCCTTGCTTTCGCGACAGACGGGTGTGCGGGGACGCTTCGGCTGGCAAGAGGCGGCGCTGGCGCTGTTGATCGCGGTCCTGGCCTATCAGGTGGCCATTCCCTTCGTGATGATCATCTGGACCAGTCTCAAGGCGGCACGGCCCGGCGAACCGGATTTCCTCAGCTTCTCCTTCACGTTCGCCAACTATCTGCGCGCCTATGGCAGCGCCGCCTTCTGGCGCACGAGCTGGAGCACCTTGAGCTTTGCATTTGCCTCCACGCTCCTCGCCTTCGCGATCGGTGCCTTCATGGCATGGGTGATTGCGCGCACCAATACGCCGCTCGCCCGGCTCCTCGGATTCATGCTGATCGGGCGCATCGCCATCCCGGGAATCCTCATCGCCATTTCCTGGATCCTGGTCGCGAGCCCCAATATCGGCCTGTTCAATCAAATGATGCTGCGGCTCGCCGGCGTGCGCAACCTGGTCAATATTTACAGCTTCTGGGGCATGGTCTGGGTGCAGTCGCTGGAGATGGTACCGCTCGTCTATCTGCTGCTCGCCGCCGCCTTCCAGGGCATGGACCCGCGGCTCGAGGAAGCCTCCAGCATGACCGGCGCCGGCAACTGGCGCACGCTGCGCCGCATCTCGCTGCCGCTCGCGCTGCCGGCCCTGGCGGCCGCGCTCCTGCTCCTGTTCCTGACCACGATCGAGAGTTTCGATGTTCCGCTGCTGTTGGGAACGCGCGCCGGCGTGCGCGTCTATACGACCGAGATTTTCTACGACACCTCGCGCACGCCGATCGATTGGGGGCTGTCGAGCACCTATGCGATGGCGCTGCTCGCGGTCGCGATCGTGCTGCTGCTCGCCTACTTCCGGCTCATCGGCCACGGTGAGCGTTACCAGACCATCACCGGCAAGGACTTCCGTCCGCGCCGCATCGATCTCGGACGGTGGCGCTATCTGACCTGCGCCCTGGCGCTCGCCCTGGTATTCCTGATCACAGGCGTGCCGCTCCTGATGATGCTGTATGCTTCGCTGCTGCCGTTCTACCAGGTTCCGAGCGTTGCCGCCTTCGAGAGCATGTCCTTGGACAACTACTGGGCGCTGTTCCACAATAGCAAAACCATTGCGCCGATGATCAACAGCACCATTCTCGGCCCCGCGACTGCGACCGCGGTCGTCGTGATGGTGGCGCTGATCAGCTATTTCGTGCAGAAGACCCGGTTGCGCGGCCGCCGCATCCTCGACTTTCTCGCGTTCGCGCCGATCGCCATCCCCAGCGTCGTGCTGGGCGCGACCTTCTTCTGGTTTTATCTCATGGTCCCGCTGCCGATCATCGGAACCCTCCTTATCATCGGGCTTGCCTATCTGACCAAATATATGCCGGTGGCGCTGCGTTTCGTCTCGGCCTCGATGATGCAGATTCACACCGAGCTCGATGAGGCTGCGCAGGTTGCGGGCACCTCGTGGGCGCGCAATTTCTTCAAGATCATGCTGCCGCTGCTCAAGCCCGGACTGCTGGCAGCCTGGTTCTGGGTGATGGTGCATGCCTATCGCGAACTCACCATCGCCCTCATGCTGGCGCGCTCGCAGAACAGAACCGCCGCCGTGGTGATCTTCGATCTGTGGGAAGAAGGCTCGTTCCTGCTGCTCGGAGCATTCGCGGTGGTGATGTTCATGGTGCTCATTGCGCTCAGCGCGGCCGCCCATTCGATCAGCCGCCGCTTCGGCGTGCAGGAGCAGCTCGCGTGATCCGGGTCGAACGCTTGAGCAAATCGTTCGCGGCCAACGATGAGAAGATCGCAGCCGTCGCCGGGATCGATTTCGAGGTCAAGGCCGGCGACATGACGACGCTGCTCGGGCCCTCGGGTTGCGGCAAGACCACGACGCTGCGCTGTCTCGCGGGACTCGAGCGCCCGCAGGCGGGGCGCATCGTGATCGGCGATGAGACCGCGGTGGACGTGGACGCGGGCGTGTTCGTGCCGCCGCAGCGGCGCAATCTCGGCATGGTGTTCCAGTCTTATGCGATCTGGCCGCACATGACCGTCATGGAAAATGTCGCCTACGCCCTCGAAGGCCGTGGCATCGGCAAGGCCGAGCGCAAGCAACTCGCCATGGCGGCGCTCGAGCTGGTGCAGCTGGCGGCCTTCGCCGAGCGGCCGGCGCCGCGGCTGTCGGGCGGGCAGCAGCAGCGCGTCGCCATTGCGCGTGCCATGGTGGGACACCCGCAGGCGCTGCTGTTCGACGAGCCGCTGAGCAATCTCGACGCCCGCCTGCGCATCGACATGCGCAACGAGCTGCGGCGGATTCAACGCCGGTCCGGCCTCACCGCGATCTATGTCACCCACGATCAGGCCGAGGCACTCGCCATCTCGGACTGGATCATCGTGATGAAGGAGGGCCGGATCGTGGAGCGCGGCCGGCCGGTCGATATCTACCGCCATCCCCGCCATGTCTTCACCGCGCAGTTCCTCGGCGCCACCAATCTCATCGCCGGAACGGTCGCCGAGGTGGATGCCGCGGGCCAGCTCGCCGTGGTGACGGCAGTGGGCCGCATCCTCGGCATCGATCCGACCCGTGCCTTGACGGCGGGCGCCAAGGTCAAGGTCAGCATTCGCCCGGAAGACCTGTCGACCCACGCGGCTGCGGGCGAAGCCGTCAATACGATCGAGGGGCGCATGACCTTCGCGGCCTTCGGGGGCGCGGCGGTGGAGGCCGAGCTGCGCTGCGGCGAAACCAATATCGCTTGCCTGCTCGATCGCGACGCCGACCTGACGCCCGGGCGCGCCATCACGCTACGAGCCAAAGCGGATGCCTGCCTGGTGCTGCCGGAGGAATGAACGTGGAGACGCCCATGAGCATCCTGCCCAAGCGCAGCGACTGGCAGCCCCCGGAGAGCATCGGGAGGGAGGAGATCCTGGCGCGATCGGCCGCCATACTCGCCAGGCCCGACCTGCCGATGCGGCAGAGCGAGGACATTTTCCGCATCCGCGCGCTCGGCCTCGACTGGGACATGGGCGTGACGACCTACGAGCCGGCCGATCCCGCGCAAATCAGCCGCGGCGCCGATGGCAAGCAGATCGGCATCTTCCTGTTGCATGGCGGCTCCGGCGATTACAAATCAATGGAGCCGATGGCCAAGCTGTTCGCCGCCAAGCTCGGCTGCAAATCGGTCGCCATGACGTTCCCGGGGCGGCTATATCTCGACCATCCGAGTCGCGACTGGCCCGGCGATACCATCAATCCCGACGGCAGCGTGCGCACGCCCATCTGGCTCTCCGGCGAGCATATCGGGGCGGATCAATACGAGGTCGTGCGCGACACCTCCATGCGGCTGCGCTACGGCACGCGCACGGTCGCCCGCGCCAAGCCGGGAACGCGATTTTACGATCGCATGGCGGCCTGGCCGGTGGCCTTCGAGGAAGGCATGAAGGAAGCGATGCGGCGCCACTTCCCGCCCGGCGACACATCGATTTATGTCACCGGCCACTCGACCGGCGGCCCGATGGTTTTCATGATCTGCCAACGGGTGCCCAACATCGCCGGCGTGATCGCGGTGGAGAATTCGCCCTTCGGATTCATCCAGGAGGAGCAGCACAACTGGTCGGGCGCGCTCGGCAAGGTCGCGGGCTTCGAGCGCGTCACCAAGAAACGCGCGCCGCGGAGCGATCCGTTCAACGAGCTCTATATCCGCACTTGGCGCGACCGCGCGCGTTATGCCGGGCCGGAAGCGCTCGGCCAGGAGGGACCACAGGCGCTGATGCGACTGCCCTGGCTGATGGAGGAGGTGTTCGACTGGTGGGACAAGACCAAGGCGCGCCCACAATTCAAGGCCGAATACGTCATCACCCATAACATCGCAGGCTCGCTCGAAGCGGCCGCGCGTGCAGCCGCGGCGCGGCTGAACATGCCGGCTGCCGAAACGCAGGCGCTGGTGACGCACTATCTCGGTTTCCCGTATCCAAAGACCGGACCCGCCGCCAAGCCGGTGCCGCCGGTGCTGTTCTGCATCTCCAAGGACAGCCGCGACCACAGCCCGGAAGTGTACCAGGAGGTGGTGCTGCCGATGTTCGCCAAGCTGGCGCCGGCGCCCAAGGTGCGCCTGACGCGCTGGGGGGCGGGCGTCCATACCTATCACAAGGCTGAGCCTGACCTGCCGCTCGGCATCGCTCCGCCGGTGGCGGAATTCTACGTGCGCGCGATACAGGAAGGGTATTTTGTTGCTTAGAGAGCCGAGCGACTTTCTCGAGGCTGGAGATTTTCTTGGAGTCATGGCCGGGCTTGTCCCGGCCACCCACGCCTTTGGCATAGCAAGCAAGGCGTGGGTGCCCGCGACAAGCGCGGGCATGACGATGGGGAAGTGCAAGCATCACGGCGAGAAGCACTGATGTCCGAATCGAGCGAGCATAGCATTGTCAGTTTTGACCCACCCGCCACATGGTCACGCGATGAGGTGCTGGCAGCGTCGAGCGCCGTGCTCATGATGGCGCCGGGCGCCGTAAAGGAGAGCGAGGACATCTTCCGGCTCTCGGCGCTCGGGCTTGATTGGGATATCGGGGTGCGGGTCTACGAGCCGCAGCCGGTCACCGCGACCGGCGCCGACCGTAAGAAGATCGGCATCTTCCTCCTGCATGGCGGCGCCGGCGACTACAAGTCGATGGAGAAATTCGCGCTGCTGTTCGCCGAGAGATTCGCCTGCAAGGTCGTTACCATGACGTTTCCCGGGCGACTCTATCTCGATGATCCCAGCCGCGACTGGCCGGGCGATACCATCGCTCCCGACGGCAGCGCACGCACCCCGATCTGGCAGCGCGGCGAATACGTCACCCGCGACCAGTACGAGCTGGTCGAGGACAGCTCGAAACGCATGAAATACGGCACCCGCCGGCTGGCGCGCGCCAAGCCCGGATCGCGCTTCCATGACCGCATGGCGGCATGGCCGGTCGCCTTCGAGCGCGGGATGCGGGAGGCCTGCCGGCGCCACTTTCCAGTCGATGAATTCTCGATCTATGTGCATGGCCATTCCACCGGCGGCCCCTATGTGTCGATGCTTTCCCAGCGCGTCGCCAATATTGCGGGCGTGATCGCGATCGAGAACTCCACCTTCGGCTACATCAACGAGCGCAAGCACATGTGGGGCGGGCACGTCGGAAAGATCGCGGGCTTCGAGCGCGTCGCCCGGGACGGCGGCTCCTGGCAGGACCCGTTCAACGATCTCTATATCCGCACCTGGCGCGATCTCGCCCGCTACCGCGGCTCCGAGGCGCTCGGCCAGGAGGGTCCCGAGGCGCTCATGCGCCTGCCCTGGCTGATGGAGGAAATCCTCGACGCCTGGGACGTCGCCAAGAAGCGCCCACAGTTCAAGGCCGAGTACATGATCACCCACAATATCGTCGGCGCGCTCGAGCAGGCGGCGCATGCCGCGGCCGCGCGTCTGCGGATGAGCGCCGCG
The DNA here is from genome assembly GCA_036498625.1 of Xanthobacteraceae bacterium. Classification (GTDB taxonomy): domain Bacteria; phylum Pseudomonadota; class Alphaproteobacteria; order Rhizobiales; family Xanthobacteraceae; genus VAZQ01. The sequence continues at coordinate 12,449 of DASYFD010000323.1, read as the reverse complement.
GAAGCCGCGGAGCTCGCCGCGCATTATCTCGGCTATACGCGCGAGCTCAAAGGCGCGGGCCAGAAGCCGGTGCCGCCGTTCCTGTTCGTCATCTCCAAGGACAGCCGCGACCACAGTCCGGAAGTCTATCGCGAGGTGATCATGCCGATGTTTGCGGCGATGAACCCGGCGCCGCGCGTGGGCCTGACCCGGTTCGGCGCCGGCGTCCACACCTATACCAAGCCCGAACCAGGCCTCCCGATCGGCATCGCCCCGGCGGCGGCGCAGTTCTATGTCCGTGCGATCAAGGAAGGTTATTTTGTTGTTTGATTTGAAGAGGCAGATCAGCAAACCGCTCGTCCCCGCGAAAGCGGGGACCCAGTTCTCTTCGAAAGATGCCTTGATCTTCACCCGCGCAGGCATTTTGCGAAGAGACTGGATTCCCGCGTGCGCGGGAATGAGCGGATGGGGCGATTCCCTCACATGCTCTCGCGCGGGAACGAGCCGAATCTGAACATTCCAACAGGAACATCCCATGCGTCCGAAAGTCGAATGGCCCGACGGCAAGAAAATCTGCGCCACTTTCGCGGTCGCGTTCGAGGCGTTTACGCGCGGGGGGCATTTCAAGAAAGCCAAGGGCCTCGAGGTCAACCTGGTCTCGCTCTCGCACGCCAACTACGGCGGCAATGCCGGCATCTGGCGCATTCTCGAGGTCCTGGAGCGCAACAAGGTGCGCGCGACCGTCGACGTCAACGGCCTCGCGGTGGAGAAATGGCCGGACGCGGTCAAGGCCCTGCATCTGGCCGGCAATGAGATCGCCGGGCACGGCACCACCAACGACATCCAGATGACCAGCCTGACGCCCGCGGAGCAGCGCGCGGAAATTCGCGCGGTCAATCGCATCGTCAAGTCGGTCATCGGCGAGCAGCCGGTCGGGTGGGTGAGCCCGGGCGGCCATCACACCCGCGAGACGCTCGGCATCCTCGCCGACGAAGGCTACACGTGGTGCGGAGACCAGTGCGACGACGATCTTCCCTATGTGGTCGAGGTCGACGGCAAGCGCATGGTCATCGTGCCCAAGCACTGGTTCTTCAACGATTGGCGCGCGTGGAACGGCGGGGCGAGCAACGGCGAGATGGCGTTCCAGGGTTTCAAGGACGGTTTCGATTTCGTGCTCGAGGAGGCATTGCGCGGCAAGCCCGGCCGCGTCGATGCGCTGGTGCATGCCGAGCTGGGCGGGCGGCCCTATATGGCGCATGCGTTCGAGAAGATGATCCGCTATGTCAGGCAGCACGACGATCTGGTCTGGCTTCCTACCCGTGACGAGATCGCCGACCACGTGCTCGCGAGCACGAATTATGTCGAGCCTTATTCGCCCACCGGGTGAGGTCGAACGGATTAGCCTGCAGCCGATGCTCTTGCGGGCGGCGCCGCCGCGGCGCATTATTTGAGCAGCGATAAGGGCAAATGGCCCGTGACCGCTCAAGGAGGATGAAGTGGCCAAACGTATCGAACTCAACGTCAACGGCAGGATGCAGGCGATCGAGGCAGAGCCGGACATGCCGTTGCTCTATGCCTTGCGGGGCGATCTCAATATGAGTGACCCGCGCTTCGGCTGCGGGCTCGGGCAATGCGGGGCCTGCACGGTGCTGCTCGACGGCGAGGCGGTGCGCTCCTGCCAGCTGGCAGTCGATGCGATCGGGGCGCGCAAGGTCACCACGCTCACCGGCATCGGTACGCCGGAAAAGCCCCACAAGGTGCAGGCCGCCTTCATCGAGGAGCAGGTGCCGCAATGCGGCTACTGCCTCAACGGCTGGGTCATGACTTCGGTGGCGCTCTTGGAGAAAAATCCGCATCCGAGCGACACTCAGATCCGCGATGCCCTGTCCGGCCTCAAGTGCCGCTGCGGCACCCATGTCAGCATCCTGCGCGCCGTCAAGCGCGCCGCCCAGGCCTGAGGGAGCCAGCCCATGAACATCGCCATCAATCGTCGTCGTCTGCTCGCGGGCGCCGGCGCCCTCACGGTCTGGGCCGCCTTGCCGGGCGCGAAAGCGCAGGCCGCGATCGCCACCCAGGCCTCGCGTCTCGCCCTCAAGCCCGACCAGCTCGCCACCTATATCAGCATCAACCAGGACGGCAGCGCGGTCGGCTGGGTCGGCAAGATCGACATGGGCCAGGGCACCGATATCGGATGGATCAAGATGATCGCCGAGGAGCTCGATCTGCCGCCGGAGCGCGTAAGCATGGTACAGGGTCACACCGACCTGACCACCGATCAGGGTGGCGCCTCCGGCTCGACCGGAATCTGGAAGGCGGGCGCGGCGCTGCGCAATGCCGCCGCCGAAGCCCGCCGGGTGCTGGTCGAGATGGCGGCCGAGAAGCTCGGCGTGCCGGCCGAGCGCTTGACAGTCGTGGACGGCGTCGTGAGCGACAAGAACGACGCCGCCAAGAAGATCGGCTATGGCGAGCTGATCGGCGGCCGACACTTCGACGTCGAGCTCGAATGGAACCACGAGACCGGCAACGAGCTCCTGGTCACCGGCAAGGCCAAGCCGAAATCGCCGAGCGAATACAAGACGGTCGGCAAGGCCGGCACCCGGCGGCGCGACGTTCCGCCCAAGGTGCTGGGCAAGCTCGAATACATGGTGGACGTGAAAGTGCCCGGCATGCTGCACGGGCGCGTGATCAGGCCGCCGATCGCGGGCGCAGTGCCGGTCAAGATCGACGAGGCTTCGGTCAAGGACATCCCGGGCGTGCAGGTGGTCTGGCAGAAGGGCTTCATCGGCCTGGTAGCGCCGAAGGAATGGGACGCCATCAGGGCCGCCAAGGCGCTCAAGATCACCTGGTCGGACGTCAAGCCGCCGTTCGCCGGCAATGCCAGCCTCTACGATCACATTCGCAACGCCAAGGTGGCGAAGAAGGACGAAGAGAAGGAAGTCGGCAACGTGGATGCCGCCTTCGCCAATGCGGCGCGCGTGGTCGAGGCCACCTATGAGTGGCCGTTCCACTCGCACGCCCCGATGGCGCCGGCCTGCGGGGTGGCCGACGTGCGCGACGGCGAAGCCACCATCTGGACCGGCTCGCAGAAGCCGCATCACTGCCGCGAAGGCATCTCCACGATGCTCGGCCTGCACGAGGAGAAGGTAAAGGTCGTGTCCATGACCGGCCCCGGCTCCTATGGCCGCAACGACGCCGGCGATGCCACCATGGACGCCACCGTGTTGTCGAAGGCGGTCGGCAAGCCGGTGCGGGTGCAGGGCATGCGCCATGAAGGTCATGGCTGGGACCCCAAGGCCCCCGCCTCGATCCATATCTCGCGCGCCGCGCTCGACAAGGACGGCAAGGTGACGGCCTGGTATTTCGAGACCAAGGCGTTCTCGCGCCGCGAGTTCTTCCGCGACGAAGGCTCGCCCGAGCGCACGCTCGCCGGCCAGCTGCTGGATTGGCCGTTGAAGCCGGTCTATCTGTTCGGCCTGCCGGGCGAATCCTACACCTTCGGCTCGAGCCGCAAGGTGTCGACCACCATTCCGCCGCTGCTCGACCGCGCCTCGCCGCTGCGCAGCTCGCACATGCGCGATCCGGGCGGGCCGCAGATGCACTTTGCGGTGGAATCTTTCATGGACGAGGTGGCGCTCGCCACCAACACCGATCCGGTCGAGTTCCGGCTGCGCTATCTGGATGATCCGCGCGACCGGGCGGTCATCACGGCGGCGGCCGAGAAGGCCAATTGGCAGCCGCACGTCGGTGCCCGCAAGCAGCAAGACGGCAACATCCTCAAGGGACAAGGCATCGCCTATGCGGTGCGCGGCGTGACCCGGGTCGCCGTCATCGCCGAGGTCGAGGTCGACCGCACCACCGCCAAGGTCTGGGCCCGGCGCTTCTACGTGGCGCATGACTGCGGCCAGATCATCGCGCCCGATCTGCTGCGGCTCACCATCGAGGGCAATATCGTGCAGACCACCAGCCGCGCGCTTAAGGAAGAGGTGATGTTCGACGACAAGAACGTCACCAGCGTGGATTGGCTGACCTATCCGATCCTCGACATGAAGGAGGCGCCGGAATCGATCGAGATCATTCTGATCGATCATCCCGAGATCCCGCCCGGCGGCGCCGGCGAATCGGCGAGCCGCCCGACCGCAGCCGCGCTCGCCAACGCGATCTTCGACGCCACCGGCATCCGGCTGCGGCAGGCTCCATTCACGCCGGAGCGGCTGAGACCAGGGCTGGCCTAGCCATGTAGCCCGGATCGAGCGCAAGCGAAATCCGGGACCGCCCCTCCCGGATTGCGCTTCGCTCCATCCGGGCTACGATCTCTCGCGTGGCCGCCCCAGCCGTATGGCCGGGACGATTCAGTGTGCCTGAGGTCTCCTTGTTCCCCGACAACGCTCCCTCCGCAGACGAGCCCCCGGGCGAATGGAACGCCGCCGAGGCGGCGTTGCTGGCGGAAGCACGCGCGCTGCTGCCGTTGCTGCGCGAGCGTGCCGCCGAAGCCGAACGCCTGCGGCGCCTGCCGGACGAGACGCAGGCCGCGTTTCGCCGCGCCGGCTTCTACCGCATCCTGCAGCCGGCGCGCTATGGCGGGCTCGAGGGCCGCTACGGGCTGCAAACCATGCTGGGCGCGGAAGCCGCGCGCGGCTGCGCGTCGAGCGGCTGGGCGCTCTCGATCACGGCGAGCCATTCCTGGATTCTCGGCATGTTTCCGCAACAGGCCCAGGACGAATTCTGGAAACCCGATCCGCAGCGCACGCTCGCGAGCTCGTTCCTGGCAGTGCAGCCCGGCCTCGCGGTGGAATCCGGCGGCATCCGCTTGAGCGGCCGCTGGCGGTTCTCCAGCAATGTGGATCACTGCGACGGCATCCTGCTGCTCGCCATGGTACCGGTCGAGGGCGGCCCGCCGCGGCACACCTTCGCCTTCCTGCATCGCGAGCAATATGAGATCGAGGACACCTGGAACGTGGTCGGGCTGGCGGCGACCGGCAGCAACGACGCGGTGGTGCGGGACGCCTTCGTGCCGCAGCATCGCCTGCTCGACGTGATGATGACGCGCGAAGGCCGCAGCCCCGGCGCGCAGGCGAACCCGCACTATCTGTTCGCGCTGCCGCTGTTTTCCGTGTTTGCCCACTGCCTCATCGGGGCCGCGCTCGGGGCCGCGGAAGGCGCCCTCGAGCAGATCGTGGACGGCGTCAGGGACAAGACCACGGTCGCCAATGTGAAGCTCGCGGCGCAGCCCACGATCCAGACCCGCATCGCCGAGGCCGCGGCCGAGATCGGGGCGGCGCGCGCGTTGCTGCAGGTCGACCGCGCCCGCATCAACGAGATGGGCCGCTTGCGGCTCCTGCCCGACGACGAGACCCGGGTGCGCTATCGCCTCAATGTCGGCTATGCGGCCAAGCTCAGCGTGCAGGCGATCGAACGGTTGCTGCCGATCGTCGGCGGCCGCGGCCTCGAGCTTGCCGACCCGTTCCAGCGCGCCTGGCGCGACGCCCATGCGGTGGCCCAGCACATCGCGTTGGTATGGGATCTGCAGGCGCTCAACTACGGCGCCGTGCGGCTCGGCGGCAAGGCGGGCGATCCGCGAATTTGATGCAACCGCCATTGAGTCGCAGCTCCACCTTCGCCGCCACTGCGGATCAATCCGACAGCACCGTCCTCAGATCATGGCCGTGCAGGGCGTAGATTTCGAGAACGCGATCGAACGAAATTCCAGACCGGTGCTCGACCGCAAGCGGGTGCTCGGTGGGCTCGAGCTCGACGAGTGGGCGCTGTCGGTCTGCTTGCGGTTGAACGTGACATTTCAGGCCCATCGTATCCGGGCATCCGTGCAATCGGTTCGAGAACCATCCGAACCATGGACCAAGACCGCCCTGCTCTCCACTGTCGAATGTGTCGAGATACAGATCAAAATTTGCGCGCGATAACGTTGACCAGATACCGAAGCCGAGCGAGACATCCGGCTTGGCGACGATGGGGAGGCGCAGCAGGCAGCGAACGAAGAAGTGCTCCCCGTTCAAGACGCAGAAGTCTTCGGTGAGAATATTGCTCGAGGCCAGAACCTCCGAATTCGGTCGCGGCGCCTCGTCTCCCGGCCAGGGATCGGGCCGGGCACACACCAAGTCGAAGAGTCCAGCATACTTCAATCCGCAACACGGGCATGTCCATTGATGATCGTGCAGCCGGAGCCAACGCGGATCTCGATCCAACAGCATTCGACGCTCCCTCGCCTATCAGAGATCCGAGTCTACAGATTTTGGATGGTCGAGGAAAATGTGAAGACGAGGTTTGATCATTCAACCACGATCGGTCAATATCTCCGCCATGCCCATTCCGCACCGCATCGACGTCCACCATCACATCGTCTCGCCCGGCTTCATCGCGGAGTTGCGCTCGCTGCTGCAGCCGCCGACCCTCAACTGGACGCCCGAGCGCTCGATCGAGGACATGGACAAGGCCGGGGTGGCGACCGCCATCACCTCGGTGACCACGCCGGGCGTGTGGATCGGCGATCAAGCGCAGGGCCGCCGGCTGGCGCGGGATTCCAACGATTATGCGGCGCGGCTCGCCACCGACTATCCGGGACGGTTCGGGATTTTCGCGGCGGTGCCGCTGCCCGATATCGACGCGAGCCTGCGCGAGATCGAGTACGGGCTCGACGTGCTCGAGGCCGACGGCATCGCGCTGTTCACCAGCTACCGCGACAAATGGCTGGGCGATCCGGCCTTCGATCCGGTGATGGAGGAGCTCAACCGGCGCCAAGCGGTCGTGTTCGTGCATCCGGAGGCGCCGCTCTGCTGCCGCGGTCTCTTGCCCGGCGTGCATGAGCACGTGCTGGAATACGGCTTCGACACCACCCGCGCCATCACCCGCATCTTGTTCAGCGGCACGGCGCTGCGCTATCGCGACATCCGCTGGATCTTCAGCCACGGCGGCGGTACCACGCCGTTCCTGGCCGAACGCCTAGTGCGCGCGCCCGGCATGAACAAGTCGCTCGCCCAATATGTGCCGGACGGCGTGATGGCGGAGCTGCAACGCTTCCACTACGACGTGGCGCAGGTCGCGCATCCGATGGCGCTGTCGGCGCTCACCCGGCTGGTGCCGATCTCGCAGATTTTGTGGGGCACCGATTTTCCGTTCCGGCTCGGCACCGAATATGTGAAGGGCCTGAGCGAATTCGGCTTCGGCGCCGACGATCTGCGCAAGATCGATCGCGAGAATGCACTGCGGTTGCTGCCGCGGTGGCGGTAGGCCGTAGGATGGGTTGAACTCTTGCGAAACCCATCGGCCACAGTCGATGGGTTTCGCAAGAGCTCAACCCATCCTACAGTCCCAAAAATTCGATCTACTCTTCCACCCAATTGGTTCGCGCGGAGTGCAAAATTGAAGAGGAAGAAAGTCGATCGGCTGGCGGCCTCGCGTGCATTCTACGCCAGGATGTCGGCGGCCGCCGGTGGCGCGCTGCAAGGCGATCTCGAACGCGCTTTCGAGTTTGTTCCGCGCGAGTATTTCCTGGGCCCGGGGCCATGGCACGCCGTGTCGCTGCCGAGCGGCTCATATGTGCAGACCCCCACGGACGACCCCATCCATGTTTATCAAAACGCGATATTTGCGCTCAAGCGCGATAAGCACATCAACAATGGCGAGCCCACACTGCATGGGCAGCTGCTGGGCGCGCTGCATCCGGTGCGTGGAGAGACCGCGCTCCATATCGGTTGCGGGACCGGCTACTACTCGGCCATCCTGGCGCAGCTGGTCGGCCCGTCCGGCAAGGTGATCGCCTATGAAATCGAGCCGGATTTGGCGGGGCGCGCCGCCGATAATTTGGAGCCATGGGACAATGTGGAGGTGCGCGCCACCTCGGGCACCGCGGGCGAGCTGCCGCGCTGCGACGCGATCTACGTCAATGCCGGGGCGACCCATCCCGCCGCCAACTGGCTGGATGCGCTCAATGACGGGGGCCGGCTGATTTTTCCGCTGTCGGGTTCCGGCGCCAATCGATTCGGCGTGAGCCTGCTGGTGACACGACTGCAGAACACGTTGTCGGCAAGGGCCGTCGGCTATTGCGGATTCGTCGACTGCGTCGGCGCCACTGATCCGATCGAAGGACTCGGCGTGGCCGCCGCCTTCCGGTCCGGCGAATTGTGGAAGGCACAATCGCTGTTGCGGGACGATCAACCCGACAAGAGCGCTGTCCTGGTCGGCAAAGGATGGTGGCTATCATCTTCCGGCATTCCGGAGCCCTAGGACGGGTTGAGCTCATAAGGGCGTTTAACGCCCGTCTTCGCGGGCTATGCGAAACCCATGAGCGGGGCGAATCCTCACCACCCCGATCCGCCGCCGCCGCCACCCCCGCCGCCGGAGGAGCCGCCGCCGCTGGAGCCGCCGCTGTCGCTCGATCCGGGCGGCGACGATGCGGACGCGATGGTTTGCGAGAGCGCGCCGCCGAGATGATCCGCAAAGCCGACCGGGTCGTTGCGCCAATCCCGGCTGCCGGCATACCAGTCGAGACCGCCGCGCCCGTGCCGGCGGCGGCCAATACGCTGGCGAAGCGCCGCGCCCAGCGGTTCTCCACATCGAGTGCGACAGCACAGGGCAGGAAGCGCTCGAACAGTTCCGGCGTCTTGTCGGGCGGATTGAGCGCATTGAGGCGGTCCTCCTCGGCCACGCCCAGATATTGGCGAAAGCCCTCGATGCGATCCATGATGCCGCGGCCCGCCGGCGTCGGTGCCTGCAGCCAGTGGATCCCGAGGAATGCGAGCGGGCTCAGGATATAGGCGGCAATGCCGGGCAGGACGTCGACGGGTCCGCCTGCGCTCGCCATCACGGCGAGGCCGAAAAACGCCGGCACCGCGATCAGCAACCCGCCGCCGGCGATGAAGAGCATTCCCGGCCGGTCGCGCCGCAGGCCCGCCCGGATCAGGAACGCCCCGCCCAGGATCGGGGCGACCGGCGCCAGCATGCCAAACAACAGCGGAGCCAGGCGGTCAGGGTCGTTGTAGGTCGCGATCATCAGCACGACGGTGGCCACCAGAAGCAAGAACGACAGCACCATGCCCAATCCGGACCAAAGGTAATTGTCGGTGAAGAGAGTCCCGTCATAGGTTTCCGCAAGACGCTCCTTCAAGGCGTCCTTGGCCTTGCCGAGCGGCTCATAATTGGCGTCCGTGAGTTGCAGGGAGGGCTTGGTGGCGAACAGCTTGCTCTCCAGGTCCCGCTCGGGCGGCCCGATCGGCTTGCCGCCGTCGCGGTGCTCGATCACGGTCTGCTTGCCGTCGCCGGTGAGCCGGATATGCCCGTTGACACCAAGATCGATGATGGCGGCCGTGAAGCAGCGCGCATCGAAGGCCATCCGCTCGACGAAGCGGACCGCCGCCGACGACATGCCGTCCGGCGGACCAAACAGCGGAATGATGGTACCGCGCGGCGGATCGCGCCCGAACCGCGCCCAGGCGAATGCGTAGAAGCCGAGCACGGCCACAAGGCCGATCCCGGCGACGACGCCTGGCAGATTGTCCTGCAGCCACCAATGGGTCTGCTGGCTCGCGCTCGGCGGCGCCACCACGCCCTTGGCCCAGGCCGCTGCGACCGTGAGACCACTGCCGGGCGGCAACGCCCTGGTGGTGCGAAAAACGATATGCCCCGGCTGCTGCTGGACAATCGCCGCGTCCTGACCGCGGGCGCCCTGCGGGCCGGTGTAGAAGGCGCTTTGCCGGAACGGCACCGGCTGCGGCAAGGTAATGCGCGCCTCGGCGGAATCGATCGCAAAGGTCCAGCCGGTGCCGGTTGCGTTCCAGTACAGCTCGTCATAGTCGGCGAAAAACCCGATCTGCCGCGTAGTACGGTAGCGGATGACGTATTGGTGCGCCCCGGTCGACAGCGTCACCTCGGCGCGGCCGATGCGCACCCGCACCCCGTTCGCCATACCCTCGGTGGTCCAGGCCTCGTCAGCGCCGTCGCGGGTCACCGACTTGACATCGAAGCCGACCACCACCCGGCTGCCGTCCGGCCGCGCATAGGTGGTGGGAAAGTCGCGCAGGATGCCGCGGCGGATCTGATCGCCCTCGGCCTGCACCCGGATGGTCTCGGTGACCGCGAGATCGCCGTTGCCCTGGACCTCGACATCGCTGACGAAGCTCAGGATGCGCTCGACCGCCTGCGCCGGGGAGATCGCCGCGACCGCAACCAGAAGCGCGATCGCGATCCGCTGCATTCCCCGCATCATGACTGCGGCGCCTGGAACGCGATGGTCGGGCTCGCGGCCTGCGCACGGTCCTCAAGCTCGAAGAACGGCAGCTCCCGGAACCCGAGCATGCCCGCCACCAGATTGTCGGGGAAGGACTGGATGCTGATGTTCAGGTTGCGCACGGTGCCGTTGTAGTAGCGGCGCGCCATCTGCAGCTGATCCTCGATCTCGGCCAGCTGTTGCTGCAGAGCGAGAAAGTTCTGGTCGGCCTTGAGCTCCGGATAGGCTTCGGCGACCGCAAACAGCCGTCCCAATGATCCTTGCAGAGCGCTCTCCGCCGAGGCACGCCGGGACACGTCGTCGGCCGCGATGCTCGATTGCCGGCTTGCCGTCACCTCCTCGAGCACGGCGCGCTCGTGCGCCGCATAGGCCTTCACGGTCGCGACCAGGTTGGGGACGAGGTCAGTGCGCCGCCTGAGCTGCACGTCGATCCCGCTCCAGCCTTCGCGCGCCAGGTTGCGCAGGCGAATGAGTCGGTTGAAGACGAAGATCGCGTAGAGTGCGATCGCGGCCAGCACCGCGGCGATGATCCATCCGTTCATGTCGAGCAGGCCCTGCGTTGGAGAGGCTCTAGCACGATTCTCCTCATCGAGGCACGGGGTGTTCACCCAACCCCGGCCCCATTGGTCATTCCGTCAGGCGCCGAGGTTCATCATAATCAACAATAAAAAACGAATAGCCGTGATTTGGATCGCCTGTGTAGGATGGTTTGAGCCCTTGCGAAAGCCGTCACCACCGTCGATGGCTATCGCATAGCCCGCGAAGATGGGCGTGAACGCCCTTATGAGCGCTACCCATCCTACAGACAAATGCTATTGCTTTGCCAATGAACGACTTTGCCTCGGCTTTCCAAATCGCGTTTGCGCTGATCGGCCGGTTCGATGTCGAGCTGCGCGAGATCGTGCTCTTGTCGCTGCAGGTCAGCCTGACGGCGAGCGCGTGTGCGTTTGCGATTGGGGCGCCGCTCGGAACCGCCCTGGCGGTGTATCGCTTTCGCGGGCGCGGCGCCGTGGTGGTGCTCGCCAACACTCTCCTTGGCCTGCCGCCGGTGGTGGTCGGGCTCGTGGTCTATCTGCTGCTCTCGCGATCAGGGCCGCTGGGAGCGCTCGGACTGCTGTTCACCCCCGCCGCCATGATGATCGCGCAGACCGCGCTCGCCACCCCGATCGTGATCGCGCTGGTGCACCGCGTGGCGGTCGGGCTCTGGCGCGCCTATGGGGACAGCCTGCTGATCAGCGGAGCCACGCGCTTGCGCGCCATCCGGCCGCTGATGCGCATGGGGCGGGAGGGCCTGCTGACCGCGTTTCTGGCCGCCTTCGGCCGCGCCATCGCGGAGGTGGGCGCCATCATCATCGTGGGCGGCAACATTCGCGGCTACACCCGCAGCATGACCACCACGATTGCGCTCGAGACCAGCCGCGGCGATCTCAGCCTCGCGCTCGCGCTCGGGATCATTCTGCTGGCGCTCTCCATGGCGGTGAGCGCCACCAGCCTGTATTTCGGGCGCAGCCTGGCGGATCGTTGACTTATGATGGCGCACATCGATGCCGCGACCCTCAAGGCATGGCTGGGCGACGGGCGTGAGCTCGCGCTCGTCGATGTCAGCGAGCACGGACAATACGGCAGCGGGCATCCGTTCTTCGCGGTGCCGCTGCCCTACAGCCGGTTCGAGCTCGACCTGCCCGCTTTGGTGCCGAACCCGGCGGTGCGGCTCGTGCTTTGCGACCAGGGCGACGGCATTGCGGCGCGGGCGGCCGCGCGGGCCGCGGCGTCGGGCTATCGCGATCTGTACATCCTGAGCGGGGGCAAGCCGGCCTGGCGGCAGGCCGGCTACACGCTGTTTGCCGGCGTCAATGTCCCGAGCAAGACGTTCGGGGAGCTCATCGCCCATGCGCGCGACACGCCGCGCATTTCCGCGCAAGCGGTCCAAGCCATGCGCGACGCGCAGGAGAACTTCGTCATTGTCGACGGCCGTCCGTTCGCCGAATTCCGCAAGATGAGCATTCCGGGCGGGATTTGCTGCCCCAACGGCGAGCTCGCGCTGCGGATCCGGGACATCGCGCCCGATCCCGCGACCAGGATCGTGGTCAATTGCGCCGGCCGCACGCGCTCGATCATCGGCGCGCAGATCCTGATCGATTTCGGCGTGCCCAATCCGGTCTGCGCACTGGAGAACGGCACGCAGGGCTGGTTCCTTGCCGGTCTCGCGTTGGAGCGCGGCGCGTCATCCGGC
>DASYFD010000322.1:0-6467 GCA_036498625.1 Xanthobacteraceae bacterium | reverse complement strand
GCATGTGCGCACGGTCGAGCAGGTCGGCGGCATCAGCTCCGACGAGTTCTCGACCCTCAACAAGTCGCTGCATCGGCTGGAGCGGTTCTGGACCGATCAGATCCTCTATCGCCTGTAGGCGGCGCAGGATTTTCAATGCAGGCCCGCCCCGGCGCGATCCGGGACGGGGGCCGGCTCTCCGGCTGAAAGCGCGACCCGATACCAACAAATAGAGCGGGCTCCGTTTCCCCCGAAATGGACAGCGCTCCAGAATGGATGGTACTTAGCCCTGGCCCGCGCCGGGGCTATTTGCTTTTGTGGAACCTCGATTGACCGACACCCTTCCCGCCATCGATTGCGACGTCCATCCGGCCGCGCCCGCCATGCCGGCGTTGTTGCCGTTCCTCGCGGAGTACTGGCGCAACAGCGTGGTGGAACGCGGAATTCCCTCGCTCGAGACCAACAGCTATCCGGCGCGCGCGCCGATCAGCGCACGGCCGCAATGGCGGGGCCGCAACGGCGCCCCGGACGCGAGCCTGGAGCGGCTGACCGGGCAGGTATTCGGCCGCTGGCAGGCGGGGCGCGCGATCTGCAACTGCCTCTACGGGGTCGAGCTCCTGTTCAGCGAGGATATGGCGGCAGCCTTCGCGCGCGCCCTCAACGACTGGATCGCCAAGGAATGGCTCGATCGCGATCCGCGGCTGCGCGCCTCCATCGTGGTGCCGACGCAGAATATCGAGCTTGCGGTCGACGAGATCGAGCGCTGCGCCAAGGACCGGCGGTTCGTGCAGGTTCTGCTCCTGGCCATGCAGGAAAGCCCACTCGGACGCCGGCACTGGTGGCCGCTCTACGCGGCGGCCGAGCGCCATCGCCTGCCGATCGGCATTCATCCGGGCTCGACCTATCGTCACTCGCTCACATCGCTGGGCTGGCCGACCTATTACATCGAGGACTATGCGAGCTACGCCCAGGCCTTCCAGTCGCAACTCGGCAGCCTGATCTCGGAAGGCGTGTTCGCGAAATTTCCCGGCCTCAAGATCGTGCTGATCGAATCGGGCGTCACCTGGCTGCCGAGCTTTCTGTGGCGGTTCTCGAAGTTCTGGCGCGGCGTGCGCTCGGAAGTGCCCTGGGTCGATCGGCCGCCCGCCGAGATCGTGCGCGACCACGTCCGCCTCACCATCCAGCCGTTCGATGCCCCAACCGAGCCCGACCTGGTCGAACGGATGATCGACCATCTGGGTTCCGATGCTATACTGCTTTACGCGTCGGACTTTCCGCATTGGCAGTTCGACGACGACGAGGCGTTGCCGCCGGGTTTGCCGGAGGGGCTGCGACAGAAAATCCTCGTCGATAATCCGCTTTCGACCTACGAGCGGATGCAGGAGGACGCCTGATGAACATCGAGGCCAGGGAATTGCTGCGAGAGCAGAAATCGCGCCCCGCCATCATCGATGTCGACATTCATCCCAAAGCATCGGCGGAGGACTTGCGCCCGTTTCTCAGCGCGCGCTGGTGGGACCATCTGCAGACCTATGGGAACCGCGGCCGGCAGGGTTTCGCCAAAGGCTTTCCCTATCCCAAGAGCCAGCCGCTGGCATCGCGGCGGGATTCCTGGCCTCCCGGCGGGGGCCTGCCCGCCAGCGATCTCGATTTCATGCGCCGGCAGCATCTCGACTTCTACGGAATCGAGTACGCGATCATGAATCCGCTCTCGCCAACCGGGCAGGGCGACCAGAACGAGGCGTTCAGCACCGCCATGGCGTTCGCCGCGAACGAGTTTCAGCTCGAGGGCTGGAACCGGCGCGATCCCAGGCTCCTGGCTTCGGTCGTGGTCCCCTATGAGGACGGCGAAGCCGCGCGCGCCGAGATCAAGCGCCGCGCCGGCGACCGCCGCTTCGCCCATGTGCTGCTGCGCAGCCGCACCGCCGAGCTTCTGGGCAAGAGGCGCTACTGGCCGATCTACGCGGCGGCGGAGGAAGCCGGCTTGCCGGTCGGCATCCACGTCTTCGGGACCAGCGGACGGCCGGCGAGCAATTCCGGCTGGCCATCGTTCTATATCGAGGACATGACCGAGCATGCGTCCTGCTGCCAGGCACAGGTCACCAGCCTGATCATGGAAGGCGTATTCGAGCGCTACCCCGGGCTCAAGATCGTCATGATCGAAGCCGGCTTCGCCTGGCTGCCGGCGCTGGGCTGGCGGCTCGACAAGCTGTGGAAGCGCTTGCGCGATGAGGTGCCGCATCTTCGCCGCGCGCCTTCCGAATATATCCGGGATCATTTCTGGGTCTCGACCCAGCCGATGGAGGAGACCGAGGCGCCCGAGCATCTGCTCGACCTGATGAACTGGGTCGGCTGGGACCGGTTCATGTTCGCCAGCGACTATCCGCATTGGGACTTCGACGATCCATTGGTGGCATTGCCGCCGTCGCTCGATGACGCGCGGCGCACGAAGATCTATTCCGGCAACGCCCGCGCGCTCTACCGGTTCGCCTGATGGCCGGCCACGTCGTCGCCACCGTCGATCAGATCCCGCCCGGCCAGCGCAAGCTGGTCGAGGTGGCTGGCCGCACCATCGTGGTCTACAATCTCGGCGGCGAATTCTTTGCGCTCAACAACCGCTGCCCGCACCGTGGCGGCGGCTTGGCCTGCGGCATCCAGACCGGCCTGGTCGAGTCGACGCTGCCCGGGCAGTACCGTTATTCCCGGCCCGGCGAGATGGTGAAGTGCCCGTGGCACGGCTGGGAATTCGACATCAGGACCGGAAAATCCTGGTGCGATCCGTCACGGCTTCGCATCCGGCAATATCCGGTTTCGGTTCGCCCCGGCGGCGAGCTGGTGGAGGGACCTTACGTGGCGGAGTCGTTTCCGATCCGGCTGGAGGATAATTATGTGGTGGTGGAGGCCTGAGCGGGCGTGATCCTGCAGCAAGCGAGGCCCCGCTCGAGCAAGCAAGCAACAAGATCAACTTTCGAATTGGCGGAGGTCACCCCATGCAGGACGTCATCGATCTCACGGTCGTACCGCTTGCGCGCGCCTGCGGCGCGGAGATCCGCGGGGTTGATCTCACCAGGGAGCTGTCGGACGCAACCGTGCGGGCGATCAAGCAGGCCTGGGGGGAGCACCTCGTCCTGGTGTTTCGCGGCCAGAGCATCACCCAGGACCAACAACTGCGCTTCGCCTCCTATTTCGGGGAGCTCGGCGACCGCAAGGTGGCGCCTGCGCCGTTGCGCGGCCGCACCGAGGGCATCCAGCAGGACCACAAGAAGATCCTGCTGGTCACCAATATCAAGGTCGACGGCCAGCCGATCGGCGCCTTCGGGGACGGCGAGTTCTGGTTCCATATCGATTCTGGCTATACGCCGCGCCCCTACAAATACACCTTCCTCCATGCGCTCGAGCTGCCGTCCACCGGCGGCAATACGATGTTCGCCAACATGTACAAGGCTTACGAGGCGGTGCCGGCGGCCCTCAAGGCGAAGCTCGCGGGCAAGAAGGCGCTGCACATCCACGAATACAAGCGCTCCGAGAAGGCCAACCTGTCGGCCGACATCAGCAACATCCCGCATTTCCACCACCCGGTGTTCATCACGCATCCTGACACCGGCCGCAAGACGCTGTTCGTCGATCGCCTGATGACGGCGCGCATCGAGGGACTCGATCCCGGCGAGAGCGATGCGATTCTGGAAGAGCTCTACGAGATCGGCGAGCGGCGCGAGCATATTTTCGAGCATGTCTGGCAGCTGGGCGATTTCCTGATGTGGGACAACCGCTGCACCATCCACGCGCGGACCGACTTTCCCAAAGGCGAGCGCCGCCTGCTGCGCCGCTGCACGGTCGAGGGCGGGGAGCTGCGCGAGTAGCAGAGATCGGAGACAGCCATGAGCGCAGCACTGCCGGTATTCGAGAAATTCGTCGCGCAGTTGTGCACGATCTGGGAAGCCGAGAGCGACAACCAGGCCCGCATGGAAAAGGCGAAGCCATTGCTCGAGGGGCTGGTGAACGACCCTGGCCTCAAGGCCCATTCGGCGCGCTGGCCCTCGACTGAAGGTTTCAAGAATCTGCTGCTTTATGTCGACCCGCGGCACCATTTCGCCATCAATGCCGTCGTGCGCACGCCGGGGCGGAAAGGGGGCGTGCATGATCATGCCGACGCCTGGGTGCTCTACGGCGTGCTCGACGGCGCCGAGAGCCTCGAGCGCTACGAGCGCCTCGATGACGGCAGCCGCGCTGGCTATGCGCAGGTACGGCTCGCCTCCGTCACCACCGGCACGGCAGGCAAGGTCGATCTGGTGCCGCCGCATGCCATCCATGCGGAGCAGGGCGGCCCCACGCGTTCGGTGGCCATCATCGTCCGCAGCCAGCGCCTGGGCGAAGGCACCATCCTGCAGCGGGCCTACGATCCAAAGGCCAACACCGTGACCGAGCGCTTCGGCCCGACCCAGGTTCCCTATGCGCTGGTCGAGTGATGGCAGGGACTGACGATACCCCGGCGGGCGGAGTGTATTTCGAGTTCACCCCCATCGGCACCTCGGTCAAGGTTTCCGCCATCGACGCCGCGACCGGAACCGAGGTCAGCGTGGTGGGCCCGGCCCGCGCCGCGCAAGCCGACCTGCAAAGGCTGGCCTTGCAGAAGCTCAAAGCCCGCCTCAAGGCCAGGCGTTGACCCCAGATATTGCGGCTTCGAGCCCCGATACGCCAAAGGCTTGGCGCTCCACGCCCGATATGCTACGGCCATCGTTCCGCGAAATCGACCGCCAGGAACCGGCTTGCAAGGCTTGCCGGCTGGCCACCGTTGCGGCGAACGACGAGGCTGTAGGATCACGATGTCGGCCGGCGAACCATCCGCAACCATCCCCCAGGCGGCGTCCATGTTCCAGGCTCCGCTGGCCGCGAGCGATCCGCAGCTCGCGCAGGCGATAAGCCTAGAGCTCGGCCGCCAGCGCGACGATATCGAGCTGATCGCCTCGGAGAATTACGTCAGCCGCGCCGTGCTGGAGGCGCAGGGCTCGGTCCTCACCAACAAGTACGCCGAAGGCCTGCCGGGCCGGCGCTACTATGGCGGCTGCCAATACGTCGATATGGTGGAAACCCTGGCCATCGAGCGGGTTACCAAGCTTTTCGGATGTCGTTTCGCCAACGTCCAGGCCCATTCCGGGGCCTCCGCCAATGTGGCGGCCTTCCTGGCGCTGATGCAGCCGGGCGACGCCTTCATGGGGTTGAGCCTGGCGGCCGGCGGTCATCTGACCCACGGCTCGCCGGTGAACATGTCGGGCAAGTGGTTCAAGCCGGTGCCTTACGGGGTGCGGCCGGACGACCACCGCATCGACTATGAGCAGGTGCAGAAGCTCGCGCAGGAGCATCGCCCCAAGGTGATCGTCACCGGCGGCTCCGCCTATCCGCGCGTCATCGATTTCCGCCGCTTCCGCCAGATCGCGGACGAGGTCGGCGCCTATCTCATGGTCGACATGGCGCACTTCGCGGGCCTGGTCGCGGGCGGCGCGCATCCGAGCCCGTTTCCGCACGCCCATGTGGTCACCTCGACCACCCACAAGACGTTGCGCGGTCCGCGCGGCGGCTTCATCCTCACCGATGACGAGGATCTCGCCAAGAAGATCAACTCGGCGATCTTCCCCGGCCTGCAGGGCGGGCCCTTGATGCATGTGATCGCCGCCAAGGCCGCCGCTTTCGGCGAGGCGCTGCTGCCGTCCTTCAAGCTCTACGCCAGGAACGTCGTCGAGAACGCCAAGGCGCTCGCGGAATCGATGAAGTCGCACGGCTTCGACATCGTGTCCGGCGGCACCGATACCCACCTCATGCTGATCGATCTGCGGCCCAAGCGGCTCACCGGCAAGGTGGCGGAGGCGGCGCTGGGGCGCGCCCGCATCACCTGCAACAAGAACGGCATCCCGTTCGATCCCGAGAAGCCGACGGTGACCTCGGGGATCCGGCTCGGGACGCCGGCCGGCACCACGCGCGGCTTCGGCATCGCCGAGTTCCGCCAGGTGGGCGAGCTGATCGCCGAGGTGCTCGGCGTGCTCTCGCAGAAGGGCGCCGAGGAGGATTCGCTGGTCGAAGCTGCGGTGCGGGAACGGGTGCGAACGCTGGTGCACCGGTTTCCGATCTATCAGGGATAGGGCACGCCGATGCGCTGTCCGAATTGCGCGAGCCTCGACACCCAGGTCAAGGACTCCAGGCCCACGGAGGACTCCTCGGTCATCCGCCGCCGGCGCGTTTGCCTGGCGTGCAATTTCCGTTTCACCACCTTCGAGCGCGTGCAATTGCGCGAGCTCGTGGTGATCAAGCGCAACGGCCGCCGGGTGCCGTTCGACCGCGACAAGCTGCTGCGGTCGGTGCAGATCGCGCTGCGCAAGCGGCCGGTCGAGCCGGAGCGCATCGACGAGCTGGTGTCCAAGATCGTGCGCGAGCTCGAAAGCCAGGGCGAGAGCGAGATCACCTCCGAGACCATCGGCGAGATGATCATGGAGCAT
>DASYFD010000321.1:0-9307 GCA_036498625.1 Xanthobacteraceae bacterium | reverse complement strand
ACAGATAGGGATTGGTGTAGTTCAGGTGCACCACAAAACCGACCGACACCAGATTGTCGTCGAGGTGATAGAGGAACGAGCCGCCCCCGGTCGCATTGTCGAGCGGCCAGCCGAATGAATGCTGCACCAGGCCGGGCCGGTGCTGGTCGGGCGCCACCTCCCAAAGCTCCTTGAGACCGAGCCCGAATTTCTGCGGCTCGCGACCGGCATCGAGACCAAAGCGCGTCACCAGGGTCTTGGTGAGGCTGCCGCGCGCGCCTTCGGCAAACAAAGTGTATTTGGCGCGCAGCTCCATGCCGCGCGTGAAGGAATCCTTGTGGTGGCCGTCGCGGGCAACCCCCATGTCGCCGGTCGCAACGCCCGCGACCGCGCCGTTGGCATCGAACAGCACCTCGGCGGCGGCAAAGCCCGGATAGATATCCACCCCCAAGGCCTCCGCCTTGGCAGCGAGCCAGCGGCACACATTGCCGAGCGAGACCACGTAATTGCCGTGATTGCCCATGAGCGGCGGCATCACGAAATTCGGCACCCGCAAGGCGCGCGATTGCGACAGCCAATAGAAACGGTCGTCGCTCACCAGCGTCTTGAGCGGGCTGTCCTCGGCCCGCCAGTCCGGCAGCAACCGATCGAGGCCGATCGGATCGACCACGGCGCCCGAGAGAATATGGGCCCCGACCTCGGAGCCCTTCTCCACCACCACGACGGTGGCGTCCGGAGCGAGCTGCTTGAGGCGGATGGCGGCGGCGAGCCCGGCCGGGCCGGCCCCGACCACCACCACGTCGAACTCCATCGCCTCGCGAGCGGGCAATTCCGGCGAAGGGGAATTCTGGTCGCTCATGGGGCTTGCGCTCGCATCCGCGGTTTCGTCGGCCGCCATTCTACTCACTGAACGGGGGCCGATAGAGCCTTTTTGAGCAAGCCGTATGCCACTTCGAGCCGATCCGCGATCAGCCACCAGTCGGCCTCGCTCATATTGGCCTCGTGGGCATCCCGGTAGGCCATGGCTTGCCCCCGCAGCACCCCGGACCGGCGCAGGTCATCGCCATCGACCCCGTAAACCAGGGTACTCACCCGGGCGATGATCAGGCCGTATTCCTCGGGCATGACGGCCTCGCGCCGCGCCTGCCACCAGGCAAGCTCGGTGCGGGCCGCATCCTCGACCTCGACGGGCACCGGCGCCGCGCCGGACAGAATGCGGAAATAGGTGACGAGCGCTGGCAGCGCCGCCTCCGCCTCGGCCCGCGAGGTCGAGGGCTGGAACGATTTTGCGGCCGACGCCGCCGAAACCGCGATCTGCACGCTGTCGAGCGGGGAGAAGCCGTATTGGCTGTGGGAAACATCGTAGAGATCGCGAAACAATGGCAGATATCGCTTTTCGTAATAGTGCCGCCACATGGTGGTCTCGAGCCGCGCCATGGCGGCCGGATCGAATCTGGTCAGGTCGGCATGGCGGGGAAAGCAGATATAGGCGGCGGCCAGGGCCGCGGTGATGAGCACGGCCGCGGCGATCCGCCGGCCACTGCCGCCTGCCTTCCGGTCGCGTGCCACCTACATCTCCTCTCTTTCGGTCGCGCCCTTCAGTTACGGAAGGAAGGCGCATATGGTTTCATGCCGCACCGGCCGTGAAAAAGACCTCCAGGGACGCGTTCTAAACATCGATGACTCCTGATCGCAACCAGGCTGCCCGCGAGCTGCTGGCCTTTTATCTGGAGGCCGGCGTCGATGCGGTGCTGGGCGAAACCGCGGTCGATCGTTTCGCCGATACCGCGGTCGCGGCGCAGCCCGCAATCGGCCAGCCGCAAGACGAAGTTGCCCGCGCCGGTGATCCGCAACCCGGGAACCGCCCGGCCCTGGATCGCTCCCGGCCGCCCCCTGCCGCCATGGCGGCGCCCGCCCCATTGTCTCCCGACACCGCCGTCATGGCGGCGCGCGAGGAGGCGAAGAGTGCGAGGACGCTGGACGAGCTTCGATCGATCCTGGACGGCTTCACCGGCTGCACCTTGCGGGCGACCGCCACGCGGCTGGTCTTTGCCGACGGCAATCCGCAGGCGCGCGTGATGTTCGTGGGCGAAGCGCCGGGTCGCGACGAGGATATCGAGGGGCTGCCGTTCGTGGGCCGCTCCGGCAAGCTGCTCGACCGCATGATGGCAGCCATCGGGCTCACCCGCGCCAACGCCTATATCGCCAACATCGTGCCGTGGCGCCCGCCCGGCAACCGCACCCCGACGCCGCAGGAATCGGCAACCTGCCTGCCGTTCACGCTGCGCCAGATCGAGCTGGTCGATCCGGACATGCTGGTGTGCCTCGGCGGCCCGTCGGCGCAGACGCTGCTCGGCAGCCGGGAAGGAATCCTGCGCACGCGCGGGCGTTGGTTCCCGTTCCAGACCGGCAGCCGCGAAATCCGCGCCACCGCCACCCTGCATCCGGCCTATCTGCTGCGCCAGCCGCTGCAGAAGCGACTGGCGTGGCGGGACTTCCTGGCGATCAAGAAGGCGTTGGGCTGAAGTCACGTAGAGCTGGCAACAGTTTCGTGTCCCGGACGCGGTGCAGCGCGAAGCTCTTGCGGAGCGGTGCTCCGCTGATCCGGGACCGTTCCAGCCTCCTGCGTTTGGAACGGTCCCGGGTCTGCAGCGCACCACCAAGGGGTGCTGCGCTGCGCCTGGGACAAGTGAAGCATCACAATCAGCCCGGCAGCGCGAACTTGATGGCGAACAGCAACGCCAATCCGAGCACCGCGGGCTTGGCATCGGCGAAGCGGCCGGACACGACCTTGCCGAGCGCATAGGTGATGAAGCCGAGGCCGATGCCGGTCGCGATCGAATAGGTGAGCGGCATCGTCACCGCGGCGATCACGGCGGGGGCGGATTCGGTGATGTCGTCCCAGTCGATCTCGGCCAGCCCCCGCGTCATCACGCAGGCCACATAGAGCAGCGCCGCCGCCGACGCATAGGCCGGAATCATGCCGGCGAGCGGCGAGAAGAACAGGGCCAGCAGGAAGAACATGGCGACGAAGAAGGCGGTGAGGCCGGTGCGGCCGCCCGCGGCCACGCCGGCTGCGCTCTCGATATAGCTGGTGGTGGTCGAGGTGCCGATCAGGGCGCCGAACATGGCGGCGAAGCTGTCGGCGATCAGGGCCTCGCGCATGCGCGGCAGGTTGCCCTCCTGGTCGAGCAGGCCGGTACGGTGCGTCACCCCGATCAGGGTGCCGGCATTGTCGAACACGTCGACGATCAGGAAGCTGAACACCACGATCAGGAAGGTGGCCTCGAACACACGCGAGAAGTCGAGCTGGAACAGCGTCGGGACCAGCGAGGGCGGCATCGACACGATGCCGCTGTAGCTCGCGAGCCCGAGCGGAATGCCGATGAGGCTTACGACCAGGATGCCGATCAGAGTGCCGCCGATGATGCGGCGGGAATTGAGCGCCGCAATCAGAATGAAGCCCAGGAGGCAGAGCACCGCCGGCCATTGCTTGAGATCGCCCAAGGTCACCAGGGTGGCGGGACTCGCCACCACGATCTTGGATTCCTCGAGCGCGATGATGCCGAGGAACAGGCCGACGCCGGCCGAGATCGCGAGCTTGAGGTTCTTCGGGATGGCGTTGATGACGTATTCGCGGATGCGGAAGAGCGAGATCAGCAGGAAGATCACGCCCGAGCAGAACACGCCGGCGAGCGCCTGCTGCCAGGTATACTTGTAGGTGAGCACCACCGTGAAGGCGAAGAAGGCGTTGAGCCCCATGCCGGGTGCGAGCGCGATCGGGTAATTGGCGTAGAACGCCATCACCAGCGTCGAGGCCGCGGCCGCGAGGCAGGTGGCGACGAACACCGCGCCCTTGTCCATGCCGGCATTGCCCAGGATCGCCGGATTGACGAACACGATATAGACCATGGTGAGGAAGGTGGTCAGGCCGGCGACGAGCTCGGTACGCACGCTAGTGCCGTGCTGCGTCAGCTCGAACCTGCGTTCGAGGAACGACCGGCTCGTGCCGTGAGGCGGCGTGACGTCGGTTCTTGGCGCTTGGCTGATCTCGGTCATCTGGTCCCCCCGCCTGATCGGATCTGCCCGCAAGATAGCCCGGCGCCCGCCGCCGATCCGGGCCGGCAACAACTTTTCCACCGCCAGATTACGGCTTGGAATCCGGCGCCGGCACGGGCACCGGCGCCTCCAGGGGCGACTGCGGCCGGATCACAGCCCAACCGATGCGCAGGAGCGGCAAGCGTCCCTGCACGCTGCGCTCGAAGGCGCGCGGCACCTCCGGCACGATGTCGGGGAAAGCTTCCTTGATGTCCACCGGCGGCGCGCCGGCGGTGTCGGTCGTCGGCCAGACCAGGATGGCGCCCTTCCCCCCGACATCGCGGATCGAGACCCAGGGCGAGCGCTTGGGAGTGGCTTCCAGGAACAGGCTCGGGCGGCTGGCTGCGCCAAGCCCGATGAGCGCGGCGGTGCGCGGATCGCCGGCCACGATCGGCAGCTCCTTGCCGACACGGCGCGCGAAGCTGTCGGCAAAAAACCGTCCCATCGCCTCGGCCGGCTGATTGATGGCGAGGTCGATGCCGAGCCAGGGCAACGTCAGGAGCGCGACCACCGCCAGGACCGGCGGCACCAGCAGGAGGCCGAACCAGGTTGCGATGACGCCGCGCTGATGGCTGAGTGCGATCGCATCGCCGGCCGCAATCACCACGGCAAGCCCGGAGAGCACGACCAGGGGCGCGATGCCGCCGACCGGCCCGGGCGATCCAACCACGACGCCGGCTACGCTCGCGATGAGTGCCGGCATGGCGGCGAAGAAGTATACGAACCGCCGGGCGAACGGCTCGACCGCGCGGCGCATGATCACGGGCGCCGGCTCGTATCTCTCCCACGGAAATCCGATCACGATGCCGATGAGCACGATCAGCCCGGCATGGGCGCCGAGCAGCAGGGCGAGTTGCCGCAGCCAGGCCGTGAAATTGCCGGCGACGGAATCCGGAGCGCGCAGCCGCGCCAGCATGGGAAGGAATTCATCGTTGGTGGTCACCGCCCAGTAGACATTCGGGACCATGAGCACGGCTGCCGCAAGCGCGGCGGGCCAGAGATCGCGGGCGCGCAGCAGGGTACGGGTGCGCGCATTGGCGCAGGTGAACACGATCAGAAGGCCGACCAGCACGACGCCCGCATAGCTGGTGACCAGAATGAGGGCCACATCGAGCGCGAGCACGAAGCCGTAGCGGGGCCGTTTCTCCGCCACTACCATCCAGTAGTGCAGCAGCGCCATCGCCCACAGCGGCATGGCGAGAATGACCGGGCCGAATTCCGGCGTCGCCACCGTGAAGGTCGAGATGCCGATCATGAGCAGCACCGCGATCGCGGCCTGTCGAATACCAACGATCGTGCGACCGAGCCGGAACACCGCCCAGTAGGTCGCGAGCACGCAGATCTGGGACAGGGCGTAGAGCGCAAACAGGCTGCGGCCGGTTGCGCGGAAGACGATTTCCGCCAGCCAGAAGGCGAGCGGGGGACCGAGATAGGTCCCGAGCTGGAATTCGTGCCCGACCGCGAGCACGGTCGGCAGGTTGCCGGGCGGCCCGGCGTAAAACAGCGCGGGAACGAGCGTCCAGACGGCAGCCTGGGCCAGTGCCGCAATCGCCACCGTCAGCGCCGGACGCGCGCGCAGCAATTCCACGAGAATGGAGACGTAAAGCATCCGCCCGGCCAGGTCCGTTTACGGTGACGCGCGCAGCTTAGGCACGGGGATCAGGCGGCAACAAGCCCGGCGGAATTTCCTGTGGATGAGGGTCGAGGCTGTCGTAGCGGGCGGCGACCGGCGCAAAGGTGCGGCGATGATGGATGGTCGGTCCGAGCCGCAGCAGCGCTGCGAAGTGCTCGGGCACGCTGTAGCCCATGTGGCGCTCGAAGCCATAACCCGGATGCGCGAGGCCGAGCTGCGCCATCAGGCGGTCGCGCGTCACCTTGGCGACGATCGAGGCCGCCGCGATCGAGGCCACGATGGCGTCGCCGTGCACCACCGCTTGGCAGTCGCAGGGCGCCACGATGCGGTCGCGGCCGTCGACCAGCACCAGCTGGGGCCGCACCGGCAGGGCGGCCACCGCGCGCGCGAGCGCCCACAGCGAGGCGCGCAGGATATTGTCGCGGTCGATGCGCGCTGGCGGCGCGAAGGCGACTGCCACATGGGCGCTGGCGCAGATCGCGGCGTACAGCTTCTCCCGCATCGGGGCGCTGAGCTTCTTGGAATCATCGAGGCCGCGCGGCACCCGACGCGGATCGAGAATGACCGCAGCCGCCACCACCGGGCCGGCCAGCGGCCCGCGCCCGGCTTCGTCGCAGCCCGCGACCGGCCACACGCCGCGCTTCATGGCGGCGCGTTCGCGCCGGAAGGTCGGACGCACGGCCTCCTCGCCGAGCGGAAGGCGGGCGGCGCGGGCCTCTGGGCCAAGCTTGCGACTCACCGGGCGTGTCATGGCGCGATGGTGCGCGCCGGCGCCGGCTAGTCAATCGGGCTGTCGGCCGACTCGGATAATCCTCGGATGCGCGTCAGTCAGGCAGCAGCAACTGCCCGGAAGGCGAAAAACCGAGGCCCGGGGCATGGACGATCTCCCAGGGATGTCCGTCGGGATCGGCGAAATAGCCGGAATAGCCGCCCCAGCTGGTCGGTTGCGCGGCCTTGAGCAGCCTCGCCCCGGCCGCCAGCGCGTGCACAAAGGCGGCATCGACCTCGGCGCGCGACGCGCAATTCCACGCCAAGGTGGTTCCGCGAAATGCGGCCGGGGCCGGCAGCGGCGCGAGCGCCGCGTCCTCGGCCAGCTGATCCCAGCGATAGAGCGACAGCACCACGCCGCCGGCATCGAACAGGGCAATCGCATCGCCGGTCGACCGCAGCCTGCGGGCAAATCCGAGCGCCTCGTAGAATTGCACGCTGACCTGGAAGTCGCGCACGCCGAGCGTGACGGCGGTAAGGCGAGGCGTCGGCTCTGTCATCTGCGTCCTCAAAACAGGCTGAGCTGCGCACTGGCGGGGCGCGGCGGCGTGAAGTGCTCGGTGGTGAGCTTGCTCGTTTCAGCATTGAGGCCGAGCTTCTCGCAGGCGGCCTCGAACCGCCGCCCGATCATCCAGGCGATCGGCCCCGAGCCGGTCATGCGCTTGCCGAAGGTGGCGTCGTAATCCTTGCCGCCGCGCATGTCGCGAACGAGCTTGAAGACATGACGATGGCGGTCGGGGAAATTCGCCAGCAGCCACTCCCGGAAGATATCGCGCACCTCGAGCGGAAGCCGCAGCAGCACATAGCCCGCCCCCTTCACGCCGAGCGCGGCCGCGGTATCGAGAATGCGCTCGATCTCGCTGTCGTTGATGGCGGGAATGACCGGCGCCACCATCACGGCGGTGGGCACGCCGGCCGCCGCCAATTGCCGCAGCGCCTCCAGGCGCCGCGCCGGCGTGGCGGCGCGCGGCTCCATCACGCGCGCGAGCTTGGGATCGAGCGTGGTCACC
Organism: Xanthobacteraceae bacterium; assembly: GCA_036498625.1. Lineage (GTDB taxonomy): Bacteria > Pseudomonadota > Alphaproteobacteria > Rhizobiales > Xanthobacteraceae > VAZQ01. The sequence continues at coordinate 1,819 of DASYFD010000321.1, read as the reverse complement.
GACAGCGCTACCTTGACCAGGTTGCGCTTGGCCATGCGCGACAGAATGTCGAGATCGCGCAGGACCAGCGCCGACTTGGTGACGATGCCGACCGGATGGCCGCAGCGCTCCAGCACCACGAGAAAGCCACGCATCACCCGGTATTCGCGCTCGATCGGCTGATACGGATCCGTATTGGTGCCGATCGCGATGGTGCGCGGCTGGTAGCCGGATGCCGACAATTCACGCTCCAGCAGGCGCGGCGCCTCCGGCTTGACGAACAGCTTGGATTCGAAATCGAGGCCGGGCGAGAGCCCCAGAAAGGCGTGGGTGGGGCGCGCGAAACAATAGACGCAACCGTGCTCGCAGCCCCGATAGGGATTGATGGAGCGGTCAAAGGAAATATCCGGGGAATCGTTGCGCGTAATGATGGTGCGGGTCGCATCCACGGTCACGCTGGTCTTGAAAACCGGCAGGTCGTCGAGCCGTTGCCAGCCGTCGTCGAAGCCGACCCGGGCAAACGGCTCGTAGCGGCCTGCCGCGTTGGACTGGGCGCCTCTGCCCTTGCGCCGCGCGGCCGCGACGGCGGTATCCCCGATCGGGTCAGGGGTGGCAGGGGGGACTGGAACTCGAAGTGCTGCTGAGGTTCTGGACATGGCTTGCAATGTAAGCCGCGAATACGAACAAATCAAGAACACCCGCCCTCCGGCGACCGATTTCGTGTACTCCGGCCCTGCCGGCACCGCCGGCGTGGTACCGTGATGCGGGGAATGGGGCCGGACCTGATGCTGAGCGTGGTCATTGCCACGGAGAACGCGGAGCGCATTCTGGTGCCGACGCTGGCCGCGCTGGTGCCGGGCGCGACCGCCGGCATCGTGCGCGAGGTGATCGTGGCGGACGCCGGCTCGAGCGATGCCACCGCCATGATCGCCGACTCCGCCGGCTGCCGGATCGAGGTCCTGGCCGCACCGCTCGGGCGACGGCTGCGGCAGGCGGCGGCGAGCGCGCGCGGCCCATGGCTTCTGTTCCTGCCGCCGGGCGCGGTGCCGGATTGGACCTGGACGCAAGAATCCCAGCGCTTCATTGAGCACGCCGAGGCCAGCGGCCGGCCGGACGCACGGGCGGCCGCCTTCCGCCGCACCGGGGAAGCCGACACGCTCGCGTCCGCATTGGTCGAGGCACTGGGACTGATCGCCGGCGCGCTCGGGGCAATGCCGCGCCCGCAGCAGGGATTGCTGATCTCGAAGACGCTCTATGAAGGGCTGGGCGGCCACCGCGGCGAGGACGCCGATCCGGAGCGCAGGTTCCTGCGGCGCCTCGGCCGCCGCCGCATCGTCATGCTGCGCAGCCGCACCATGATGGCGGGTGGAGGGGCGCCTTAAACCGTCGCGCCTTGCGCCTTGGGCCGGCGCAAATGCTCGTCCAGCCGCGGCATGAGCTCGACGAAATTGCACGGACGATACCGGTAGTCGAGCTGATGGACGAGAATCTCGTCCCAGGCATCCCGGCAGGCACCGGGCGAGCCCGGCAGGCAGAAGATGTAGGTGGCGCCCGCCACGCCTGCGGTCGCGCGGGTCTGGATCGCCGAGGTGCCGATCTTGCGGAAGCTCACCATCAGAAACAGCACCGCAAACGCCTCCATGCGCTTCTCGAACAGCGGCTCGACCGCCTCGGGCGTCACGTCGCGGCCGGTGAAGCCGGTGCCGCCCGTGGTGATGATCACATCGACCGCGGGCGCATCGATCCATTCCTTGACCCGGGCCCGGATCACGGCCGAGTCATCCGGCACGATGCCGCGCTCGGCCACCACATGGCCGGCCGCCTTGATGCGCTCGGAGAG
>DASYFD010000320.1:0-5504 GCA_036498625.1 Xanthobacteraceae bacterium | reverse complement strand
TCGCGCGACAGAAGCTCCACCGAGCCCATCTCGCGCAGATACATCCGCACCGGATCATCGGTGCGCTCGGTCGGCTCCTTGGTCTCGGCCTTGGCCGGAACCTGGCGGGCGACCTCGACCAGCTCGCCCTCGGCCTCCGGCTCCTCCTCGGCCTCCTCCTTGGGCTCTTCCTCGGTCTCGGCCTCCTCGGTCTCCACCACGTTGATGCCCATCTCGCTGAACAGAGCGAGAACGTCCTCGATCTGCTCGGAATTGACCTCCTCGGAGGGCAGCACCGAATTGATCTGGTCGTGGGTGACGTAGCCGCGCTTCTTGGCGTTGCGGATCAGCTTCTTGACGGCGGCGTCCGACAGGTCGAGCAGCGGCAGCGGCGTATCCGGAGTCTCGGAAGCCTCCTTCTCCGGGGCCTCTTCCTTCTTATCCTTGTCTTTTTGGACCGCCTTGGTCTTGCTCGCCATTCACCATCTCCTGGACGCAGGTCTCGGGGACGCTGGTCGCTGTGGGCACAAGTCTCCGGGACCTATGTTCCGGGTCACCAAGTTCCGGGGACCCGAAAGGCCGCCGGAAGCACGAGCCCGCTTCGCCGAAGACCGCCCGTATCGATTAAAAGTCCCCCTACCCTATGCGGGCAGAATCGAGGTCCTTTCCGGGATCGGGGCGCCGACCCGATAGAGCGGACGAGCGGCCAAAAAGGCCATACCCGCCCTTGCCTTCCCAACCGCGAATCGCTTGCGCGAGTGTCGCGTATGCTGCCTTAAACCCCTCTTAACCGTATTCCCGGCCGCCATCCCAGACTTAGCTCAAGGTTTCCGCGATCTCCAGGCCGCCTGGCCCCGGATTCTTGCCTGATGCTCAAAAAGACGGACCCGCCCGGCCCGACGAAGCCCCGAAGCCCTCGACCAGGGCCTCGGTTCCGTCAATGACCGAAAGACGAGCCTTTACGTCCTGCAACCAGGAATAATTCGCCTCGGTCGCATCGCGACCCAAGGCCTGCTCGGCATCCTTGAGCTCCTTAATTAATGAGTGCCACTGCCGATGCAAGGCGATGAGCTGCTTCCAGGTCATCAACACATCCGCCGGCCCCGCATCCGGTCGCGCGCCCCACACCGAAGCGGTCGTGATCGCCTTCTCGATGCGCCCGACCTGCTCGGCGAGCCCGCGGCGGGCGAGCTCGGCCGCCATGCTTTCGCGGTCCGGAGCGCCCCCATGGGCGAAAATATCGATCAGCGCGACCTTCACCCGCTCGGCCTCGGCAAACCGGAACTCGACCTCGGCGATGTCCTCCAGATGTTCGTGCAGCAGCCAGGGATGATTGAGCGCGGTCTGCAGGATCAGCGCCTCGCGGCGCGGGACGACGGCGCGGTCGCCGCGGTGGATGGGGCTCGCGGCCAGTTGCGGGCTGCTCACCAGATAGGGACCGCCGCCGGAAGCGATGCCGGTTTGCCGCGCGCGCTGCGGGCCGCCGCGGCCGCCCGCCTGCCGGGATCCGCCGAATGATCCGCCCGCGCCGCCGAGGAGGCGCGGGCTGCGGGCCTGCGGAAAGCGGCCGCCCGGCCCGGCCCGCCGCCCCGCCGGCCCGTCGGTATCGAACAGGCTGCGCAGGCGGGTCTCGAATTCCTTGCGATAATAGCGGCGCACCGATTCCTCGCCGATGCCGGTCATGACTGCGCTCAGTTTCGCCTCGAGCGCGGCACGCCGCTCCGGCGTATCGAAGCCGCCCGCCTCGGTCTCCCGCATCCACAGCATCTGGACGAGCGGGCGGGCGCCTGCGAGCACGTCCTCGATCGCGGCGCGGCCGCCGGAGCGGACCAGGTCGTCGGGATCGTTGCCGTCCGGCAGGGTGGCGAAGCGCAGGCTCTTGCCGGGCCGCAACAGCGGCAGCGCCACATCGACCGCCTTATAGGCGGCGCGCCGGCCGGCCCCATCGCCGTCGAAGCAGAGCGTGGGCTCGTCGGCCATCTTCCATAAAAGCCCGAGCTGATCGGCGGTGAGCGCGGTGCCGAGCGGCGCCACCGTCGCCTCGAAGCCCGCCTCCACCATGGCGATCACGTCCACATAGCCCTCGACCGCGATCACGGCCGCGCCCTTGTGGGCGGCGGCGCGCGCGGTCGCGATGTTGTAGAGCGTGCCGCCCTTGTGGAAGAGCGGCGTCTCCGGCGAGTTGAGATACTTGGCCTGCGCCTCCTTATCGAGCGCGCGTCCCCCGAAGGCGATCACCCGGCCGCGCAGGTCGCCGATCGGAAATATCACCCGGTCGCGAAACCGGTCATAGGGCACCGGGATATCGTCGCCGGCGACCAGGAGCCCTGCCTCCACCATGTCCTCGACCGGAATGCCGTGGGAGCCCAGATGCTCCTTGAGGGCGAAGCGCTCCGAGCCCGCATAGCCCAGGCGGAACTTGAGCTGGGTGGCCGGATCGAGGCCGCGATCCGCCAGGTAGCCGCGCGCCTTGGCGCCGGCGCGGCCGGCGAGCGTGGCCTCGAAGAACTTGGCGGCAAGCTCGAGCACGTCGTGCAGCGTCTTGCGGTGCTGCTCGCGCGCGTCCTCCTCGCGCGACACCTGCGGCAGCGGCATGCCGGCCTGGGCGGCCAGCCGTTCCACCGCCTCGGGAAATGCCAGCCCCTCGGTCTGCATCACGAAGTCGAAGATGGTGCCGTTCTTCCCCGACGAGAAATCGAACCAGGCCATCTTCTGGTCATTCACGAAGAACGACGGCGTCTTTTCCTGGTTGAAGGGAGAGAGCCCCCTCCATTCGCGCCCGGATTTCTTGAGCTTGACGCGCCGCCCCACCACCTCCGAGACCGGCAGGCGGGCGCGCAGCTCATCGAGGAACTCGGGCGAAAAGCGCATGGTGATTCGCGAGGTTAGTCCTTAACCCCGGGGAATATAGGGCACCGGGGCGTGGGCGGCGCGCGGGGGCCACTTGTCCTAGTTATCCACAGGGCCTGAGGGATGGGAAATCGGGCGGCGCGCACCGTCTCCGACAGCGCCGATCCATTCCGCAGTGTCATGCCCGCGAAGGCGGGCACCCAGCAACCCCTGTGCCCATCTTGAAGCGTGGCCGCGCCCAATCGAAATCCGGTGGCTACTGGGTCGCCCGCTTTCGCGGGCGATGACAGCAAACTGCGCGGCAGCGCCCCTCACCCCGTCAGCATGCCCTTCACCAGGGCGCTGGCCTTGCCGAAATCCATCTTGCCGGCATAGCGCTCCTTGAGCGCCGCGATCACCTTGCCCATGTCCTTCATCCCGGCAGCGCCGGTTGCCGCGATGACCTCGGCGATCGCCGCCTTGGTGTCCGCCTCGGAGAGCTGCTGGGGCAGGAAGCTCTTGATGATCTCGATTTCGCTGCGCTCCTGCTCGGCGAGCTCCGCCCGGCCGCCTTTGTCGTAAAGCTCGACCGATTCCTGGCGCTGCTTGATCAGCTTCTGCATGAGGCCGAGGATGTCGCCGTCGGCGAGCAGGGCCTTCCCCCCGCCGCGCGCCTCGATGTCGGCGTTCTTGATCGCCGCATTGACCATCCGCAAGGTCGAGAGCCGCAGCTTGTCCTGCGATTTCATCGCCGTCTTGACGGCATCGTTGATCTGGTCGCGCAGCACGGTGGACCTCGCGGGCGGTTCGGCTGGGATAATCCTGCTCCGATGCCCCTATATGGGATGGTTCTTTGACGCCGGTAGCGCCCGGGACTATGTACTCGGCGCATGAATGGCAAACAAGACGCTGCCGGCTGGTCGGAGCCCGCCCCGACCGCCCTCCTGGTGCTGGCCGACGGCACCGTGCTCGAAGGCGTCGGCTTCGGGGCCGCCGGCCACGCGGTCGGCGAGGTCTGCTTCAACACCGCGATGACCGGCTACGAGGAGATCCTCACCGATCCCTCCTATGCGGGCCAGATTATCACCTTCACGTTTCCCCATATCGGCAATGTCGGCACCAACGAGGAGGACATCGAGACCGTCAACATGGCGGCGACTCCGGGCGCCCGCGGGGTCGTGCTGCACACCGCCATCACCCGGCCGTCGAGCTACCGCGCCACCCGCCACCTCGATCAATGGCTCAAGGCGCGCGGCGTGATCGGTTTGTCCGGCCTCGACACCCGCGCGCTCACCGGCCTGATCCGGGAAAAGGGCATGCCCAATGCGGTGATCGCCCATGCGCCCGACGGCGTCTTCGATCTCGCTGCGCTGAAGGCGCAGGCGCGCGAATGGCCGGGTCTCGTCGGCATGGATCTGGTCCCGATGGTGACCAGCGGCCAGCGCTTCAGCTGGGACGAGACGCCGTGGCAATGGGGCGTGGGCTATGGGCGCCAGGAGAAGCCGGAGTTCCACGTGGTCGCCATCGATTACGGCATCAAGCGCAACATCCTGCGGCTGCTCGCCGGCTCCGGCTGCCGGGTCACCGTGGTGCCGGCGCAAACCTCCGCCGACGACATCATCGCGCTCAAGCCCGATGGCGTCTTTCTCTCCAACGGCCCGGGCGATCCGGCCGCCACCGGCAGCTATGCGGTGCCGGTGATCCGCGGCGTCATCGATTCAGGGGTGCCGACCTTCGGCATCTGCCTCGGTCACCAGATGCTCGGCCTCGCGGTCGGCGCCAAAACGATCAAGATGCACCAGGGGCATCACGGCGCCAACCATCCGGTCAAGGATCTCACCACCGGCAAGGTCGAGATCACCTCCATGAACCACGGCTTCGCGGTCGACCGCGCCACCCTGCCGGCGGAAGCGATCGAGACCCACGTGTCGCTGTTCGACGGCTCCAACTGCGGCATCGCGCTCAAGGACCGGCCGGTGTTCTCGGTGCAGTACCACCCCGAGGCCTCGCCCGGCCCGCGCGACAGCCACTATCTGTTCGGCCGTTTCGTCGAGCTGATGCGCGAGCGGCGGCGGGCGTGAGCCGCAGGGCAAGCTGCTCATCCGGCCGCCGCGCGGCAGCTGCGCGCGGGATCATTGTTGGATGGCCCACACATCGGTCGACAACTATTGATGGATTGCCAGAGCGGCTGTATCGCGCCAAAGTCCGCCGGGGCCGACAACTCAACCTCCCGGAGCTGGCGTGAACAAGATTCTCATCATGGGGCTGCCGACCGCCGGCAAGACCACCTTGGCCCGGGCGCTGGCGCCACGGCTCAATGCGGTGCATTTCAACGCCGACGACGTGCGCGCCAACATCAACCGCGAGCTCGGCTTCTCGGAGGCCGACCGGATCGAGCAGGCGCGCCGGATGGGCTGGCTGTGCGACCAGGTGGTCAAGGCCGGCTGCTTCGCGGTCGCGGATTTCATCTGTCCGACTCCGGCGGCCCGGGCGGCGTTCGCGGCCGGCGGCGAGCCGTTCGTGATCTGGGTGGACCGGATCAAGACCGGGCCCTATGCGGACACCAACCGGATGTTCGTCCCGCCGGAGCGGATCGACCTGCGGGTGTCGGATGAGGGCACGCCGGAATACTGGACCGAGGAGGTGATGCGGCTGTTGCGGCCGATCTTCGATCCCAAGAAGCCGACCGCGCTCTT
>DASYFD010000319.1:0-17496 GCA_036498625.1 Xanthobacteraceae bacterium | reverse complement strand
GCGCCTGCGGCGCATCTCGGCGGCCTTCGATTGGCAGGGCGTGATCGCGCCGGTCAATTTCCGCGTCGATGCCTGGGTGAACCCGCCGACCTATACGGGCAAGCCCCCGGTGATCCTGCCGGGCATGCGGCCGGGCGAGCCGACGCAGACCGCATCCGGTGCGGGCGCACCGGCCTTGGCGGTGCCGGCCGGCAGTACGCTGGTCATCCGGGCCACCGGCGATGTCCATCTCGACGTCGCGGTGACCGGCGGCCTCGCGGATCCGAAGGATGCTGCGCCGGGCGATGCCAAGGCGGCCGCGCCGACCAAGGTCGCGAAGGGCACCGAGGAGCGCCGCTTCACCATCAACGATGCGGGCAGTGCCACCGTCCGGGGCGTCGGCCCCAACGAGGTCACCTGGCAATTCACCGCCATACCGGACCGTCCGCCGACCATCGCGCTCACCAAGGAGCCGGAGGTGCAGGGGCGCGGCAACCTGCAGCTCTCCTACAAGCTCGAGGACGATTACGGGGTGGTCGATGCGCGGGCGACCTTCAAGCTCAAGAACGGCGTGGGCGCCGACGGCCAATCGTCGCCGCGCCCGCTGTTCGAGGCGCCTGAGATGCCGTTGGCGCTGCCGCAGGCGCGCACCCGCAACGGCGTCGGCCAGACCAGCAAGGATATGACCGAGCATCCATGGGCCGGCGCCACCACCGAGATGACGCTGGTCGCCCGCGACGAGGCCGCCAACGAGGGCAAGAGCGAGCCGACCGAGGTACGCCTGCCGGAGCGGCCCTTCTCCAAGCCCATGGCGCGCGCGCTGGTCGAGCAACGGCGAATTCTCGCGCTCGACGCCGAGGCCCAGGCCCGCGTGCTCACCGCGCTCGACGCTCTCACGCTCGCGCCCGACCGCTTCAACATGGAGAGCAAGGTCTATCTCGGGCTGCGCTCGATATTCTGGCAGCTGGCCCACGCCAAGAACGACGACTCGCTGCGCGAGGTGGTGGCGCGGCTGTGGGACATGGCGGTCAATCTCGAGGACGGCAACCTTTCCGATGCCCAGCAGGCGCTGCGAAACGCGGAGGATGCGTTGCGCCAGGCGCTCGAGCGCGGCGCCTCCGACGAGGAGATCAAGCGTCTCACCGACGAGCTGCGCGCGGCGCTCGACAAGTTCATGCAGGCGCTGGCGGAGCAGTTGCGCCAGAACCCGCAAGCGCTCGCGCGCCCGCTCGATCCCAATGCGCGGCAGCTGCGGCCGCAGGACCTGCAGAGCATGATCGACCGGCTCGAGCAGATGGCGCGCTCCGGCGCCCGCGATGCCGCCCGCCAGATGCTGCAGGACCTGCAGGCCATGCTGGACAACCTGCAGATGGCCCAGCCCGGGATGCAGAACGACGGCGATGACGAGATGGCGAAGGATCTCGACGAGCTCGAGCGCATGATCGAAGAGCAGCAGCAGTTGCGTGACAAGACCTTCGAGCAAGGGCAAGACCAGCGCCGCCAGCGCGGTCAGCAGGGCCAACAAGGCCAACAGGGCCAGCAAGGTCAGCGCGGCCAGCAAGGCCAACGCGGACAGCAAGGCCAGCAGGGTCAGCAAGGCCAACAGGGCCAGCAGGGCATGGCGGAGCTGCAGCAGCGGCAGCAGGCGCTGCGCGATCAGCTCAACAAGCTGCTCGAGGAAATGCGCAAGCGCGGCATGGGCCAGCAGCAGGGCCAAGGGGAAGGCGAGGGGCAGGGTCAGTCAGACCAGCTCGGCAAGGCCCAGGGGGCCATGGAGGACGCGCAGGGCCAACTCGGGCAGGGCAATGCCGACGGGGCCGTCGATTCCCAGGGTCGTGCGCTCGATGCGATGCGCAAGGGTGCCCAGAGCATGGCCCAGGCGATGCAGCAGGGGCAGGGGCAACAGCAGGGCATGGGTCCCGGTCGTCCGGGCGGCCCGGGCAGACCCGGCCGCGCCGGCCGCTTTGGCCAGGGAAGGGCCGACCAGGAGACCGATCCGCTCGGGCGCCCGCTGCGCGGCCGCGATTACGGCGACGACCAGACCGTCAAGGTTCCGGGCGAGATCGACGTGCAGCGCGCGCGCCGCATTCTCGAGGAATTGCGCCGGCGCTTCGGCGAGATCGCCCGCCCGCAGCTCGAGCTCGACTATATCGAGCGGCTGCTCAAGGATTACTGATTGGTTCGGCGCGCGCTCCGGCGAGTCTGCGGTTACCGCCGCAGCGCGCCGGCCATGAGCGCCTCGCTGACGGCTGCCCGAATGGTCGCGAGCGTGAACGGCTTGGTGATCACGTCGTGGATCAGCGTGTTGAGACCGGACGCGCGCTCGCGCTGATCGGCATAATCGGTCATCAGCAGGATGGTGATGGCGGGATGGTCGCGCGCGGTCGCCAGCGCCAGCGCGATGCCGTCCATCACCGGCATGCGGATATCCGTGAGCAGCAGCTCGAACGCCCCGCGCTCGCGGGTCAGCACATCGAGCGCCTCGGCGCCGTCGTTCGCGGTCATGACCTCGTGGCCGTCCTGCGACAAGGCGCGCGCCACCAGGCTGCGGATCGCCTCCTCATCCTCTGCAATCAGGATTCGTGCCAACGCGCTCTCACTGGATGCCGACGCCCTGGTCGCGACGGGTGAAGAACCGGACCAGCACGTCGTGCGTCTCGGGCGGCGGCGAGGCCAGCCGCGACTGGAAGGCCAAAGCCTCGCCGGGCCCCAGCAGGCTGCGATTCGGCAGCGCCGTCCAGCTGTATATCTCGTTCCCGCTGCCATTGCGAACCGCGAACCGCAGGCGCGGCACGTCGACCACGCGCTTGGTCGCGCTCACGATCTGGCCCCGGATCATCAGCACCGGCACGCCGTCGCTGCTCACCGTCTCGGTCGTGACATCGGTGAGGACGAGGCCGCGCAGATTTACCCCGAGCCCGATCGCCGCATAGAGCGGTGCCATCTGCGGGACCGCTCGCACGATTTCGGCACGCCAGCCGATCAAGCCCAGGTCGAGCAGGATCAATCCCAGCACGGCGGTCGGCAAGCCGGCCAACGGCCAGCCGAAGCGCCGGTTGCGGCCCTGCTCCTTGGCGCGCCGGGCCGCGACCGTCTCGATGTCTTCCGGCAAGACGGTGTCGGGCGCGGGCCGCTGGTCATCGCCCGGGGCGAGTGCCGGGGACTCGAGCAGCGGCCCTGCCGGCATGTCGTATCCGGCCGGCGTGTCCGCACCGGCGGTCGCGATCGGGGGCGCGTCATGCACAAACCCGACATCCGTCGGGTCGGGCGCGGCAATTGCTCCAAAGCCGTCTGCCGTGTCATCCGGTTGCGGCCAAGCCTGCGGTCCATCAGGCTCGGCCGTGGTGGCGAATTGAGCCATCTCGGCCCGGTGGGATGTGGCGATCTCGGACAGCGCCGCCGTGTTGACCGCGAACCAAACGGTCTGGCAACGCGCGCACCTGACCGAGCGACCGGCCGGTCCGAGCGAGGACGGTTCGACTTGATAGGAGGTCGTGCAATTGGGACAGACGATCTGCATCGGGCACCCGCCGCGGATGGGCTGACTCCAAATCTAGCAGCCGATCCGTTAACGGATCGGAAACCATGTGGGGATCGGCCCGCGCCGCTCGGCCAGCCAGAGGGAGGGTATCGCCGTACCGGGGCCCCAGAAGGGCTGTGAACATCGGGCGAAGCCGGTCCGGAACGGTCGGCGCACCAGAGGTCAGCCAGCGCGACCGCTGATATAACGCGAATCAGCGCGGAGCGCCTATCCTGGCTGTGGCCGCAGCGGCCGGCCAGCGGAGAACGACGTGGTTCGATTCGAGAATGTTGGCTTACGCTACGGGCTTGGACCGGAGGTCCTGCGCGACCTGACTTTCCGGATCGATTCGCATTCGTTCCAGTTCCTGACCGGTCCCTCGGGCGCGGGCAAGACCTCGCTCCTGCGCATGCTGTTCCTTTCGCTGCGGCCCACACGCGGTCTCATCACGCTGTTCGGGCACGATATCGCGACCTTGAGCAAGGATGCGCTGGCGACGCTGCGGCGGCGGATCGGCATCGTGTTCCAGGATTTTCGGCTGCTGGATCACATGACCACCTACGAAAATGTGGCGCTGCCGTTCCGGGTCATGGGGCGGACCGAGGAGAGCTTTCGCGAGGAGGTGGTGGAGCTCCTGCACTGGGTGGGATTGGGCGATCGCATGTGGGCAATGCCGCCGATTCTGTCCGGCGGCGAGAAGCAGCGCGCCGCGATCGCGCGGGCCGTGATCGCACGCCCGCAGCTGCTGCTCGCCGACGAGCCGACCGGCAACGTCGATCCCAATCACGCGCAACGCCTGTTGCGTCTGTTCATCGAGCTCAACAAGTCGGGCACCTCGGTGCTGCTCGCAACCCACGATATCGCGCTGATGGATCAGTACGATGCCCGCCGCCTCGTGCTGCACGAAGGTCGGCTGCATGTCTATGATTGATACCGGCATCGAGGCCGACGGGCCCGACACGGGCGAGCCGGCGGTGGGCAGCGCGGAAATGCCGCTGCCGCGCTTCGAGGCGTCGATCGTGCCGAAGGCGACCATTGCGGGGCGCGCCCTGATCGCGGTGATCGCGATCATGACCTTCCTGGCCTCGATCACGATCGGCGGCGTGATGTTGTTGCGGGCGGCGGCGGGCGATTGGCAAGCCGACCTGGCGCGCGAGGTCACGATCCAGGTTCGCCCGGTTGCCGGGCGCGACATCGAGGCCGATGTCGTCAAGGCGGCCGCCATCGCCGGCGCGGTGCCCGGCGTTGCCGGCGTGCGGCCTTACAGCAGGCAGGAATCCACCCAGTTGCTGCAGCCGTGGCTGGGCGGTTTGGCGCTCGACGAGCTGCCGGTCCCGCGTCTCGTCGCGGTCGCAATCGCTCCCGGGCAATCCCCCGATCTCGACGGTCTCCGCGCTACGCTGGCCGCGCAGGTCCCGCCCGCGAGCCTCGACGACCATCGCGAATTCGTCGACCATATGCGGGTGATGACCCGCACGATCCTGTCCGCCGCCACCGGCGTTCTCGTCCTGGTGATGATCGCGACGGTGCTGTCGGTGACATTCGCGACCCGCGGCGTGATGGCAACCAACCGTCAGGTCATCGAGGTGCTGCATTTCATCGGCGCCAGGAACGGCTTCATCGCCGGACATTTCCAGCGCCATTTTCTGCTGCTCGGCCTCAAAGGGGGAGCAATCGGAGGCGGGCTCGCGCTGCTCATGTTCGGCCTCATCGATTTCGCCAACGGCTGGCTCCTGAGCAGCGCGGCAGGCGCCCAGCTGGGTGCCCTGTTCGGCACCTTCTCGATCGGGCTCGCCGGCTATGCGGCGGTGCTGGCGCAGATCGCCTTGACCGCCCTGGTGACGGCCGCGACCTCGCGCCACACCGTCAATCGCACGCTCGAAACGGTCCAATGACGGCTCACATTGCCACCACGCCGCCGGATTTTAGGCTATGATTTCCGCGGATGGGAAGATCGATGTCGATGGTCGAATCAAAGACCGATGGCGGCAGCACGGCGCCGGGGCGGGAGCCGTCGGGACGCGGCAGCGCCGGCCGCGGCTGTCTGCTGCGGCGCATGGGGCGCTCGGCGATCGCGCTCGGCGCGGTCGCGGCGCTGGTGCTGGCGGGGGGATTCGGCTGGTTCCTGTGGAGCCTGCCGGCCGCCGAGATCGTGCTGCAACGCGATGCGGACGGCATCGTGGTGCTCACCGGCGGCGCCTCGCGCATCACCGATGCAATCGAGCTGCTCGCCGCCGGCCGCGGCAAGCGCCTCCTGATCAGCGGCGCCAACCCGGCCACGACCTCGGTCGAGATATCGCGCCTCAATCCCGATTATGGGCCCACGGTCAGCTGCTGCGTCGATTTCGATCGCTCGCGCAACACGCTCGGCAACGCGATCGAAACCCGGCAGTGGGCGCAGAGCCGCGGCTTCCATTCGCTGATCGTGGTCACCTCCAGCTACCACATGCCGCGCGCCATCGCCGAGATCGCCCATCAGCTCCCGGACGTGGCCTTGCTCCCGTTTCCTGTGATCGCCGACAAGCTGCACGCCGAATCCTGGTGGACGCACGGCCCGACCATGAAGCTGATGCTTTCCGAATACTTGAAATACGTGGTCGCCCGCATGCGCATGCGGCTCGACCCTGCCGCCACCGCGCGCGCCGCCACTGCGCCGGGAGCCGCATCCTCTCCTCGCAAGTCGTAACAACCGCATCGGCTGAGCTAACCCCGATCTCCCGAAGCCTGTGATCGACGGCCGTGGCGCCGGATCGGATCGAGGCTGCTGCTCCAGGTCCCGCCGTGTCCGTGATCATCCGCTCCGTGCTGTTCAATGTGCTGTTCTACCTGAACCTGTTCGTCCTCATGTGCGCCGCGCTGCCCACCCTGGTGATGCCACGCCGCGCCATCCTGGAGGTGGTACGGTTCTGGGCGCGCAGCAACAATTGGCTGCTGCGGACCATCTGCGGCGTGCGGTTCGAGTTGCGCGGCCTGGAGCGGATTCCGCCGGGGCCGCTGCTGATCGCCTCCAAGCACCAGTCGCTATGGGAGACATTTGCGCTGGTGCCGCTGTTCGCCGACCCGGCCTTCATCCTCAAGCGCGAGCTGATGTGGCTGCCGTTCTTCGGCTGGTTCGCCCGCAAGGCGCAGATGATCCCGGTCGATCGCGGCGCCCGTTCCCAGGCGCTGGCCGCCATCGGGGCCCGCGCCAAGATCGAGCTCGCCCGCAACCGTCAGATCGTCATATTTCCGGAAGGTACCCGCCGCCCGCCCGGCGCCCCGCCGAGCTACAAATACGGCGTCGTGCATCTCTACGCCGAGAGCGGGGTGGCGTGCCTGCCGGTCGCGCTCAATTCCGGCCTGTTCTGGCCGCGTCGCTCGCTGCGGCGCTATCCAGGAACGATCGTGGCCGAGTTTCTCGATCCGATCGCGCCTGGTCTCGACAAGCAGGTCTTTTTCGAGCGCCTGCAGCAGGTGATCGAGACCGCCACCGCACGGCTGGTCGAGGAGGGTGAGCGCGAGCTGCGCGCAAGCGGCCGCGGCGGGCGCGATGCTGCATCGGAGGGCGCGCCGGCCGACCAGCCGGGCGCCGGCCGATGAATTCAGCGAGGAAAGCGCGCCCTCACGATGCTGCGCCCTCGTGCATTCCCTTGAGCCGCGCCGCCAGCAGATGCAGCTCCGATTCACGCAACCCCAGCGCCTCCATGGCAGCCACGGTCGCGATCACGTAGTCCCGGTTGGGGCCCGATTGACCATGACCCTGGCGGATGTAGTGCAGTTGCTCGGCCAGCGGCAGGCGGCCGGCGTATTGGACATGGCTGCGATCGACCACGTAGCAGAGCGCCGGGACCGGGCGTGCCGGCTCGCCCTTGAGCCAGACCCGGCGCACGCATTCGCGATAGACCCCGGTCGCCTGCTCGCGTCCGCGCAGATAGGCGATCGTCTTCGCCCGGTCGGCGGCCGCCACCCGAAACGCGATTCCCTGGCAGGCGCCGCCGCGGTCGAGACCGAGCACGAGGCCGGGCCGCTCGGGCGTGCCGCGGTGGACAAACGAGTAGACGCAGAGCGCCCGATGCGCCCCGGTCAGCCGTGCCTCCATGCGCTCGCGGAAATCGAAGCCGGGTCGCCACATCAACGAGCCATAGCCGAACACCCAAAGGTCTTCGGCGGCATGTGCGAGGTCGGGGTCCATGGCGGAAGGGCGATATGGCCGGGCGGCGCATTCGGCCGAGTGTCTGCTCCGGCGCGTGCGAGCGCCGGCACCCGCAATAGAGCATGAGTCGCGCGCGCTGAAAACCTGCTGAATCCCGGCACGCTCTCAAAACGCGGGCGCGCGCGGGCGACTTGGAAACGCCGCAATCGGCCGCTTGGAAGGCCGCCCAAGCTTCCCGAGGAGCGTTGCTGATGCGTGTTTCCGCGAGTGTCTCGCGCCGGCGACGCTGGCTGGTCTTCGTGCCCTTTTTTCTGGTGGTTCTGCTCGGGGCCCTGTGGACCGGCGGATGGTTCACCATCGCGGCGCGGGTACCGGGCGAGATCGATGCTTGGCGCAGCCGTGAGGCCGCCGCGGGCCGCCGCTATGGCTGCGGCACCCAATCCATCGGGGGCTTTCCGTTCCGCATGGAGGTGCGCTGCTCCGATCCAAGCGCGCAGTTCTCCGACATGGCGCCACCGCTCGCGCTCAAGGCGGCGGATGCCTTCGTCACCTGGCAAATCTACCAGCCGGCCTTGCTGATCGGCGAATTCACCGGGCCGCTCGCGCTCGGCGAGCCGGACAAGCCGGCGAGCTTTCTGGCCCATTGGGGGCTCGCCCGGGCCAGCCTGCGGGCGTCGCTCGACGGTCCTGAACGGGTCTCGATCGTGTGCGAGCGCGCGAGCCTCGATCGCGCCGATGGCGCCGGCAATGCCTCCGTGTTCCGGGCCGAGCGTTTGGAAGTCCACGGCCGCCGGGTGGAGGGCTCCCCGCCCGACAATCCGGCCGTTGACCTGGTCTTGCGGCTGGTCTCCGCCGCCGCGCCGGCGCTGCATCCGATCCTGGCGGAACCGCTCGATGCCGACGTCACCGGCGTGCTCAGCGGGTTGGGCGACGTGGCGCCCAAGCCGTGGCCGCTCCTGTTCAAGCAATGGCAGGCACGCGGCGGCAGCCTGCAGATCAGCAAGGCGCGCGTGCAGCAGGGCGATGTCATTGCGGTCGGCGAAGGCACCCTCAGCCTCACGCCGCGCGGCGGCCTCAACGGCCAGATGCAGGTGACCATCGTGGAGCTCGCCAAGGTGCTGCAGGCGCTCGGCATCAATCAAATCGTCTCCCAGGGCGACATCGGCTCCGCGCTCGATGCGCTCGATCGCATGCTGCCTGGGTTGGGCACCATCGCGCGCCAGAACGCCGGCGCCGGCATCGTGGCCGGGCTCGGCGCTGTCGGGAAGAACACCACGCTCGAAGGCAAGCCGGCCGTCACGGTGCCGCTGCGTTTCGACGACGGCGATGTTTCGCTCGGACCCTTCCGGATCGGCCGCGTCCTGCCGCTGTTCTGACGACCGTCAGTCGTCGTCCGCCGCATAAGGCCGCGGCAGCGGCTCGTGCGGCAATCCGGGATGCGGGCGGCCGAAATCCGGTGCCGGCGAATCCTGGCCGACCGCCACGATGCCTTTGCGGATGGCGCGGGTGCGGGTGAAGTGCTCGAACAGCGCGTCGCCGTCGCCGCGCCGGATCGCCCGGGTTAGGCCGGCGATGTCCTCGTTGAAACGGCCGAGCATCTCCAGCACCGCATCCTTGTTGGCCAGGAACACGTCGCGCCACATGGTGGGATCGGAGGCCGCGATGCGGGTGAAGTCGCGAAAGCCGCCGGCCGAGAATTGCAGCACTTCCGAGCGCGTCACCTGGGCGAATTCATCGGCGGTGCCGACGATCGTATAGGCGATGAGGTGCGGCAGGTGGCTGGTCACCGCCAGCACCAGGTCGTGATGCTCGGCGGTCATCACCTCCACATTGGCGCCGAGCGCGGTCCAGAAGGCGGAGAGCCGCTCGACCGCGGCCTGGTCCGCATTCTCGGGCGGCGTGAGGATGCACCAGCGGTTGACGAACAGCTCGGCAAAGCCGGCATCGGGCCCGGAATATTCGGTGCCGGCGACCGGATGGGCGGGCACGAAATGCACGCCGGCCGGGATATGGGGCGCCATGTCGCGCAGGACCGCCGCCTTGACGGAGCCGACATCGGAGACGATCACGCCCGGCTTGAGGTGAGCGCCGATCTCTTGCGCGACAGCGCCGCTCTGGCCGACCGGAATCGAGACGATGACCAGATCGGCGCCTGCGACGGCGGCGGCATTGCTCTCCACCACCTGATCGGCGAGGCCGAGCTCGGCGACGCGGGCACGGGTTGCGGCCGAGCGGGCGGTCGCCACGATCGATCCCACCACACCCTGGGCGCGGGCCGCGCGCGCGATCGAGGAGCCGATGAGACCGACCCCGATGAGCGCAAGCCGGTTGAAGAGCGGCGCGGTGCTCACGCCGTGCTTCCGATGAACGCCGCCAGCGCCTCGACCACCAGCCGGTTCGCCTCCTCGCTGCCGACCGTCATGCGCAGCGCATGAGGCAGATGATAGGCGCTCACCCGGCGCAGGATGAGGCCGCGCCGGCTGAGAAAGGCGTCGGCGTCGGCGGCCGTGCGGCCCGGTGTTTCCGGGAAGTGGATGAGCAAAAAATTGGCGACGCTCGGCGTCACCTCGAGGCCGAGCTTGCGGATTTCCTCGCTCAGCCAGGCCAGCCACTTTTCGTTGTGCGCCCGCGCGGTCTCGACATGGGCGCCATCCTGGATGGCAGCAATGCCGGCCGCCATCGCGGCCGCATTGACGTTGAACGGCCCGCGGATGCGGTTGATGGCATCCACCACATGGGCGGGTCCGTACAGCCAGCCGAGCCGCAACGCGGCGAGGCCGTAGATCTTCGAGAACGTCCGGCACATCACCACATTGTCGGAGGTGGCGACCAGCTCGATTCCGGATTCGTAGTCGTTGCGGCGCACATATTCCGCATAGGCAGCGTCGAGCACCAGCAGCACATTCGGCGGCAGCGCGCGATGCAGCCGTTTGATCTCGTCGAATGGCAGATAGGTGCCGGTCGGATTGTTGGGATTGGCGAGGAACACGATCTTGGTGCGCTCGCTCAGCGCTGCCAGCATGGTGTCGACGTCGGCGGTGTAGCTCTTTTCCGCCGCCACGACCGGCTTGGCGCCGGAACCCAGCGTGGCGATCGGGTAGACCAGGAATCCGTGCGTGGTGTAGACCGCCTCGTCACCGTCGCGCAGATAGGCGTCGGCGAGAAGATTGAGCAGATCGTCGGAGCCGGCCCCGCACACGATGCGATTGGGATCGAGCCCGAAAACGCGTCCGATGGCTTCGCGCAAGGCGCTCGCGGCGCCGTCGGGATAATCCGCCAACCGGTCGGCGACCGCCCGATAGGCCGCGATCGCGGCGGGACTCGGGCCGAGCGGCGTCTCGTTGGACGACAGCTTGAACACCCGGCTCACGCCGGGCGCCGCGCTCTTGCCCGGCACGTAGGGGTCGATCTCGAGCACGCCGGGGCGGGGTTGCGGACGCTGTATCGACATGATCGGTTCCGGCCGGGCTGGTCCCGGCGCTCTCGATGGGAAGCGCTGTGCCATCCTCATCGAGATGGCCGGAAAAAGACCGGCCATGACAACTGGAATAGCGCCCTTCCAGTAGAGCATTTTCAGCAAAATTGCATGCCCTCGCGAGAGCGGGCGGAAACCGGTTCTCCTCAGCGGCCGGTGGCGACCGGCCGCGCACCGTTGGCGGAAACCCGGTAGCGGGTGGCGTGGCTGCCGACGCGGCTCGACGCCCGCACCGAGGCTCCCGCCTTGATCAGCGCATCGGTAATGGCCGCGATGCTGCCGCCCTGTGGTACCGAGATCAGCAGCGCTGCGCCGTCGAAGGCCTGGTCGGGCACCGCCACCACCTCGGCCAGCGGGTGGAGCGCCTCAGCGGCGGCCCCGCTCCAGCCCGCGACCCGCATGCTCCAGACCTCGACCTCGGTCACCATCGCGTCGTCGGCGATCCGCGACAGCACGAACACCGGCAGCGCCGCCGGATGATCGTCGCGCTCCACAAACGGCAGGCGCGCGATGATCTTGGGCGCGCTGTCGAACTCGAGCGCATTCCACCAGGCGCCCGCCCCCGGCACCCCGATGGCCGGCACCAGGCCGAGATCGCCGGTGGATTCCGACACCGCGGCGACCACCGCTGAGGCCCCCATATGGGCCACGAACGGCACCGTGAAGCCGAAATGAAACCGGGTGGAATCACGCATCTGCGCGGCGCCTGCCGAGAGGTCGGCATGGACCGAGAACGGCGACTGCACATAGGTGAAGGTCGCGATGATGACGCGCCAGATGCTTTCCACGGTATCGAGCGGCAGGATGCCTTGGTGGCGATCGACCAGCCGGCGCATCATGTCGGCCTCGCGCGCCGGGCGGAATGCCGAGCCCTTCTCCTGCGTCTTCTTGACCTTGATCAGGCGATTGATGATCTCGCTGCGCTCGATCAGGAGACCATGCATGGTCTCGTCGATGCGGTCGATCTCGCGCCGCAATTCCGCCAGTGACGGCGTGTCGGAAGGGGAGGATTTCGCCATGGCGCCTTGGTCGAGCCCGCGGATCGGTCGCCGCATTGATAGGAGCCGGATGGCACGAAAGCAAAGAAAACATTGACAGGGGCGGGCGGCGGCCTATCTAAACCCGTTCCAGCTGCCTACATTTGCCGGTTGCGCCATCGGCAATTCCGCCGTGCCGGCGCGGGGTTCGGAAGATGGCCGAAGTGAGTGCCACGCTTGGTACGGCTGACCGCGACGCGGCTGATCGCGATGCCGCGCATCGCGCGCGCGAGGCCGACGAGCCGCGTTCACTGGTGGTGAAGTTCGGCGCCGACAAGCCGCTCAAGCTCGATGCCGGCGTCGAGCTCAGCCCGTTCCAGATCGCCTACCAAACCTATGGCGCGCTCAACCCCGAGCGCAGCAATGCCATTCTGGTATGCCACGCGCTCACCGGTGACCAGCATGTCGCCAACCTCCATCCGGTCACCGGCAAGTCCGGCTGGTGGGAGACCATGGTGGGGCCGGGCCGGCCGATCGACACCGAGCGGTATTTCGTGATCTGCCCGAATGTGCTGGGCGCCTGCATGGGCTCGACCGGACCGGCCTCGATCAATCCGAAGACCGGTCAGCCCTGGGGCCTCGAATTTCCCATGATCACGGTGCGCGACATGGTCCGCGCCCAGGCCATGCTGCTCGATCACCTCGGCATCGACACGCTGTTCTCCATCGCGGGCGGCTCGATGGGCGGCATGCAGGTGCTGCAATGGGCCTCGAGCTATCCGCAGCGGGTCTTCTCGGCCCTGCCGCTCGCCAGCGCGACCCGCCATTCGGCCCAGAACATCGCGTTTCATGAGGTCGGCCGGCAGGCCGTCATGGCGGATCCAGAATGGCGCGGCGGACGCTATTTCGCGGCCGGCACCAATCCCCGGCGCGGATTGGCGGTTGCCCGCATGGGGGCGCACATCACTTATCTGTCGGACGTGGCGCTGCACCGCAAGTTCGGCCGCCGCTTTCAGGACCGCAACAATCCGACCTTCACTTTCGACGCCGATTTCCAGGTCGAGAGCTATCTGCGCCACCAGGGCATCAGCTTCGTGGAGCGGTTCGACGCCAATTCCTATCTGTATCTGACCCGGGCGATGGACTATTTCGACCTGGCGGCGGATTTCGACGGCGTGCTGGCGCGGGCGTTCAAGGATACGCCGACCCGTTTCTGCGTCATCTCCTTCACCTCCGACTGGCTGTTCCCGACTTCGGATTCGCGCGCCATCGTGCACGCCCTCAATGCGGGCGGGGCGCGCGTCTCGTTCGCCGAGATCGTCACCGACAAGGGCCATGACGCCTTCCTGCTGCAGGAGCCGGAGCTGTTCGCCATCGTGAGCGGCTTTCTCGACGGCGCCGCCAACGCGCGCGGCCTGCCCGCGGTGCGGCGGTGATGGTGCGGCGATGATGATGCTCTCGCGCCTCAAGCATGACCTCACCATGGCGGAGGCGGCGCGCATTCCGGGCGGCTCGCGCGTCGACCTCGTGGTGGTGGCCGATATGGTCGAGCACGGCGCCAAGGTGCTCGACGTCGGCTGCGGCGACGGCGAATTGCTGCGGCTCCTGGCCGAAACCCGCAACGTCGACGGACGCGGCATCGAGCTGTCGCGCGAGGGCGTCAACGAATGCGTCGCCAAGGGTCTCGCCGTCATCCAGGGCGACGCCGATACCGACCTGGCGGACTATCCCGACGACGCCTTCGATTACGTGATCCTGTCGCAGACCCTGCAGGCCACCCGCCAGCCGCGGGTGGTGCTCGAGCACATGCTGCGCATCGGCCGGCGTGCCATCGTGTCGTTTCCCAATTTCGGGCATTGGCGCATCCGCATGCAGGTCATGTTTCGCGGCCGCATGCCCCGCACCGACAATCTGCCCTACGTCTGGTACGACTCGCCCAACATCCACTTCTGCACCATCAAGGACTTCCGCGAGCTTTGCGTGGCCGCCGGGGCCGAGATGGAGAAGGCGGTGGCGTTCAATCCTTGGGGCTCGCCGCTGCGCCTCAATGCGCCGTGGTGGTTCTGGAACATGCTGGGCGAGCAGGCGGTGTTCCGGCTGAGCCGGGGGAAGAAGACAAAAAGTGAGTAGTGAATGGTGAGTAGGGTGCCTGGGTGAAGTTGTTCACCACTCACCACTCACTACTCACCATTCACTATTCACCACTCACCGCCCCATCCCCCACCCCGATCTCCCCCGGCGTCACAACCTCGGCATAGATGCCGCAATCGGCGTGGCCATAGGCCCGCTGCAGCGCGTCCGGGATCGCCAGGTCGCGTATGCCGGTATCCGGATCGACATTGGTGGCCGCGCAGCGCACGATGCGCTTGACCACCTTGAGACGGGCGCTTGATCCGAGCACGATCTTCTGTCCGACCAGTTCGAGCTCGCTCCAGGCCGGCCAGCCGGTCACATAGACGTTGCCGCGAAACCGCAGCGGATCGATCGCCGCGCCCATGCGCTCCTCCAGCGCCGCCACCGATGCGAGATTGATGATCGACACCACCTTGCCGGCGACGTCCGAGAAGCTGAAGCCTGGCGCATGCAGGAGCCGCGGCGGTCCGCGCAGCTCGTCGGGACAGAAGCGCGCGAAGAAATCCTCGATCGCGGCGCGGCCTCCTGGGGTGGCGAGGTCGCCGCGGACCGCCTCGTGCCCCGCCTGGTCGATGACCAGCGTTCCGCTCGGCGCGTCGAGCCTGGTCTTGAGCGTGGCCAGGCGTTCGTTGCGCATCAGCATGAGATAGTGGGCCTTGGGCCGGTAGCGCGGCAGCGCCGGGTCGAAGCCGGACGGCCCGTTCTCGATCGCATAGGCCCGGTCGCCCTCCAGGGTCTCGCCTGCTGCCAGCCAGGCGCGGCGCAGGGGCTCGGGGCTCAGCCCCTTCACCGGGTACCGGTAGATGGCTTGGATATTCGCGGCGGCCGTCATGGGGTCTCGGCTGATCGGATTCGACGGCCGTTGTTAGAGTATTTTCGTGAAATAGGGAGCCCGCTTTCCGTCCGTCCGGGCGGATTTCGACCGGCCCCTCTTCCGCCCATGG
Source organism: Xanthobacteraceae bacterium (assembly GCA_036498625.1). Taxonomy (GTDB): domain Bacteria; phylum Pseudomonadota; class Alphaproteobacteria; order Rhizobiales; family Xanthobacteraceae; genus VAZQ01. The sequence goes on along the minus strand of DASYFD010000319.1, from coordinate 2,336 downwards.
GGCTGCGCCACCACATAAGTTCCAGCGGATGCCGCAGGGGTCCGCCGCCCTGAGACGACCAACTTACCCCCATGACGATGACCTTTCCGCGCCTTCGGGGCGGTGAGGCAGGCCGAGGGAATGAGCACATGGATTTCGAGAAATTCACCGACCGCGCACGCGGGTTCGTGCAATCCGCGCAATCACTGGCACTGCGCGAAGGCCATCAACAATTCGCTCCCGAGCACCTGCTCAAGGTGCTGCTCGACGACCCGGAAGGGCTGGCGGCCGGGCTGATCGACCGCTCCGGCGGGCGCTCGCGCGAGGCGCTGGCGGCGGTCGAGAAGGCGCTGGCTGCGCTCCCCAAAGTGTCCGGCAGCGGCGCCGGACAGGTCTATCTCGCGCCTGCGCTGGCCCGCGTGTTCGACCAGGCCGAGAAGGTGGCCCAGAAGGCCGGCGACAGCTACGTGACGGTCGAGCGCCTGCTGCTGGCGCTCGCGCTTGAGAAGGACAGCGAGGCCGGAAAAATCCTGGCGCGCGTCGGGGTCTCGCCGCAGAACCTCAACGCCGCCATCGAGGCTTTGCGCAAGGGCCGCACGGCCGACACCTCATCGGCCGAGAACGCCTATGATGCGCTCAAGAAATATGCCCGCGACCTCACCCAGGCGGCCCGCGACGGCAAGATCGACCCGGTGATCGGGCGTGACGAGGAAATCCGCCGCACCATCCAGGTGCTCTCGAGGCGCACCAAGAACAATCCGGTGCTGATCGGCGAGCCCGGCGTCGGCAAGACCGCGATCGTCGAAGGGCTCGCCCAGCGCATCGTCAATGGCGATGTGCCGGAGAGCCTCGCCGACAAGAAGCTGCTTTCGCTCGACCTCGGGGCCCTGATCGCGGGCGCCAAATACCGCGGCGAGTTCGAGGAACGCCTCAAGGCGGTGTTGCAGGAGGTGATCGGGGCGGAAGGCGGCATCATCCTGTTCATCGACGAGATGCACACGCTGGTCGGCGCCGGCAAGGCTGACGGGGCGATGGATGCCTCGAACCTGCTCAAGCCGGCGCTGGCGCGCGGCGAGCTGCACTGCATCGGCGCCACCACGCTCGACGAATACAAGAAGCACGTGGAGAAGGACGCGGCGCTCGCCCGCCGCTTCCAGCCGGTGTTCGTCAACGAGCCGACGGTGGAGGATACGATCTCGATCCTGCGCGGCCTCAAGGACAGATACGAGCAGCACCACGGCGTGCGCATCACTGACAGCGCGATCGTGGCGGCGGCGACGCTGTCGAACCGCTATATCGCCGACCGTTTCCTGCCCGACAAGGCGATCGACCTGATCGACGAAGCGTCGGCCCGCCTCAAGATGCAGGTTGATTCCAAGCCCGAGGAGCTCGATTCCATCGACCGCGAGGTCATTCGTCTCAAGATCGAGCAGGAGGCCCTGAAAAAGGAGCACGATCCGGGCTCGCGCGCGCGCCTCAAGGTGCTGGAGACCGAGCTTGCCGCGCTGGAAAAGCGATCGGCCGATCTGACCGCGCGCTGGAAGTCGGAGAAGGAAAAGCTTTCGGAAGCCCAGAAGGCCAAGACCGAGCTCGATGCGCTGCGCGTCGAGCTCGCCAATGCGCAACGCAAGGGCGAATACCAGCGCGCCGGCGAATTGGCCTATGGCCGGATCCCCGAGCTCGAGAAGAAGCTCAAGAGCATCGAAGCCGGCGAGGACACCGGCGCCGTGCTGGAGGAGGCCGTCACCGCCGATCACATCGCGCAGGTGGTCTCGCGCTGGACCGGAATCCCGGTCGATCGGATGCTGGAGGGCGAGAAGGAAAAGCTCCTGCACATGGAGCAGGCCCTGGGCAAGCGCATCATCGGCCAGGCCGAAGCCGTCAGGGCGGTCGCGACCGCGGTGCGGCGCGCGCGGGCTGGCCTGCAGGATCCGCACCGGCCGATCGGCTCGTTCATGTTCTTGGGGCCCACCGGCGTCGGCAAGACCGAGCTCACCAAGGCGCTTGCCGAGTTCCTGTTCGACGACGAGCAGGCTTTGCTGCGCCTCGACATGTCGGAATATATGGAGAAGCATTCGGTCGCCCGCCTGATCGGCGCGCCGCCGGGCTATGTGGGCTACGAGGAGGGCGGCGCCTTGACCGAGTCGGTGCGGCGGCGGCCCTACCAGGTGGTGCTGTTCGACGAGATCGAGAAGGCGCACCCGGACGTCTTCAATGTGCTGCTGCAGGTGCTCGACGACGGCCGGCTCACCGATGGGCAAGGCCACACCGTCGACTTCCGCAACACCCTGATCGTGATGACCTCCAATCTCGGCGCCGAGTATTTGGTTGCCCAGCCCGAGGGTGAGGATATCGAA
>DASYFD010000318.1:0-4050 GCA_036498625.1 Xanthobacteraceae bacterium | reverse complement strand
AAGGACGTGAAGCTGAAAGTGAGCCCGCCCGACACGGTCGACGCCGGGCATTATCCGGTGAGCGTACGCGTCGGCGCCGAGGATGCGCATGCGACCGCGCAAGTGGCGCTCGACATCACCGGCGAGCCGAAGCTCACTCTGGCCGGGCGTGAGGGCCTGCTGTCGGCGCGGGCGACGGCCGGGCAGCAGAGCTCGGTGCCGATCACCGTGACGAATACGGGCACCGCTCCGGCCGAGAATATCCAGCTTTCCGGCACCGCGCCGAGCGGCTGGATCGTAACCTTCGATCCCAAGATCATCGACCGCATCGCGCCGAACCAGAACAAGGAAGTGCAGGCGCTGATCACGCCTTCCGACAAGGCGATTGCCGGCGACTATGTCACCTCGCTCGATGCCTCGACGCGTGGGGAGAACGGCACCGCTCAATTCCGGGTCACGGTGACGACCTCCACGATGTGGGGTGTGGCCGGGGTCGGCATCATCGGTGCGGCGCTGCTGATCATGGTCGGCGCCGTCGCGCGCTTCGGCCGCCGGTAGCCGCGCGATGAAGGAAACCGTCATCGAGGCGAAAGGCCTCACCAAGCGCTATGACACGGCGATTGCCGTGGATGGCGTGAGCTTCAGCGTCGCCGCCGGCGAGATCTTCGGCCTGCTCGGGCCGAACGGCGCCGGCAAGACCACCACCATCCTGATGCTGCTCGGCTTGAGCGACATCAGCGCCGGCACCGCGCGTGTGTTCGGCCACGATCCCGCCCGCGAGCCGTTGGCGGTGAAGCGCCGGGTCGGCTATCTGCCCGACTCGGTCGGCTTCTACGATCACCTCACTGCGGCCGACAATCTGCATTATACCGCGCGGTTGATGGGGCTCGCCCTTGCCGCGCGCAAGCAGAAGATCCCCGCCGCGCTGGCGCGCGTCGGCTTGAGCGAGGTGGCCAACAAGCGCGTCGGCACCTTCTCGCGCGGCATGCGGCAGCGGCTGGGCCTGGCGGAGATCGTGATGAAGGAGGCGCGCGTCGCCATCCTCGACGAGCCGACCAACGGGCTCGATCCGCAGGCAAGCGTGGAATTGCTTGACCTCATCCGCTCGCTCAAGTCGGCGGGCGTGAGCGTGATCATCTCCTCGCATCTGCTCGATCGCGTGCAGAGCGTGTGCGACCGCGTTGCGCTGTTCAACGCCGGCAAGATCGCGCTGATGGGCACGGTCGGTGAACTCGGCCGGCAGGTGCTCGGTGGAGGCTTCGCCGTCGAGGTCGAGGCGGAGGGCGGTGCGGACATCAAGCAACGCCTGGAGTCGTTGCCGGGCGTGCGCAATGTGGAGGAGCCTTCGCCGGGGCGCTGGCGGGTCACCTGCGACCGCGATCTGCGCGGGGAGGCGGCGGCCGAAGTGGTCGCCGCGGGCGGGCGGCTCAATCAGCTCTCGCTTGATCATCCCAGCCTCGAGACGATCTACACCCGCTACTTCCAGTCCACGCAGGAGGTGCGTCATGCGGCGTGAAGGCTCACCCTGGCAGGGCCTGGGCGTGGTGACGCTCAAGGAATTGTCCGACCACTTCACCAGCACGCGCATGCGCGTGCTGGAATGGCTGGTGGTGCTGACCGCGCTCGCCGCGGTCTATGGCGCCATTCAGCAGGTGCGCGATGTCACCGCCGAGGACCCGTTCCTGTTCCTGCGGCTCTTCACGACATCGCGTGAGCCGTTGCCATCCTTCGTGGCGTTCCTGAGTTTCCTGGTGCCGCTGATGGCGATCGGGCTCGGCTTCGATGCGGTGAACGGCGAGCATAACCGGCGTACGCTCTCGCGCATCCTGTCGCAGCCGATCTACCGCGACGCGCTGCTGTTCGGGAAGTTCATCGCGGCGCTGACGACGCTGTCGGTGAGCCTGATCGCGCTGTGGCTGCTGGTCATCGGGCTGGGGTTGATCATGCTCGGCATCCCGCCGGGCGGGGAGGAGATGGCGCGCGCCTTCGTCTTCCTGCTGGTGACCATCGCCTATGCCGGCGTGTGGCTGGCCCTCGCGATGCTGGCCTCGGTGATCTTCCGCTCGGCGGCGACCGCGGCGCTGGTGACGCTCGGCGTCTGGCTCTTCATCACGGTCATTTGGCCGGCACTCGCGCCGGCCGTCGCCGAGGCCTTCGTATCGCCGGACAATCAGGCGTTGCTGGTTACCACGGCGCAGATGCTGGCGCGGCTGTCGCCCTCGACGCTGTTCGGCGAATGCGTGCTGGCATTGCTCGATCCGACCACCCGCACGCTCGGGCCTGTTTACCTGAGCCAGCTCCAGGGCGCTGTGATGGGTTCGCCTCTGCCGCTGTGGGACAGCGTGATGGTGGCCTGGCCGCAGTTCGTCGGCCTGATCGCGGCGACGATCCTGCTGTTCGTCGGCAGCTACGTGGCGTTCCAGCGGCAGGAGGTGAGGGCTTAGAGTACAGCCGTCACTTGAGGTGCGAGCGCATACCGCTCACCGCGAAGGGTGGCGGCGTGCGCTCTGCCCGTCATCCACCAATGTCGGGTTTACCCGACATTGGATCTAAAATTGCTCTTCGCTCGCAGCTCAGGATGACGGATTGAGGCCCACCATCCGCACCACCTCCTCGATGAACGCCCGCTGTCCCGGCAAAATCTTCTTCCGCGCCGTGGCCAGCGTGAAATAGGCGATGCGGTCGATCTCCGGAAAACTCTGCATCTTCCCCGAGCGCGGCGGCCATTCCATCTCGAATGCGTTGCTGGAGAATGCGGTGAGGTCGAAGTCGCCCTCCAGCGCAAAGGCGTGCACCAGCTTGCCGCTCTTCTGGCGCAGCGGCGTGAGCGGCGTCAGCGCGCCGTCGGCGACAAGCCCGGTCTCTTCGTTGAACTCGCGCTTGGCGCAGGCCAGCACATCGCCCGATTCCACCGTGCCTTTCGGAATCGACCAGGCACCCTCGTCTTTGTTGCGCCAGTAGGGTCCGCCCGGATGCGCCAGCAGGAATTCCAGGCTCCGCCCGCGGCGGAAGGCAAGAATGCCGGCGCTGACCTCGGTGCGGCGAGACATGGGTCTCCTCGGCGGGCGGCTCGCGGAGCCCGAGCCGACTCGTGCCTAAGCAAAGCACGGGCCGCGCGCCGTTCCCACCCGCGAATTTGTGATGACAGGCCAGCCCTGCACGGGAACCGGGGGCAGCTTCGGGCATTTATCGGTACTCAAATGTGGCAGGGGGGACGGCATTGCGGACGGGACTTTACTGATGGTCTTTGCGAATACGTGGAGCGGGCTGCGCGATCTCACACCGAAACAGCGCAGCGCGATCCTGGCGAGCTATCTCGGCTGGACGCTCGACGCCTTCGACTTCTTCCTCCTTGTCTTTGTCCTCAAAGATATCGCTCACGACTTCGGCACCGACATCCGCTCGGTGAGCGTGGCCATCGTGCTCACGCTGGCGGCGCGGCCGGTGGGCGCGCTGCTGTTCGGGCTCGCCGCCGACCGCTTCGGCCGCCGCCCGACGCTGATGGTCAATATCGTCTGCTATTCGATGCTCGAATTCGCGTCCGGCTTTGCCCCGAGCCTGGCCGTGCTCCTGGTGCTGCGCATGCTCTACGGTGTCGCGATGGGCGGCGAGTGGGGTGTGGGCGCCTCGTTGACGATGGAGAGCATCCCGCCAAAGATGCGCGGCGTCGTCTCCGGCATTCTCCAGGCCGGCTACCCCTCCGGCTATCTGCTGGCATCCGTTGCCTTTGGCCTGCTGTTCACCAGCATCGGCTGGCGCGGCATGTTCATGCTCGGCGCGCTGCCGGCGCTGCTGGTGCTCTATGTCCGCAGCCAGGTCGATGAATCACCCGCCTTCGCCGCGCGCGAGCGAGGGGTGAACGCGCGCGGCCTGTGGACCGTGATCCGCGGCAATCTCGGCCTGTTCATTTTCTCCATCGCGCTGATGACCGCCTTCAACTTCTTCAGCCACGGCACGCAGGATCTCTATCCGACCTTCCTGGAAGTGCAGCGCCATTTGTCGCCGCATGAGGTCGGCGCCATCGCCGTCGTCTACAATATCGGCGCTATCATCGGCGGCCTCGTCTTCGGC
>DASYFD010000317.1:0-15004 GCA_036498625.1 Xanthobacteraceae bacterium | reverse complement strand
GTCGTCGTGCAGCGCCATCTCGGCCACCATGCCGATATCGCGCTGCCAGGAGAGATTCTGGACTTCCTTGATCTCGCCGAGCTTGCGCGCCTCCTCGATCCATTGGCGCAGATCGTCATAGGCGATGCGCGGATCGACGTTCGAGCGCGGTGCGCCGCCCGCGGACGCCCCATCGGCGCCGATCGGGTTGCTCATCGGATCGGGCTTGGAATCCGGTTGGGTCGCTGGCTTGGCCAAGTTTCCTCCCAAACGTCGCACCCAACGAAGTCAATCGGCTAGCCTGGACAACGATGATCGGCGACGGATAGAGCATACACGGAAAGCACACGAGCGGGAAACCGGGACGAGGTCGTCCAGCGGCATAAGGCCAAGGCCGCCAAGCGGGGGATCAAATGAAGGCGCCGAAGGGTTCGAACGAGCCCTTGATCCTTGTCGACGAGACCAACCGGGCCCTGGGTGCCGCGCCTAAGCTCGCAATCCACCAGCGCGGCCTGCTGCATCGCGCGTTCTCGATCTTCATGGTCGACGACCGCGGCCGCATCCTGCTGCAGCAGAGAAATCCGCGCAAATACCATTCGGGCGGGCTGTGGGCGAATTCGTGCTGCGGGCATCCGCGTCCGGGCGAGCGGACCGTGACCGCCGCCCGCCGCCGTCTCGACGAGGAGCTCGGCGTACGCGATCCGCTCCGGTTCGGTTTTTTTGCCCGCTATCGGGCGGAGCTCGACCATGGAATGCAGGAGAACGAATACGTTTATGTGTATTTCGGACGCCTCAAGTCGCAGACCAGGCCCGATCCGGACGAGGTCGCTGGCCTCGAGTTCTTGAGCCTCCCCGAGCTCAACCGCCGCATCAAGCGGAAGCCGGGCGACTTCACGTATTGGATGAAGCATTATATCCGCCATCACGGCCGCGAGATCGCGCGGCACATTGCGGCCGAGGCCAAGGGGACGGGTCATGTTTCGTAGACTCCTCTGCATCACTGCAATCCTGTGCGCGAGCCTGCCGGGCGGCACCCGCAGCGACGAGCTGATCACCTTGCGGTACGGACAGAACGCCGCCGGGGCCACCGGCCTATCGTCGCTGCCGCTGACGGTCGCCCAGCGCAAGAATTTCCTTGTCCGCGAGGGGATCAACCTGGTGGTGGTTCCGATCGCAGGCGGCACCGACCGGATCGTTGCGGCGCTCGACAAGGGCGAGATCGATGCCGGCAAGAACGCCACCCCTTACCTGATCCAGGCGGTGCTCAAGGGCTCCGACGCAGTCGCGATCCTGAGCCAGACCAGCAATCCCGTCTACAGCCTGATCGCGCGTCCCGAGATCAGGAGCCTCGCAGACCTGAAGGGCCGGACGCTCGGCCTCTCGACCCCGGGCGATACCATCACCTTGTCGAGCCTGCGGCTGCTCGCCCGCGAGCATCTCGGGATGACCGACTTCACCACCAAGGTGGTGGTGGGCACCACGGCCCGCTTCGCCTGCCTGAAATCAGGCGAATGCGCCGCCGTGCCGATGGGCCAGCCCGAGGACCTCGATGCCATCCGGCAGGGCTTCCCGCGGCTCGCCTTCACCTACGAGGCGGGTGCTGATCTCTTGTTCAACGTCGACATGACGAGGCGGACCTGGGGCGCGCAGAACAAGGACACGCTGGTGCGCTTCGCGCGCGCCATGGCGGCCAGCTACGCGTTCATGAACGATCCGAAGAACCGTGATGAAGTCACTGCGATCGTGACGGAAACCGGCAGCGTTTCGCCGGCGGTCGCGGCCGAGATTTTCGCGCCCTATCTGGAGCCTGAGAAGAACGTGCTGCCGCGCAAGGGCGAATTGGATCTCGCGGCGTTCAACCGGGTGATTGCCCTGATGGCGCAGGTGGGCGCCATCCCCTCTCCGGCACCCGACGCCGAACGGTTCGTCGACCTGCAATACGCAAAGGCTGCCGGAATTCAGTAGCGGACGCGCCTGCTACGCCAGCGCCTCCTGGAACTTCAGCAGCCGCCCGGCATTGGCCATCACCACCACGGTGCTGACATTGTGCAGCAGCGCCGCGATGATGGCGCCGCTGGCGCCGAGCCCGCCGGTCGCCGCCATGGCCACGATGACCACCGTCCAGCCGAGCCCGATGCTCACATTGGCGTAGATGGTGCGGCGGCAGCGGCGGCTGAGGCGAATGCAGGTTCCCAGGCGCCGGAGATCGTTGGTCATCAGGACCAGATCGGCTGATGCAAGCGCCACATCGGTTCCGCGCGCCCCCATCGCGATGCCGACCGCACCGACCTTCAGCGCCAGCGAATCGTTGATGCCGTCGCCCACCACCATGGGGCGATAGCCGGCGCGGATCTCGTCGAGCACATAGGTCATCTTCTCGGCCGGCAGCGCTTCGGAGCGGATGTTCGGCAAGCCCAAGAAATCACCGATGCGGCGGGCGACGGCCATGCGGTCGCCGGTCAGCAGCACCTGCCGGCGCAGGCCCAAATCGCGCAGATCGTCGATGGCCTCGCGCGCTTCGGCGCGCGGCTCGTCGGCGAGCAGCATCCAGCCGAGGAATTGCGCCCCACGCGCGACCCCCACCATGGGGCCGTCGTGATCGGGAGGCTCCGAAATCGCGACACCGAGCTCCCGGAACAGCTCGGCACGGCCGAGCGCCACGATGTCGTCTCCCTGGCGGCCGACCACGCCCAGGCCGCGCGATTCCTTGATCTCGTCGAGCGCCTGCCGACCGGGCTCGGCCAGGACCGCGAGCGCGCGGCTGACCGGATGATTGCTGGCGCCCGCCAGATTGCCGGCCAGCGCTGCGAGGTCGCGCGGATCGACGCCGGGCTCGACGCAGGCTTCCACCAGCTGCAACTGACCGACCGTGACGGTTCCGGTCTTGTCGAACACCACGGCATCCACGGTCGCGAGGTTCTCCAGGAAGGCCGCGCCCTTGACCAGGATGCCATGGCGGCTCGCCACCGCGATCGCGGCGATCGAGGTCGCGGGCGCCGCCAGTACCAGGGCGCAAGGACACGAGGCGACCAGGACCGCCAGCGCCGCCACCGTATTGCTGGTCGCAAACCAGGTGCCGGCCGCAATCAGCAGTACCAGCACCATGTAGCGTTCCGCATAACGCTCCAGCAGCCGGGTGACCGGAGGCTTGGCGTTCTCGGCATCCTGCAGCAGCGCAATGACCCGGCCCAGCGTCGAATCCTCGCCCACGCGCGTGAGCCGCACCACCAGATGGCCGTCGCCGTTGATCGAGCCGCTGAACACCTCGTTGCCGACCTGCACCTCGAGCGGGACCGATTCACCGGTGATCGAGGCGGTATCGACGCTGGAAGCGCCGGAATGCACCAGGCCATCGGCCGGAATGAGGTCGCCGGCGCGCAGATCGATGAGATCGCCGACGCGCAGCGCCTGGGTATTCACCTCCTCGACCTCGCCACTGGGGAGCAAGCGGCGGGTCTTGACCTGGGTCAGCTTGCTCAGCGCCCGGATAGCTTCCTGCGAGCCCAGCAGCGAACGTTCCTCCAGGATATGTCCGAGCGTCATGACCAGCGGCAGCAGCGCCGCCGTCATCAGGTCGCCGGCCGCCCAGGCCGCGATCAAGGCGAGCGCGATGAGCTGATCGGTGATGCCGTGCAAATCCGGATAGCGCAGCGACTGCCAGGCCGCCGACAGCGCCGGCACCGCCACCAGCAAGGCCGCGACGCCGGCCACCAGCTCGGCCACGTCGCGCTGGCTTGGCGCCAGGAATTGCAGGGCGGTCGACAGGATGAGGCAGCCGCCCGCGATGAGCGAGAGGGTAAGGCGAAGGCCGAGCGAGAGCTGCTCGGCGCGGCTCAGCAGGCCGTCGCCCGCGGTCGGCGGCAGGGTGGAGGTCTCGGCAGTCACGCTCATCGGGGCACCGGTCCCGGCAGCATCAGCTGGATGCCGCCATCATTGTCCACGGTATCGACCCGCGCCGCCTTGGCCAGCAAGGTGCCGATGCGGTCGTAATAGATCCGGGTGGTGAGCATATTGCCCGAGAGGCCCGGCGATCCGTTCGCCAGCGCCGCGATGGAGGCGGTCCGGGTCTTGGCGTCGGTAACCTTCTCCTCGGCCTTGGCGTCCGCATCCGTGAGGGTTCGGTCCCGGTCCTGGTTCGCCCGCAGCGCCGTCATGGCGGCGCCGGTGCGCGCTTCGGCGATGTCCCGATCGGCTTGCTGGGACGCGATCAGGACATAATCGAAGGCGCTCTTGGCGCCGCTCGGGATCGCGGCCGCGAGATCGACCCGGCTCACCTTGATGCCGAGGCTCGCACCCGCCGCGGTGAGATCATCGAGGCGGCGATTGATCGCGTTCAGCAGATCGGCGCGCAGCTGCTCGCGGCCGGCACGCGCGGTCGCGCTGGAGCCGCTGTCCAGCTCGGGCCGCGCCACCAGGATGGTGTCGAGATCGCGCGAAGCGCAGACCAGCACCGCGCTCGTCACGAACAGTCGCTGCAACGCCGGCCCGACGTGCTCGGCCGCCAATATGTAGGCGGCCGGATCGATGATCTGATAAAGCAGCGCTGCCTGGAGATGAACCACGCTGGCGTCGCCGGTCAGCAGGAAGGCGGTGTTCTCCCGCGCAAAGTCGCTGATCATGAAATCGCCGCCGACCGCGGAGTCCGGCTCGAACTGATCGATGCGGAACTCGATCTGGCGATCTTCCGAAGGCAGGATGACCAATTGCTCGATCGGCCGCGGCCAGGCCATGAGCAGGCCGGCGCCCTGCTGACGCACGATGGTGCCGAAGCGGTAGACGATGGCCCGGCTTTCGGGCGGCACCTGGCGAAAGTTCGACACCGACCAGCCGATCGCCGCCAGGCAGACGGCAAGAAACAGGAATCGGAATGCGAGCTTGGCCGACTGCGCCCAAGCGCCCGTAGGCTCGGCGCCGTCCTTGGCGTCCGGCATCGTCATTGCGGCTCCCCCTCGACATGGGCCGGTGCCGGGGCCGGCGCCGGAGCGGGTGCCGCCGCAGCGGCCGCGGCCGACGGGTTCGCCGGTCCGTCGACCAGAACCCGGAACGGCGCCGCATCGGTGCGCAGGATCAGCCGGGTGTTGGCGCCGACGACGGTGTCGAGCGTGTCGAGCGAGCGCAACAGCATGTAGAGATCGGGGGCGCTGTTGTAGGCCTTGCCGTAGATGTCCGCCGCCTCCAGCCGCGATTTGGCGTCGATCCCGGCCGCCTCCGCCTTGGCCTTGGCGCGCAGAACCCGCGCGTCGCGATCGGCGTTCGAAGCGATCTCGGCCGCCGCCCGCTGGCCTTCAGCCTGCCGCTCGGCCGCGACCGTTTCCCGCTCGGCCCGCATCCGGGCCACCGTCGCATTGAGGGTCTCGGTCGGCAGCGTCAGACGCTCGATGCCGACTTGGCGGATGGTCACGCCGTAGACCTTCAGCGCCTGCTCGTCGAGGCGTTCGCGCAGGCGGGTCTCCAGCTCGCTCAGCTGGACCTTGGCCGGATCGGTGTTGACCAGGTTGGCCAGATCGAAGCTCGCCGCCGTGATCTCCAGCGAAGAGCCGACGAAGCTGCGCAGCTGCTGCGCCGCCACGTCGGGCTGGTTGCGCACGGCACGCAGGAACTGCCGGATGCGCTCGGGCTCGGCCGGGACCTGCCAGGCCACGTAGGCCTGGATCAGAATCCGCAGGCCGTCGCGCGTTCCCACATCCTGCAGGCCGCTCGAGGTGGTGCGCAGCCGCAGATCGACATCGATGGTGCTTTCGACCGGCGCCGGCATCTTCCAGGCGAGGCCCGGCGCGGTGAGCACATTGATCGGGTCGCCGAAGCGGGTCACGACGATGGCCTGCCCGGGCGCCACCAGAACCAGGCAAGCGCTCAAGACGGCCGCCGCCACGATCAGGAAGGCGACCAGGAAACGGCCGTAGCGCGCGAGCGGACCTTTGCCCCCGTTCTGCTCGGCATGGTCATGATGGTCGTGGTGGTGATGACCATGATGATGACCGTGGTGATGGTGACCGAGCGTCATCGGCGTATTCCTGGGCTGGGTGGAAGGCTGGGTTCGTCATCGTCGTCCTCGGAGTAGCTTCTCCCGGGCGGGAAGATGATGTCGCGTCGGGCGGCGGCCGGTGCTCCGCCGCCGGCACCGAAGCTGCGCAGATCGATGACGGGACCGTTCTGGCCCTTCAGGCGATGATCGACCACGATGGTCTCCGACTTGGCCAGACCCGAGGTGAGCCGCTCGGAGCGCCGCTCGAACAAGAACGCCTCGCCGTCGCGCTCGCGCGCCTGGCGGTCGGCATCGAACAATGTGCCTTCGCTGCGGGCCTGGGTGACGAGCTCGGCGGCCGCCGCCGTCGCCTTGTTGCGATCCTCCATCGCCCCCTGCTGGGCCGATTTGATGGAGTGGATGGCGCTGGCGCGCTGCACGGCGATCTGCGAGTTGGCGAGGATCTGGGCGGCCTGCACGTTGTGATAGGCCGACGCTGCGCCGACCGGCGGATGGATCGCCTCCACCACCACGGCGATTGCCTCGACGCCGCTCGACAGCTGATCCAACTGCTCCTGCAGAGCGACGCGAAATTCCTTGGTGAAGGCGTCGCGGCTTTGGCCGAGCACGTCCGGCAGCGTGTATCTGGCGAAATACCGCACCAGCAGCTGACCGGTCAGAGCCACGATGAGGTTTTCGGGATCGGCCACCCGATAGGCGGATTTCACGGCGTCGGCGTCGGTGAGACCGATCCGGTAGACGACGCGCAAATCCGCGTCCGCGATCTGGAAGGTCTGCTGGCCGTTTGCTTCGCTGGCGATCAGATAGCTTTGCTCGGAGGGATGCGAGAAGGTCCAAAGCCGGTCGGAAGAGGCCGGCGGCGCGGCTTCTGCTCCCGACAGTTGCTGCTGCTGATCGACCCCGGCGCTCGGGCGCGCGGCTTGCCGGGCATCGCCCAACGGCGACACCGCAATCGGGATGTCGTGGATCACCCCGAGCTCGACGCCGCGCATCACGCCCATGGGCCAGGGCAGATGGAAATGCAGACCCGGTCCCAGCACCGCCACCGGCTCGCCGAAGCGCTCATAGACCGCGCGTTCGTTGAGGCCGAGCGCCGTGATGCCGGTGACGCACCACGCCAATACTCCCATCACCAGGACGACGGGAAGCATCGCCCGCTGCACGAAGGCCAGCGCCCAGCTGCGCGACAGATCGATGCCGAACTGCTGGCGCACCGCCGTGTTGAGCGCCTGGAAGCTCGGCACCGAGAAGCGCAGGAAGCCCGCGATGCTGCTGTCGGCGACGCTGCGGCGCTCGACCATCGGAGCAAACGGAACAAAGGCGACGGCGAGGCTGCGAACGATCAATTCGAGCGCCACCACGACCACCAGGATGGCCAGTCCCTGCTCGATCCGGATCGCCCAGGTGAAGCCGAGCGATCGCAGCACGGCCGCGATGCCCAGCCCGAGGCACACCGTCAGCGGGATGCGCAGCAGCCGATCGAGCTGCGGGGCGTCGGGCAGCATCTCGGTTGCGATACCGGCGCAGGAGCGTTCCAGCACCAGCAGCGGAAATGCCGCGACGATGAGGGCGCCGCCCAGAATTTCGAGGGTGGTCGGATCGGCGGCCGCGAGCGGCGTCACGCCCCAGGTCACCACCACGCCGGCGACCGCCAGGGCACCGAACAGCAGGGCCACCAGCGCCTGCGGCCACTCCGCCAGGGTTTCGGCCCGCCACACCAGCAGCGACCGCGAGCGGACCAGCACCCGCCGCCACCGCGCAACATTGCCGGCGCGTTCCGGCAGCCCGATCGGCTCGAGCCGCGGCGCCGGTTGCAGCGCCTCCTGCTCGACCAGCCGCAAGCGAACGAAGGCCACGATCCCGGCCGAAAAAAAGCCCGCGGCCGCGAGCAGGAATGCGGCCCCGAGAAATCCGAGCGAGCGCGGGATCGGGAGATTGAGGCGCCAAGAAGCGTTGGCATGCGCCGATATGGCACTGGTCAGGCCAAGGCCGAGCACCGCGAGGATCGCTCCGATGATCAGGAGCGGCACCACGTAGCGCCTCGCATAGTTGAAATGCGGCAGGTCGGCCAGCATCACACGCGCCTCCAGCGACAACGGCGATCGACAGCAGTCGAGGACCGCTGCGATAGCCGAAATTCGCCCCCAGGTCGAGCAGGCCGCTCCGGCTGCCCCGTCTTATCGGGGCTCGGCAGCCCGCATCAGGAAGTTTGGTTCGGAGGTCTCTTGATCTGGCCGAGGCCCGTATGGATGCGGGCTTCCTCCTGAAGTTTCTTGGGTCACGCTTGACCGCGGTCAGGATTGCAAAGTCGCGCCAAGAATTCAACCGCCGCACCCGCGTTGGACGGATTCCCCATTTTGCCGGTGAGCGCGAGCGCCGAGACCCGCATCCAACCGTCGTAACCGCGCCGATTGCGTTCCCTACTGTAATAGTATAACGTTGCGATTACAGGCGCAAGCGTCTCAATGTTTGGCAATGAAGGGAGACTCGAAATGAACAGACGTCTGTTTCTGTGTGCAGCCGCATCCTTGGCGCCGCTGCTGTTCGGATCGGCCGGCGCCAATGCGGCCGATAAGATCAAGGTGGCGGCCTCCTTCAGCGTGCTGGGCGACATGGTGAAACAGGTGGGCGGCGACCGGATCGAGGTTACGGCCTTCGTCGGCCCCAACGGCGACGCCCATGTCTATGAGCCGACGCCCGGCGATGCGAAGACGCTGCTCGAGGCCAAGATCCTGGTCGTCAACGGCCTCGGGTTGGAAGGCTGGATGAGCCGGCTGCAGAAATCATCCGGCTTCAAGGGCCAGGTCGTGACCGCGACCAAAGGCATCAAGTCGCGCCAGATGGAGGAGGAAGAGCACGGCAAGACCCACAAGATCACCGATCCGCATGCATGGCAGAGCCTCGTCAACGGCCGGGTCTATGTCCAGAACATCCGCGACGGCCTGACGGCGGCCGATCCTGCCGGCAAGGACGCCTACGAAGCCAATGCCAAGAAATTCCTGGCGGATATCGACGAGGTCGAGAAGACCGTGAAGGAGAGCATCGCCAAGTTGCCGCCGGCGCGCCGCAAGATCATCACCACCCACGACGCGTTCGGCTATTTCGGCGCGACCTACGGGATGGAGTTCATCGCCCCGGAAGGCGTCAGCACGGAAAGCGAGGCCTCCGCCAAGGACGTCGCCAAGATCATCCGGCAGATCAAGGCCGAGAAGATCCCAGCCGTCTTCCTCGAGAACGTCACCGATCACCGGCTGCTCGATCAGATCGCCAAGGAGACCGGCGCCAAGGTCGGCGGCACGCTCTATTCGGATGCGCTGTCGGATGCCAACGGGCCGGCCGCCACCTATCTCGACATGTTCCGCCACAACATCGAGACGCTGACCGCCGCCCTTTCATCTTGAGGACGGACCGCACCGTGGCATTACGGTCACAGCGCCGACCGAACGGGGACCGCACACCCTGATCGCGGCCCTCGGTTCTTGACAAGCACGCGGCCTGCTGAAACGTTATAATATTGCATCAGCAAGCCACAGATGAAACGTTATAGCATTGACGCAGCTCAGCGATGAACGCCAAGGGACCAAGAATGGGGGGTTCTATGTCAGCTTGCAGCGTCCGCGTACGCCTTCTCGGCAGTTGCGCGCTCGTTTCGCTTTGCTGCCTCGGCGGACTGGCCTTCGGGCAGGCACCGGAAAACCAGCCGGCTCCGGAAGCGCCGCCTGCCCCGCAGGCACAACCGCAACCCGCCGCGAGCGGACCCGGCACGCTGCCGACCATCAACGTTGAAACCACCAAAAAGAAACCGGCCAAGAAGCAGGCTGAACGGCGGCCGCCGCCGCAACCGGCGCGATCCAATGGCGAGACGCAGCAAGCCATCGCGGAACGGCAAACCAAGGCGCAAGTCACCACCTTCAACACCGCGCGCGAGAATATCTACACCACGGTCGGTACCAACGCGGACACGATCAGCAAGGAGGACATCCAGAAGCTGCCGCAGGCCGAGAACACGCCGGTCGACAAGGTGTTGCTGCAGCTGCCGGGCGTGTCGCAGGATTCCGCCGCGAGCGGAAATCTCCACGTCCGCAACGAGCACGCCAATGTGCAGTATCGAATCAACGGCATCATGCTGCCCGACGGCGTCTCCGGCTTCGGGCCGATCCTCGAGACCAGCCTGATCGGCAGCCTCTCCCTCATCACCGGCGCGATGCCGGCCGAATACGGGCTACGCACCGCCGCGCTGATGGACATCAAAACCCGGGATGGCGCCTTCGACAACGGCGGCAAGGTCAGCATCTACGGCGGCAGCCACGACACCTTCACCCCGAGCTTCGAATATGGCGGCATCATTGGGGGCGATTGCCGCACCGCCCCGCCCGCTCCCGGAATGTTCGTGAAGGCGCCGCCGCCGGGAAGCTGCGGCCCGGTCACCGAATACTTCTTCACCGGCCGCTATCTCACCAACAATGTCGGGATCGAGAATCCGACTGGAGAGCCGAACGCCATCCATGACGTCACCACGCAAAGCCGCGGGTTCGGCTACATCTCCACCATCATCGATCCCACCACCCGGGTGAGCCTGATCACCGGGGCCTCCCTGAACAAGTTCCAGATTCCCAACAATCCAGGCCAGCCGACGCTGCTCAATTCCGCCTTCGGGGTGACGAGCTTCGATTCGTCGCTGCTCAACGAGAACCAGGTCGAGCGCACCTACGTCAACGTGGTGTCGTTGCAGAGATCGCTGAACGACGTCGATTTCGAGCTCTCCTATTTCAACCGCTACAGCAGCCTCCATTTCAAGCCCGACGTGGTGGGCGACCTCCTGTTCAACGGCATCGCCTCGGACGTCTATCGCGCCACCTTCGCGAACGGGGTGCAGGGCGACGGCTCCTACCGGATCAACGACGCGCACACCTTGCGCACCGGCTTCTCGGTCACCGCCGAGAAGACGCAGAACACCAGCCTGTCCACTGTCGAGCCCTGCACGCTCTGCGACGGTTCCGACAATGTCGACGCGCCGTTCACGGTGACGGACGCAGTCGCGAAGCTGGGCTGGCTGTACGGGGTTTATGTCCAGGACGAGTGGAAGCTCGCCAATCAGCTGACCATCAACGCGGGCCTGCGCTTCGACCAGATGGACGAGTACGTGAGCGCCAACCAGCTCAGCCCGCGCCTGAGCGTGGCCTACCAGCCGCTGCGGGGCACGACCTTCCATGCCGGCTATGCCCGCTACTTCACGCCGCCGCCGCAAACCATCGCGGCGCCGGTCAATCTTGCGCCCTTCGCGAACACGACCGGGCAGCCCTCCCAGTTCCTGCAGGATCCCGTGTTGCCGGAGCGTGCCAACGTCTACGACGTCGGCGTGAGCCAGGTGTTCTCGCGCGGATGCGCGCCGCTGCCGAGCGGCACCTTCACCAAGACACCGCAGATCTCGAGCGACTGCGAGCGCCTCGAGCTGGGGCTCGATGCCTACTACAAGACCGCCAGGGATCTGCTCGACGATGGCCAGTTCGGCGCCGCGCTGGTCTTGAGCGGGTTCAACTACGAAAAGGCCTACAACGAAGGCGTCGAGGTAAGCGCAAAATACCGCAATGGCAATTTCAATGCCTATGGTAACGTGGCCTGGGGCATTCAAAAGGGTACCAACGTGGTGTCGAACCAGTTTTTGTTCGACAACACCACGCCGCTCGCCACGCTCGGTGGGCTCACCGAGTTTCAATACATCCAGTCGCACTACATCTTCACGGATCACACCCAGCTCTGGACCGCATCGGCGGGCATCTCCTATCTCTGGATGGGAACCCTGTTCAGCGCGGACATGATCTACGGCAGCGGGTTCCGATCCGGCGACGCCAACATCGACCATCTCCCGGCCTACACGCAGGTCAACGCCGGGATCTCGCACGAGTTCGCGGGCTGGAACATGAAGCCGCTCACGTTGCGCTTCGACGTCGTGAACGTCTTCGACACGGTCTACCAGATCAGGGACGGATCGGGCATCGGCGTCTTCGCGTCACAATTCGGTCCGCGCCGGGGCTTTTTTGCCGGCGTGTCGCAGAAGCTGTGATGGATCGAGCACGCGCGCTCAAATGGGGCCGGGCACGTGCGCGGCAATCGAGAGACAACGAGAAGGGCCCCCGATTCATGGCGGTCAGCATCTGGATTAGATTGAGAGCCGCGCCGGGACTCCTGCGCGGCGCTTGCATTCTATGCGCGGTTTCGGCGAGCGGCGCGCTGGCGCAAGCGCCCGCCACCGCCGAACTGCCGCGCGATCTAACTCCGTGGGGCATGTTCGTGAGTGCCGATCCGCTGGTGAAGGCGGTGCTGATCGGGCTTGTCTTCGCATCGGTCGTCACCTGGACGGTTTGGCTCGCCAAGACCCTCGAGCTGGTGGTGGCGCGCAGACATGTCAAAGCGGACCTGGCGACGCTCGGCTCGACGCAGCGCCTGACCGACGGCGTCGAGCGGCTGGCCGCGACGCGAGGCCCGGCCCAGGCGTTTCTCGACGCTGCCCTGGCCGAGATCGAGCTGTCGCAGAACAGCGCCGAGCGGGAAGGCATCAAGGAGCGCATCGCCTCGCGGCTGGAACGGCTCGAAGCCGCCTGCGGACGGCGGATCATGCGCGGCACCAGCGTGCTCGCCACCATCGGGGCGACCGCCCCGTTCGTGGGCCTGTTCGGCACGGTCTGGGGCATCATGAACAGCTTCATCGGCATCTCGCGCGAGCACACCACCAATCTGGCGGTGGTGGCGCCGGGCATTGCGGAAGCGCTCTTGGCGACTGCCTTCGGGCTGGCGGCGGCGATACCGGCGGTGGTCATCTACAACATGTTCGCGCGCTCGATTTCCGGTTATCGGGCGTTGCTGGCCGATGCTTCGGCGGCGGCGCTGCGGCTGGTCAGCCGCGACCTCGACCGCCAGATATCCGGACCGGTGCCGGCCGTGCGCCGGTCCGCGTCCTTGTCGGCCGCGGAGTGACCGCGTGAGCGTACGATTCGACCACGGCGAGGACAGCCTCGCCGACATCCATGAGATCAACGTCACGCCGTTCATCGACGTGACGCTGGTGCTGCTGATCATCTTCATGGTGGCGGCACCGCTCGCGACCGTCGACATTGCGGTTAATCTTCCGACCGCCGCCGCGCAGGCGCAGCCGCGGCCGCCGATGCCGCAGTACCTGACCGTCAAGGCCGACCTCACGCTGGCGCTGGGCGACGAACCGGTCGACCGAGAGGCGCTCGGCGCGGCGCTCGACACCGCCACCAGGGGCGACAGCGATGCGCGCATCTTCCTGCGCGCCGACAAGACGGTGCCCTACGGCAACCTCATGGAGGTGATGAGCCTGCTGCGCGGTGCAGGCTATCTCAAGATCGCGCTGGTCGGGCTCGAGAAGGTCCCGGCGCCATGACCTCGCTCGCGGCGTCAGATCTGCACCAGGATCGGCGCGAGCTGATCCGCTGGCTCGTCTGCGGCATGGTCGCCCTGCTCGCACATGCCGGGATCGCGGCCGCGCTGATCGAATGGCGCGAACCGGTCGAGGAAGGCGAAGTCGGCACGGACGCGATTGTGGTCGAGTTTCAGCCGGAGCAGATCCAGACCGATCCGATCCCCGAGCCGGTCGAGAAGGTCGAGGAGAAGCAGGAGCCGCTGCCGGAGCGGCAATCCGAGGCGATGCTGCCGCCGAAACCAGAGCTGCAGCCGGAGCCGCCCCATGAGGAGGTCCCGGCGGTGGCACCGCGGCCGGTCCAGGCGCGCGCCGTGCTGATGACCTGGCGCAACCAGATCGTCACCATTCTGGAACGCAACAAACGCTATCCCTCGGACGCCCGCGCCCGCGGCGAGCATGGCGTCGCCCGGCTCGCCTTCAGCATCGACGGCGCGGGGCATCTCATCTCGAGCCGCATCGCGGCGAGTTCAGGATCTGCGGCGCTCGATCAGGAATCACTGGCGCTGGTGCAACGCGCGCAACCGTTTCCGCCACCGCCGCCGGAGCTTGCCGGCGCCGAAATGACGGTCCCGGTCAGCTTCAGCATTCGTTGAGGGGACGGCGGCGCAGGCAGTCAGGTCAACAGGCGATGATATTACCCCAGGCCGTTTCGCAATACCCGGTAGAGCTTTTGCGCTCGACCGCCGCTCCTTTTGTTGATTGCGGCATAAACATTGGCAGATTCACGCCAGAATTTTTCCCGCCATGCCCGACCAATCAAGCGGCGCAATTTCGGCGGCGTATCGAACGTCAGCTTTAACAAGACCCGCAGCTCAGCACGCATCATGCGGGCTGGATCGCGGGACTTGCTGCCTTCGTGAATCCGATACTTGGCCAGGACATGCGGAACCCACGCGACCCTGTGATGCCACCCTATGCGACGCCACATATCCCAATCCTCGCACGACCGCATGGTCTCATCGAATCCGCCAAGCTGGCGGATAACCCGGGTGCGGGCCATCGTACCAGATGCGCCCAGAAAGTTGTAGATCGTCAGCGCCTCATTGAGGGGAATGTCAACGGGTGCCGAGTTGCCGATTTTACGGATGATTCCGTCGCCGTCGAACAGTGCCATACCGCATCCGACCAGATCAGCATCGCCGGCCTCGGCTTCACTCAGTTGTCGCTCGATCTTCTCTGGCAGCCACAGATCGTCATCGTCGAGGAACGCCACCCACTCGCCGAGTGCCACCGCAATGCCCGCGTTGCGCGCGGCCGACGCGCTTCGTTTTTCACAAAATATGAGCCGCACACGAATGTCGGCCGCCGCGATCGCCTGCGAGGCGGCGACGGCCGCCGCCGTGGCAGCATCGAGCACGATGATCAATTCCAGGTCTTTGTGAGTCTGGGAAAGAACACTCGCCGCCGCCTCACGAAGCATTTGGGGACGGCGCTGGGTCGGAATGATTACAGAGACGCGCATAAAGCGAACCATATTCACAGGCGGCCGTGAAACGCAAGCTGGCTCATATACCCAATCAAACACCGCCTGTCAGCCTGCTCGGAATATCGGCGCATCCCGCCAGCGACCGCGTACCCACGACAGCAGCAACCTA
>DASYFD010000316.1:0-6848 GCA_036498625.1 Xanthobacteraceae bacterium | reverse complement strand
GCCGCCATCGCGGCCGGCCTGCTGCCGCAGGTGATCGCGGCGGCCGGGAAATAAGCATCAAGCCTGCAGTTTCAGCGCCGCAACTCGGGGCGAGCCCGCGTTACCGCCCCTGCCTCAAACGCAGTCCATCGAACAAACGATGCAGAATGATGAGGCTCAGGCTGCCGGCGAGGATCCAGCCGATGGCCTGTGCGAATTGGTTTGGCAGGTAGGCACCGGCGATGCCGTCGATATAGCTGCTGTAGGCCCACAGGATTCCGAGGCCCAGGGCGATCCCGTAGGCCAGGCTGGCGGCGCCGAACACCATGAAGACCATGCCCAGCCGCGGCTCTTCCTGCGCACGGCCGCACAGCACCGAGCCCAGGTGGGCCAGCGCTCGCGCCCGCAGGTTGGGGATCTCCAGCAGGTCCATCACGATGTAATATCCATCCAGCTCCAGGAGCGGGTTCAAGTTCACGAGCGCGAGCACATAGCCCGTGAGGCTGAAGCTCCAGAGCGCATCTTTCAGGTCGCCCGGTGCAAGGAAGTGCGCGGCGAGCGCGGCCATGCCGCTGAGAACGAGATTGGAGTAGGGGCCGGCGGCACTCACCAGGATTCTCGGCAGCCTGGCAGCCGCCCAGATGTCGCTGGTGTCCACGAAGGCCACCGGCGCGAAGAAATACCAGCCGATACCCGCCCGGTTCACCCGCCGGCCGAAGTGCTTGCAGGTCAAGGCATGGGCCGCCTCGTGCACCACGACGTGGAGCGCCAGGCCCGCAAGCCATACCGGCAGCGACCCCGCCATGGCGCCAGCGGTCCAGATCGGACCCCCGGCGGCGGGCCACGCGAAGGCGATCGCGCCCGCGCCCGCAATGATCAGCAGCACCGCCTGCGTCAGCGGGTGATAAGCCCATCGCAGGCAGCGGTAGAGCGCCGCCACCTTGCGATCCATGTCGGACAGCCAGCAGTAGTAGGTGCAAAGCGAGAGCGACGGGCGCGGCTTGCCGCCACCCATAGGCGCCGCCGAACTCTTGCTCCCGGCCGTGTCCTGGAACCGAACGAACCCGCCCTCATACAGCCGGGCGAGCGCGTGCAGCGCCTCGCCGGGCGCCGGACGCGCAAACCGGGCCACATAGGCCCTGCACAAGTCCTCGATTGTGTGCGCGCCGTCCATCAGCTGCCACAGGAACAAGCCCTCCTCGGACATTTTCATGTACCGGTCGCCCGCCTCGTCCCGCAGGATGTAGACCGGCGCCTGGGCGGCGAGCTGCTGCCGCTCCACGATGCAGCGCTCGACCTGCTGCGGACGTTGTCGTTGCAATGCCTGCAGGTCCATGACGGCATTCCTCTCAGAAATGATCGGCGCTGCAGCACCAGCGCGACCAGGGCGCCGGATCGAGAGCCATGGCCCGATCGATGAGAGATTGAACCGCGCCAGCCGCATCCCCCGGCGCATGGGCGTCCAAGGACACGATCCGGTTGTCGTCGCCATGCGGTTCGAGCAGGAGGGGGAGCAACGGAACCTGGGCACTGCGCGCCAGCCACTCCGCCCCGCGGGGAAGCGTCAGCGCGCCGCGCCCGATCCTGCAGGTGAGGGCTTGCTTCGCATCCTGCCGCGGCAGCTGCCCGTCGGCGAAGATTAGCACGAGGCCGCCCCGCCGCAGGATTTCCAAGGCGCGCCGCAGCGCCCCCAGCTCGCCCAACCGGGCGAGATCGAGATCGGCGAACGGAAACCCGCAATCGCCGAGCCTGGTCAGCCGTTCCGGGGACAGCATCACGTTGGGATTTCTGCGCGAATTCTGGATGACCGCGAACGGCCCGATCGTTCCTCTGCGGCTCGCCCTGGCGAGCCAAAGCGGCAGGATCGAGGTCGCAAGACCGTAGTGCAGCGTGACCAGCACGCCACCGCGCGCCAGTTCCGGCGCAAACGCCGGCTTGGCTGATTCCGTCCGCGCGACGATCTCGCGCAAGAGGTGGGTACTGCCCGAGGCCAGCAACTGGTCGTGAAACGCGGCGTCGCCGGAATAAAGGAAGCTGCGGCGCGCCTGCGCCCGCGCGGGCTCCGGCTCCATGCCGAGATATTGCTGCAGCCGGGTCTCGGCCCGGCTGATCGATTGGGCTGCGTCGTCTGCCGCAGCGCATCCAGCCAATGCGGTCCCGCGCGCCAGAAGATAGGATGTCCAAGCCGGAATTTGCAGCATCGCTGGCCTCCCCGATCACCAACCAACTCGCCGGGCCAAGGAGCTTGCCATCGCTTTTCAATGCGAGAGCGTAGCTCCTTGGCCGCGTCTGCTTGCGCTCACTGCTTGCCGGAATGGGCGTGGGAAATCCGCGCCTGCAGGGTTTCGGCGATCTCCCGCTCCGAGGAGCCAGGCATGCCGAGCACATCCTTGAGCTGATCGGGCGACAGGATGCGGGAAAGGAAGTCCGGATCCTTGGCGGCGCGATCGATGAGGTTCACCAGGTCTTTCATGGTCGTTCTCCGTTGGGGTTTCGGCACCGTTGGGTGTCGCTTCACGAATTTTGGTCGACGCATCCCGCCTTGGCGTTCAGGGCTCCGAGCTTTGCGGGCGGCATTTCGAACAACTTGTGACGGCCGTCACATAGTTGCGCCCGCAGCGTCCGGCAGGCGGCATCTCGGGCCTCTGCTTTGTCGGGGGATTGCCGCGGCCGGATCGAATAAAAGTGCTGTATGATTCGCCGCCGGACTCCGGGCGTCGACCGGTCGGGCGGTGTCAGGCTGTTGGTTCCGGCGCAAGGGGGAAGCAGACAATGGAAGTGCCGCGGTGACTGATCCGCTTCAGCGATGACCAACCCCGAAACAACGTCTTCCGGCCAGGTCCCTTTGGTTGCGCTGCGCGGCGTGCGCAAGACGTTCGCCAACGGCGTGGTGGCGCTCGACGGCCTCGATCTCGCGGTGCGCCCGGGCGAGTTTCTCACCCTGCTCGGCCCCTCCGGCTGCGGCAAGTCGACGGCGCTGTGGATCGTTGCCGGCCTGAGCGAGCCCGATCGCGGCGCGGTGGCATGGTCCGATTCCGCGGCCGGCGCCGCCGCGCGACAGCTCGGCTTCGTGTTCCAGGAGCCGACCCTGATGCCGTGGGCGACGGTCGAGGCCAATGTGCGGCTGCCGTTGCGGCTGTTGGGGCTCGAAGCGGACGCGCCCGCGAAGATCGGCGCGGCGCTGGAACGGGTCGGCCTTGCCGGCTTCGCACACGCCTATCCGCGCGAGCTTTCGGGCGGCATGAAGATGCGGGCGTCGATCGCGCGCGCGCTGGTCACCGAGCCCAAGCTCCTGTTGATGGACGAGCCGTTCGCCGCGCTCGACGAGATCACCCGCTTCCGGCTCAACAGCGATCTGCTGACGCTGTGGCAGACGCTGGGCAAGACCGTGGTGTTCGTCACCCATTCGGTGTTCGAGTCGGTGTTTCTGTCGAACCGGATCATCGTCATGACCCCGCGGCCGGGCCGGGTCTTCCGGGAGCTGGTCATCGCGGCGCCCTATCCGCGCGACGAGCATTTTCGCACCTCCGCTGAATATGCCGGCTGGTGCCGGATGGCATCGGAGGCGCTTGCGGACGCCATGGCGACGGCAGCGGCCGCATGAGTGCCCCGCACGAGCAGCGGGAGCGCCGGCGCCTCGATCAGGCGTCGCGCATCCTGCTGCCGGTCGGCGTGCTGGCGCTCGGCATCTTGGCCTGGGACCTGGTGGTGCGCGTGAACGCCATCCCGCCCTATGTGCTGCCCGGCCCCAGGCTCGTTTTCGCGACCATCTGGTCGGACCGCATGCTGCTGTGGGACTCGCTCCTGGTCACCTTGACCACGACGCTCGAGGGCTTTGCCCTGGCGCTCGCAGGCGGCGTCGGGCTCGCGGTGCTGTTCAACCAGTCACGCCTGATCGAATACTCGCTTTATCCCTATGCGGTGATCCTGCAGGTGACCCCGATCGTGGCGATTGCGCCGCTCTTGCTCATCTACCTGCCGCAACCGCTGGCGGTGCTGGCCTGCGCCTGGATCGTCGCCTTCTTTCCGGTCCTGGCCAACACCACCTTGGGCCTGAGCTCGGTCGATCGCAATCTGGCCGACCTGTTTGCCCTCTACGGCGCCTCGCGGTGGCAGTTGCTGTGGCGGCTCAAGCTGCCGGCCGCCATGCCCTACATCCTGGGCGGCATGAAGATCGCGGGCGGGTTGTCGCTGATCGGCGCGGTGGTGGCCGAGATCGCCGCCGGCTCGGCCGGGGCCGGCTCGGGACTGGCCTATCGGATCGCCGAATCCGGCTATCGGCTCAATATCCCGCGCATGTTCGCGGCCCTCCTGCTGCTGTCGGCCGCCGGCGTCGTGATTTTCTTCGCGCTGTCGCTGTTCTCCCACCTGGTCTTGCGCCGCTGGCACGAAAGCGCCATCGCGCCGGACCGCTGAGGGCGGGCGGCGCCGCGGTCAAGCCCCCGGCAAGCGGGGGGAGGGTTGGGGCGGAGCCGGTTAAGGCCAGGGCCCTATCCGGCGCCGTCCGGCTTGACTATTTTCGCCCGCGACCGCTGATACGGCCCACATCCACGGCGATCCCTGTTCGCCCCCGAGGATCTTGAACGATGAACAAAGCGATCGATGCGCCGCAGGTCCGCCCGGGCATCAATGACGATATCGGCGAGGAGCTGCGGCTGCGCCTCTATCGCACGCAGTTCGAGCTGCGCGAGGCCGAGCAGCGCGCCTTCGACCTGTTTCTGCAGAACCTGGTGAAGGGCACCAGCCACCTCTCGCTCGGCCAGGAGGCGGTGGCGGCCGGCTTCGCGGTCGCCATGAAGCCGGGCGACCTCTCGTTCTGCACCTATCGGGGCCATGCCCATACGCTTGCCCGCGGCGTGCCGGTCGAGCAGGTGCTGGGCGAGCTGATGCAGCGCGACAACGGCCTCATGCGCGGCAAGGGCGGCTCCATGCACCTGACCTCGGTCCCGCATGGCGTGATGGGCTCCTATGCCATCATCGGGGCGCATCTGCCGATCGCCTGCGGGGCCGCCTGGCGGGCGCAGTACAAGGGCGACAAGGACGTCTCGGTCTGCTTCTTCGGCGACGGCACCACCAATATCGGGGCCTTCCACGAGGCGCTGAACTTCGCCGCGGTATGGAAGCTGCCGGTGATCTTCGTGTGCGAGAACAATCTCTATATGGAATACACCCCGATCGGCGATGTCACTGCGGTCCCGCACCCGGCGGCCGATCGGGCCTCCGCCTATGGGCTCGAGCGCATCGTGATCGACGGCAACGACGCCGATGCGGTCTATCGCACGGCCTCCAGTGCCTATGAAAAGGCGCGCGCTGGCCTCGGCCCCTCGCTGATCGAATGCATGACCTACCGGCACAGCGGCCATTCGCGCGCCGACCCGGCCAAATACCGCCCCGAGGGCGAGCTGGAGAAATGGAAGGAGCGCGACCCGATCAAGATCTATCGCGAGCGACTGGTGCAATTCGGCATCGGCGAGAAGGTGATCGGCGATATCGAGGCCGATGTGAAGCGGCGCGTCGACGAAGCGACCGAGAAGTGCAAGGCGGCGCCGCCGCCCGCGCTCGATATCCTGACCACGGACGTTTATGCCGACGGGGGTTTTGCATGGCGGAACTGACCTATCGCGACGCGGTTGCGCGCGGCATCGCGCAGGAGATGGCGCGCGACCCCGACGTGGTCTTCCTCGGCGAGGACGTGGCCAAGGCCGGCGGCGTGTTCAAGGCGACGGTCGGGCTGCTCGAGCAGTTCGGGCCCTTGCGGGTGCGCGACACGCCGATTTCCGAGCAGGCCATCATGGGGGCCGCCATGGGGGCGGCGATGACCGGCCTGAAGCCGATCGCCGAGATCATGTTCTCGGATTTCTTCGCGGTCTGCTTCGACTACATCGCCAACGAATTCCCCAAGAGCCGCTACATGACCAACGGCCAAGTCAAATGCCCGCTGGTGGTGCGCACCGGCAATGGCGC
Organism: Xanthobacteraceae bacterium; assembly: GCA_036498625.1. GTDB lineage: Bacteria > Pseudomonadota > Alphaproteobacteria > Rhizobiales > Xanthobacteraceae > VAZQ01. Next base: position 905 of record DASYFD010000316.1, on the reverse strand, counting down.
CGGCTCCCGCTTCGGCGCCCAGCACAGCCAGAGCGTCGAGAACTGGTGCATGATGATTCCCGGCCTCAAGGTGGTGGCGCCCTCCAATCCGCGTGATGTCATCGGCCTGCTGGCGGCGGCCGTGCGCGATCCCGATCCGGTGATCTTCTTCGAGCACAAATCGCTCTATCCGACCAAGGGCGAGGTGCCGGACGGCGAGATCGTCGATACGCTCGGCACCGCCAAGATCGTGCGCCCTGGCCGCGACGCCAGCATCCTGGCGCTCGCCCTGATGGTGCCGCGCGCGCTGGCGGCGGCCGACAAGCTCAAGGCCGAGCACGGCATCGACTGCGAGGTCGTCGACGTGCGCTCGCTGGTGCCGCTCGACACCCAGACCATCCTGGGCTCGGTCGGACGCACCCACCGGCTGTTCACCGTCGAGGAAAATCCGCGGCTGTGCGGCTGGGGGGCCGAGATCGTCTCGATCGTGGCCGACGAGGCGTTCTACGATCTCGACGGCCCGCCGGTGCGCATCACCACGCCACATATTCCGCTGCCGGCCGCCGACATTCTCGAGGACCTCGCGCTGCCCAGCGTCGAGCGCATCGTCGAGCGTGTCCGCCGCTCGCTTGGTTCATAGTTGCTTATTTAGAAGGGTGCCCGATGTATGACAATCTGACCGCCAATGTTCCGACCGATCTGTGGATCGGGGGAAAATGGCGCCCGGCTTCCGATCAGGGCCGCTTCGACGTCATCGATCCGGCGACCGAGAGCAAGATCGCCTCGGTGGCGAGCGCGACCGTCGCCGATGCGCAGGCCGCGGTCGATGCCGCCGGCGCCGCATTCGAGGGCTGGGCCGGCAGGAAGCCGCGCGAGCGCGCCGAGATTTTGCGCAAGTCCTACGAGCTGATCATGCGCGACGCCGA
>DASYFD010000315.1:0-4539 GCA_036498625.1 Xanthobacteraceae bacterium | reverse complement strand
TCCAAGCTGGTGCACATCCGGGCCGAGGAACGGCCGATCTTCATGCGCTATCTCATGGGCGCAACCGACCAGCAGATCTTTCCCGAGGGCGGCGGCCTGCAGATCCGCGGCCTCGACGGCGAGGTCATCGGCGCGGTCGGGGTCACCGGCGACACCGAGGACCGCGACGAGGAGCTCGCCGCCCATGGCATCCATTCGGCCGGCTTGAAGACCGACGCTGATTTCGAAGGCATGGGACGCCATGCGGGCGTCAGGTTGACCAACAGATAGACCCGCCGCAATTGAATTTCGCGCCAGCGCCTCGGATCGAACCCCCATCGAATTGCCGCGGCGCCCGTCGCGTCGGTAATGTGAAAGCGTAGCTGATGCGGACCGCCTTCTTCACGATCTGCGCCGCCAACTACATCGCATTCGCGCGGGTATTGATGCGCGGATTAGCCCGCCACCACCCGGGCGCAGCGCGCTACGTCATTCTGGTCGACGCCCATCCGGCGGATTTGTCCGGCGACGACTTCGAGGTCATTCTCGTGCGCGACCTGGGACTGCCGGAATTCGAGAGCTTCTGCTTCCGCTACGACATCACCGAGCTTTGCACCGCGATCAAGCCCTACGCCATTCTGGAATTGTTCAAGCGAAGCTTCGAGGGCTGCATCTATCTCGACCCGGATGTGGCGGTGTACGGCGCGCTGGATGACGCCCTCGATGCGTTGTCGGGGGACGGGCAAGCCGCGCTCACGCCGCACCGGCTCACACCCAGCGCCGAAACGGGCTGGCCGCAGGATCGCGACCTCCTGCGGGTGGGCGCCTACAACCTCGGCTTCCTCGCGGTTCGGCGGACCAGCCAGGTCACCAAGATCATCGAATGGTGGGCCGCACGGCTCGAAAGGGAATGCCTGATCGCGCTCGACAACGGGCTGTTCGTGGATCAGAAGTGGATCGACCTGTGGCCGTCGTTCTGCGCCAACACGGCGATCCTTCGCCACCCCGGCTACAACGTCGCCTACTGGAATCTGGGCGAGCGCAAGATCGAGCGATCGGAGCGCGGCTATCTGGTCAACGGCGAGCCGCTGGTGTTCTTCCATTTCAGCGGCGTGATGCCGCACCGTCCCGAGATGCTCTCCCGGTTTCACGGCTATTTTGCGCCGGGAAATATCGGAGACGCCCGTCATCTGCTGCAATCCTACATAACCGAGCTTTTCGACAGCGGCCATGCGCAGCTCGAGCGGATCCCATGCAGCTATTCGCTGTTTGAGAACGGGGCGCCGATCCCGGCTTTGGCACGATCCTTGTTTCGCCGCGACGAAGCGCGCTTTCCCGATCCCAGACGTACGGTCTTTCAAGCGCTGCAGGAACCGTCCCGGGAGGTCGAGCCGAATCCCGGCGGAGTCGTCAGCACCGCCACGCATGAGCTGTGGCGGCTGCGCCCGGACGTCCAACAGGCGTTCCCCATCGATTCGCCGCAAGGCCAGCTCGACCTCGCCCAATGGTTCGTACGCTATGGCTGCGCCGAAGAAGAGCTCGATCCGGTGTTTGCACGTGCGGTCGCCGACCGGCTGGAAGCTTTCAAGGCGGAGCGCCAGGCCAGCGGCGGTTTTTTTTCCTCGCTCATCCCGCGCTCATGGCCCACTCGCCCCGGCGCCCGGTCAGCGGCGGCGGCCCGGCGCGTGCTGGCGGTCTACAGCCGATCGATGGCTCTGCAGCGTATCTGGCGATGCATGCCGGAGGGGGTTCGCGGGCGGGCCCGAAACCTGGTCTCGAGAATTTCCCGGTTTGCCCCCGGCGCATCCGGCGGTCCGGGCGCGCCGCACCGGCACGATTGGCCGGCCGCCGAGCCGATGCGGCCGGGAGCGCTGTTGATCGGCTATCCGAAGGCGGAGTCGGGTGTCGGACAGGCCCTTCGCGGCCTGGCCCATGCCTGCCGGGCCGCGAGCGTCCCTTTTGGAATTTTCGAGTACGGCCTCGCGACAGGGCCGGCCGACGATTCGCTTGCCGACGACATCACCCCGTCGGCGAACCTCAGCTGCAACATCTTCTGCATGAATGCCGATCAATGGCCGGTGGCGCGGGCCGTGCTGGGAAATATTCTGACGCCCCGGTACAACATCCTGCGGCCGTTCTGGGAGCTCGCGAAGCTGCCGAGCCCCTGGGCCATGGAGCTTACGCATCTCGACGAGATTTGGGCGCCGACCCGGTTCGTGGCGGGCGCGTTCGCGGCGGCCGGCGCCCGCCGGGTCGAGATCATTCCGGTTCCGGTGCTGGTCAAGCCCGACCCGAGCCTCGACCGGGCCGCGTTCGGCCTGCCGGAGCGGCGGTTCCTGTTCTTCTTCTTTCTTGATTTTGCATCGTTCATTGCACGCAAGAACCCCGAGGGTGTGATTGCGGCGTTCAAGCGTGCTTTCCCGGCCGGCACCGAGAATGTCGGGCTCGCGATCAAGATCCACGGAACCAGCAGCTCCGGGGATGGCCGCGCCTCGTTCGCCGAGCAAACGGCGGACCCGCGCATTTTCGTCATCGACAAGACCTTGCGACGCCAGCAGGTCGACACGCTGATGGGCCTTTCCGACTGCTTCGTGTCCCTGCATCGTTCGGAAGGCTTCGGCCTGGGAATGGCGGAGGCTATGGCTCTCGGCAAGCCGGTGATCGGGACCGACTATTCCGGCAATACCGACTTCCTCACCGAAGCAACCGGCTTCCCGGTCGCCTACCGGCTGATCGCGGTTCCACCCGGCGCCTATCCGGGCTACGAGGATCAGGTCTGGGCCGAGCCCGACCTGGAGCAGGCGGCTTGGTTGATGCGCCAGGTCGTGGCTGGCAACGGCGGGATGGCGGAACGCGCGGACGCCGGGCGGCGCTACATGGCGGAGCACCATAGCGCCGCGGCGGTCGGGAGAAAATGTCGCGACCGGCTCGCGCAACTCGGTCTCATCGCCCCGGACGTGCCATAGTCGAGCAGGAGCCCCTGATGTCCCGTCACAGCCAGTTCGTTCCACGCGGCGTCATCCCGGCGGTCCTTCTGCCCTTCGACGATGGGCTCGCGATCGACGAGGCGAGCTTTCGGCTGCATCTGCGCGCGGTGGCGGCGACCGAGGGCCTGGCCGCCGTCACGGTCAATGCCCACTCGACCGAGGTCGCCTCCTGCAGCTTCGAGGAGCAGCGGCGCGTGCTCGATATTGCGGGCGACACCATCGGCGATCGTTTGCCGCTGGTGAACGGGGTATGGGCCGACGGCAGCCTGGAGGCGGCGCGGATCGCCCGGATGGCGATGCAGGCGGGCGCTTCCGCGCTCCTGGTGTTCCCGCCGGCTCCGTTCACCTTGGGCCAGACCCCCGCGATGGCGCTCGCGCATTTCAAGCGCATCGCCGATGCCAGCGATCTTCCCATCATCGTGTTCCAATATCCGCTGGCGACCGGCCAGGGCTATCCGGGCGAGACGCTGCTGCGGCTCGTGCAGGAGGTTCCGTCGATCGCGGCCATCAAGGACTGGGCCGGCAACGTGCCGCAGCACGAGCTGCACATCCGGATGCTGCAGACGCTGCCCCGGCCCGTGCACGTGCTCACCACCCACAGCGCCTGGCTGCTGAGCTCGCTGGTGCTCGGCTGCAACGGGCTCCTCTCCGGCAGCGGCAGCGTGATCGCCGACCTGCAGGCGGCGCTGTTTGCCGCCGTGCAGGCCGGCGATCTGGCGGCGGCGCGGCGGCTCAACGACCGCATCTACCCGTTGGCCCGCGTGTTCTATGCCGAGCCCTGGGCCGACATGCACAACCGGATGAAGGAGGCGCTGGTCCTGCTCGGACGGCTGCCGCGCGCGGTGGTGCGCCCGCCGCTGGTCAAGCTCGGCGACGCCGAGATCGAGCGCATCAAGGCGGCCCTGGTCGAGGCCGGCCTGCTCACCGCCAAGGCCGGCCGCAACGCCGCCTGAGCCCCGGATCGCGGCCGGGCCCGGCGCCGGCCGCTGCGGCATAATTCAGGCTTGATCAAGCGCCCGAGTTCAGAGACATTGCGGCCGCGAAGAGGAACCCATGTCCGACACACCCATCCAGGCCGGCCGGCGGATCATCTGGCTCAATGTGCTCACGGTCGTGAGCGCCGCGATCTTGATCAGCGCCGAGGTGTTCGGCGCTGCCTTTGCGGGCGGCTGGGCGGTCGCCAATCTGTTCGAGTTCGGCATCGAAGGCGTCCATATCTTTCAGGCCATTTTCTTCGTCTGCGGCATCGCGGTGATGTTCGCGTTCGTGCGCCACGCCAAAGAGGTCGAGCCCTTCCTCACCAAGCGCTGAGCGGCGCGGCGGCAATTCCATCCCGCGCATCGAGCGCGGCTGCCGAGCTCCGGGCGATCGGGTTGCAGCCCGTCGCGGCCAAAAGTCTTGCGCGCTAGGCATAAATACACTATTTCGAATGTGCCCAATTTCGCACGTGCCTGTGGCCGTGTGTCGATCGGTGGGCATCCGGACAAGAGGCCGGACAGCCGCCTAAGGACGAGATCTCACGTCCTTGCTCATGCGATCGGCAGCCGGAGGCGAAACCGGCGCACCCCGCTCT
>DASYFD010000314.1:0-78424 GCA_036498625.1 Xanthobacteraceae bacterium | reverse complement strand
GGGCATGCGCATGATCACGCGTGCGGTCGAGCAGCGCGCCGACGACGGCTATATCGTCGACTCGCTCGGCTGGGCCTATTACCGCATCGGCAAGTACGAGGAGGCGGTCAAGGAGCTCGACCGCGCCGTCGAGCTCAAGCCGGAGGATCCGACCATCAACGATCACCTGGGCGATGCCTATTGGAAGGTCGGCCGCGTGGTCGAGGCACGCTTTCAATGGGCCCATGCGCGCGACCTCGGCCCGGAAGCCGACGATATGGTGGTCATACAGCAGAAGCTGAAGACCGGCCTGCCCGACGAGGCGGCCGAAGCCGGCAAGCCCAAGAAGCCCGGCGGCGGCTGATCCGAACAAGCCGTCGTGCCGTGCCGACTGCGAGCGCGCCGACTGCGGCCGTGGCGGCGCGCGGCGAGCCGGCGCCCGCCAAGGTCAACCTGACGCTGCGCGTCCTTGGCCGTCGCCCCGACGGCTATCACGAGCTCGAAAGCCTGGTGGTGTTCGCCGCAGTCGGCGACGCCCTGGCGTTCACGCCCGGCAGCAAGCTTACGCTTGATGTGCGTGGGCCGACCGCGGTCGCGGCCGGCGATCTCGCCGACAACCTTGTGCTCAAGGCGGCGCGAGCGCTGGCCGAGCGTGCCGAAGGCCTCAAGCTCGGCCACTTCGCGCTGTCGAAGCGGCTGCCGGTGGCGGCGGGACTCGGCGGCGGCTCGACCGATGCCGCAGCGGCGCTGCGGCTCCTGGCGCGCCACAACCGCATCGCGCCCGACGATGCCCGTATGATCGCAGCGGCGCGCGCGACCGGCGCCGACGTCCCGGTCTGTCTCGATCCGCAGCCCCGCATGATGTGCGGCATCGGCGAGCTGCTGTCGCAGCCGTTGCGGCTGCCCGCCCTGCCGGCGCTCCTGATCAATCCGCGCGTGAGCGTCGCGACCCGCGACGTGTTCGCGGCGCTCAACGCCGGGCCGGTCGGGCAGCAGCTTTCGGCAGGGATTGTGGAGGAGGGCTGGGGCGGGGGAGGGTCGGCGCAGCCGCCGTCGCGCGATGCGGTGATCGCGTTCGTGTCCCGCCACGGCAACGATCTCGAAGCCGCCGCCATCACGTTGCATCCGGCGATCGCGCAAGCGCTCGCCGCGTTGCGCGCGCTCGCCGGCTGCCGGCTGGCGCGCATGTCGGGCTCGGGCGCGAGCTGCTTCGGGTTATTTGATTCCAGGCGGGCTGCGGCGGCAGCGGCGCGGGTGCTGCGCCTCGAGCATCCGCAATGGTGGATCCGGCCGACGGTGCTGGGCGGGTAGTGATCGTTTTGGACGAGAGATGCATCTCCACGCGCTATCTGGCGCAAATCAAATCTCAGCGCATGTCGGGCTCGGGCGCGGCGACCTGGACCAGCGCGAACCCCTTCACTTCTGCAGCGGCGCGTTCTGCGCTCTGCGCAAAGACGAGGCACGCCGCGATCCACGCAATCACACGATTTATTGAGGGCTCCAACCGCAACTGAACGCCCCGTCACAACAGCCCGAGGCAGTGCATGTTCCCGGTTATGGCGTGATGTTGGAGGAAAGTGGAGAACGCCAACGGGCTAGCCGCCTTACAAATTCGTATAGAGTGGGAATAGTGCCGTCGAGGAGAGTGTCCCTACCGTCTGGCGTGATGCCGACTCATAAGGGACATGCACAATGCCACGAGGACGAGAGCATTACGACGCGGGTAGCCGATACGAGGATCAAAACGCACCCGGCAACATGAGGGACAATGTGCTGGCCGCAATCGTGGTGATCACGCTACTGGCAGCGGGGGCAGGTATAGCCGACGAGTTGGTTGAAGGCAGCCAGGGTTGCTACAAACCGGATGGCGGCTGCGGGGCCTGGGGCATTCCCACGGCTGAGGTCACGTTCGAAGATTTCTTTCAAGAATAGAGGACCGGTTTGCACAGGCGGGCAGCGACCTCAGCCGAGGAGATTTCCGGCGGATCAGCCGACCGACGACGCTGCATGCGTGACGGGCAGAACGCCGACAGCGCGGCGGGGGTACCGATCGATTTGCGACGCGATCTCGTGCCCCCGCGTCAGCCAATCACTTCTTGTCGAAGTATTTTGTGCTGGGCGGTGGCTGCCCCTTTCTCGTCGGCATCAGGAGCCCGTCCGCGCTCAGATAATAAAGCTCCTTGCCGACAAAGACCTGCGAGTTGACCTCGGTGCAAACCGATTCAGGCCACTCCGAAAGCGGATCCGCATTGCGGATGTATTTCTTGTCGACGGTCCAGGGCCGCATCAAGGCATGGTCGACGACCGTGATCTCGTCGTGAAGGATATTCGGATCGCTCTTGTCGAGATAAATGCGCTCCTTGAAGACGGACTGATTGTCGCGGTGCAGCGGTAAGCCGCTGGAATCGTACACGCGAGGTCCCTTGAAATTGCGGGTCTCGACATTGAGCACGTCGTACTTTCCGTCTCCGTCCTCATCGACCCAACGCCCGATCGAGTAACCCGCAAAGGTCGGCTCCTCGTGCGCGGGCCAATCACGTCCATCGGTAAAGACTCGGCGCAAGGGGTCGTAGTCGGCGATAATGATGTGGGTCACCTCCGGTGAAATGATGAATTCCAATGGCCGGAATGCGATCATCATCCAAGGCATCCCGGCTGCAACACAACGGGAATGCTCGGTGTTGTTGCCTTGGCCGCCCGCTCGCTGGTCCGCGACGCTGTCCTCGAGAATTTTTTGATATTCCGGGGTCAACGGCGCGCGTTGCGCAAGCCCATTGCCCTTCGTCTGATCGAACGAGGGCGGACCGGGAACCCCGCGGACGATGAACCTCGTCCATTGGCCTTTCAGATTCGGGTACTTCGTCTCATCGAACGCCTGTGCGACACCGATTGTGGAAAGCAGCGCTACGATCTGGGCAACAATCCAGATCAAACTCAGGTGAGGCATGATCTTCCCCTCTCGGGCCCGGGGCGTCCGTCTCCGGTGCCGTGCGGGACGGTACTGCAAACCCCTCGAACCTGTCCACTGACCATAGATGACATATGGTGATAAGGAGCGGTCGTCGGGTAAGCTCTGGACCCTCGTTCCAAAGTGCTCAGCGGTTGCAAGAAATTGACGACACCGGCAGCCGGATCGTTAGCGTAGCAACAGTTCGGTCTTCAAGCGAACGTGGATTGCGTTCGCTCAAAGGTGACGAGATGGCCTCGTGTCCCGGCCCTGCGGTCGCCCCGTGCCGTGTCCGCGCAGCCGGCGATCCGCGGCGGTTCGCCGCTCGCCCGACATAGGGTTTTGATCGGGAATGTCGTCAGCCCTGACGTGCCGCTGCCATCTAGCTTGGCCCGCTAGAACGTTCAGCGATATCGGATCGGCTGGTTCAATTGTGAAAACCTGTTGTGCCCCGGCCGGGGTCCAGGTCAAGAAAAGCATGGCGGCAAGAGCGAGCACAATCAAGCATCATCGACAACCGCTTGGAAGGTCTCGCGCTGAGCAATTTGGGTCCGCTGAAGCCCCGTTAGCCGCCGAGCCGGCCGGGAGACGAATAAGACCGGACCACTTTCGGACATCGCGCGCGACGACGCGAGCCGTGTGGACGCGGCTTGATCGAAGCGTGCGAGACAATCTGGACACGGCCCCTGCTGACGCTTTAACTTGGCACTCCAACGGGCGAACCAACCGCTTCAAGGGGGTCAGATGATCTGGAGGCTGTTATCTTCGATTGTGGCGGCTGCACTGCGGCGTGTTGTCGCCGCAATCACGGCGACATGGCGCTGTACAATTTCGGTCGACACCCGCCGGCAGGCTGCGTGAGAAATTCCCCAAGAGAATAAAAATTTACAACCCACTGCGACTTAGCCCCCGCACCCCGCTTAAATCGACAGCACTTGCAGAGCCACGTGGTCCAACCAAAGGGAGGATCGTCCAATTGCGATGACCCACGAACGCATCGTTTGGAAGCTTTATCTCGGGCTGCTCGGACGGGTCCCCGACCCTGGTGGATTCCAGCATTATCTCGATCGCCTTGCGGCGGGACATTCACTGCGGGATATTTTCGACGGATTTTTGCATTCATCCGAATTTCACGAGCGAGCGTGGCGTCGGTTTGATGATTTCTGGTTTTCGGAAAGCGTCCCCGAAGGCCCCTTCACAAGTGCTCGGCTTGGCCAAACGCTGCTGTTTTCGCGTGAGCTGCTTGTCTCTGACGCCACCAAAGAGCCTGGGAGAATTGCGGTCGTCGCGCCGTACCCGCCGGCGCAAACAGGGGTGGCACAAGCCACGCTGAATACATTCAGGCATTGGGGGCGCGGCGTCGATTTTTTCGGCGAGTTCGAGACTCTCGCGCAACTCGAGGATGCAACTGCCGAGCTGAAAGCCTTGGCCTGTGATCATCGGGTGTTCAGTTATGGGCTGCTACCGGAAGCGGTCGGCAGTATCCCCTACCGGGCGATTGTATTTTCTTTCGGCAACTCACATCACAATGTTCCGGTCCTTTATTCGCTGCTGAAGCTTCCGCAAATTCGGAACCCTCCGCCCATTGTGGCCTATATCCACGATCCAATTGTGCTGGACGTGCTCCGGTGCGCCGCTGTTCCTGCAGGCTACAGTGCCGAAGGCTTGATCGAGCGTGCTTATGGGCCTGAGTGCCCGGCAACCTTCGAGCGCGGCGATTATGATGCGCTCTTCCAGCGCGGAATCTGTGGCGTGCGGGCCATCCGACTGGCAACGCGCATCGATCATATTGTCGTTAACTCCGCTGCCGCACGAGAGATCCTGTTGCGCGATGATCCGGAGCTCAACGCTGCGGCGGTCCACCCCCTGTTCCACCCGGTGTTTGCTGCGCCTCCCGGGTCGCCGCGCACGCGCAGCGACCCAACGGCTCCCCTGAGGATCGGAAGTTTTGGTGTGGGGTCGCGCAACAAACGACTCGACGTCGTGCTGCAAGCCGGCGCTTGTCTTGCCGCTCACGGAGTGAGAGCACAGCTCATCATTGCCGGATATGAGATTGACGATGCGATCCGGGCCGAGGCGTTTCCCGGATGGGAAAAGATCGAGCTTCACCGAAATCCCGACGATCATGCGCTGGCCGGACTGATGGTCGGTGTCGATGTCGCGGTTCAGCTCCGTGACAAAAATACCGGCGAAAGCTCCGGTGTCGTCTCTATGCTCGTCGGTCTTGGGACTCCGGTCATCGTTACCCGCATAGGTGCCTTCTGCGATTTCGGCGAGGCCGTTCGTTTCGTACCCCGCGACAGTTCAGCTGAGGAGGTTGCCGCTGCTCTCATTTCGGTCGTGGACGAGACCGAAAGGGTGCGAAGCGCCGCCAGTGTTTATTCGGCCGCGCACACGCCGGAAAAATTCTGCGAGGAGTTGGACGCGATCCTGTGTCGCGACCACGCGCCGGTCTCGGCGCCCACCGGGCAATCTTTGGCTTTCGCCGAAGTCGACGCCAAATTTGAGCGGCAGGGAGCTTCTGACAGCAAGGGGGCACGGCGCATACCGATCAATGTGTTCGGCTACTACGGGTGCAACAATGCCGGCGATGATGCGTTTGGTTTATTCTTTCACGAGTTGTTCGGCGCTTCCCTGCGGTTGCGCGTCAACGGCTCCTACCGGGACGAGACCCACGCGCGCGTGATCCTTGGCGGCGGCACGGTTTTGACACCCTATTTTCGAGACAGATTACCCGAGTTCGAGCGGCTCGACGTGATCGGCGTGTCGATGGAGGATCGCGATCGAGGGGCGTGCCTGCTCGCGGGCTTGCGCGAGCGGCTCGGCATCGTAGCGCTGCGCAGTGCCGCAGACGCAGCGGCTGCGCGGGCCCATGGCGTTGCCTCGGAACTGTTTCCTGATCTCGTTTTTTCGCTGACACCTCCCGAGCCGAGCCTCTCGGTCGCGGATATCCGCGCCATGGCGCAGTTGCCGCCCAAGGCAGCCATCGCTGATCGGACCGCAGTCATTTTTCTCTCCGACCATTACTCTGCTCGGTCCGATTGGCGGCCGGACCGGGCAAATATCATCACATCGTTCAAGTGCAACGTCGCGGCGGCGCTCGATCAGCTTTTGTTGCAATACAACATTGTCCTTGTGCCGATGAGCGTCTGGTACGGCTGGCGGGACGCCAGCTTTGCCCACGATGTCGTGGCGCGTATGCGACACCCTGAAAAGGTGACCTTGATTGAGAATTATCTGGGGCCGCTTAAGATCCTCGACCTGATCGGATCGGTCGCGGATGTCGTCATATCCATGAAATACCATGGTCTGGTCTTCGGCATGCTTTGCGGCAAACCGGTCATAAACATCGCCGATTCCAGCAAGAACATGGATTTGATGACCGAAACGGGGTTATGCGATCTGGATTTGCGAATCGCCGGCGCCAGCGTAGAGGCTGTTCTCGACGCCGTCGCGCGCGCACCTCTTGCCACGCCGACCATCCTGAATATCAGGGACCGCAATCGTGTCGCTCTCGAACCGCTGAAGGAGCGCCTCCTTCATGCCTATAGCTGAAGACCCTGGCGGCTCTGTTGCCCGATGGGTTCGGCCATAAATCACCATTCGAAGCGCCCGCTCCCGCAGCAGGTGCGTTCACAGGCCCAATAGAGTGCATGACGACATTGCGGAGATCACCATGAATTCGCCGCGGGCTGAGATCGTTTTTTGGTGCGGGCGGACATATGAAGACGCTCTGCTCGGAAACTGGGCGCATACGCACGCGCTGTTGAATGCCAGCGATTATCGTCGCAAGGTCAAAGAATATATGACCATTCATGACACTTCCGAGCAGGCCGTGATGCAGAGATACGGAGACTCTTCGGCACGATATCGCTTCCGACATAATGCCGAGGTAATGGCGGATTGGCTCAAGCATGACGTAGATCGACGGCTTGGCGACGATCATGCTTTTCCGATTTTTATGGTTGATTCAATTAATGCAAATGTCCCTGTTATTTGCTATAATCGTTCTGCTATCGAAGCCAATTCCTACGCAATTCTCTGGCCTCTGCAGTACCACGTTGACGTTGCCCGCAAGGGTCTCGGCGATCAAAGGCGTTTTTTAGAAAAACAGCCCAAAATAGTGTTTCGTGGCGCACTTTCGAGCCCGCTGAAATCGAAAATGTTGCCTGGAGGGTATGTAAAAGTCAGCAGGCCGGAGTTCTTGCAGAACCTGCTCCATCATCCCGATATTGCTGATGTCGGGATACATCTCATCCCGCCGCATGTCAGGGCTTCGCCCGAATATGCACCCATGCAAGAGGCGATCTCACTCCTGCTAAAGCCGGAGATTCCATTCGATCGAATGCTGGAATACCGATATATACTGTGTATCGAAGGAGCTGATATCAGCAGCGGATTCGGCGCTGTGCTGGCCAGCAACTCGATTCCGATTCATCCGTTTCCGTTCTGCTACAACGTCTGGTATTTCAATGGTCTCGTTCCGTGGGAACATTTTGTTCCGGTCGCCCCCGACGGATCCAATATGCGTGCGGTTTTCGAGTATTGTGAGTCTCATCCAGAAGAGATGCGCTATATCAGTGAAAGCGGCAGAGCTCATATGCAGCGGATGCTGGACGACGAGCTGTTGTCTGCAGTCAAGCGGGGGGTCGTCAAATTGTGGAACCTCAAACGTTCTTAGGCTCGAAGATATCGCAAGGGGCTGGACGCTCGACATTCAATGGGTGTGAAATCCGACGGCCCGCCTATCACGCAACCGCCGTCCCGACGCGGTTTTTGGCGCGACGTTGATCGAACGCACGCTCTCGCAGGAATTTGATGCAGTCGTGAAGGGGGAATTTCTTCCTGCCGGAGGTGCTGCAGGATCAGCGCCGCTTGATGAAGCCTCTCACGCGGCATGTTGGAGCTGGACGTGAGGTTGCTTTGTGACAAGACGGCTGGATCGAAGCGAAGCAATCGTTTAGTCCCCAAGCAGACGTGGACCACGCTGCTGTCGTTCAATCGTGACGCGGTGGCCTCGTGTCCCGGCCCCGCGGCCGCCCCGTGCCGTGTCCGCGCAGCCGACGATCCGCAGCGGTACTTGGATTTGCCCGGAACGGCCAGTCGATCACGCCGGCACAGAACAAAGCCCACCAGACGAGCACCGGCTGAAACGCCAACCGGGGCCCGTGATACCAACTGTTGGCGGGGCCGGCCGGGCGGTGCCTGTCATCGATCGCATGCTTGATGTTGGCGGGAAAAACGCAGACCGCGTAAAGCGCCAGCATCACTCCGGCCAGGCGCCGGAAGCGCCTGCTGACCAGCGCCCCGCCGCCGGCGATTTCGCAGCCTCCCGTCAACAGGACAACCACTCTAGGAAAAGGGACCCAATCCGGCACGATTCGCAGAAATGTGTCGGTCATCGTGAGGTGCGCGGCGCCCGCGATCAGATAAAAAGGCGGCCATGGTGTGTCGCATGACACGCCGCGCCTCGGCGCCGCTCGGGCCATCCGTGCCATCCTGGTCGGGTAGAGCGCTGCCTCGCCGAAGGTGGAAATGCACGTCTCGTTCCTCTCCGAGGCGCCAGCCTCATGGATGCCGGTCATCAGAGATCCTTACGTTCGGCGCGAGCCGATGGATCGGGTTTCTCCGGGGTCCGGTCAACACGATGTTGTGACCGCGGCTGTGCATCTGCTGCGGCCAGGCTTCGTAACTAGGACATGGTTCCGCGATCGGCGGCATCATCCCGGCAACACTGCAAGGAAAAACAGATGAAATCCCCGCAAAGCAAGATTTTGACCGCGATAGCCGCAGGGCTCACGCTGGCGACGATAGCGTCGGCACCGACCTTCGCGCAAATGAAGGAAGAGAAGCCCGTGAGTGTGGGCGGCGCCCCGATGTATGCCTCAAAGAACATCGTCCAGAACGCCGTCAACTCGAAGGTTCACACCACCCTGGTGACCGCCGTCAAGGCCGCCGGCCTTGTCGACACGCTTTCGGGCGCCGGTCCTTTCACCGTCTTCGCGCCGACCAACGAAGCATTCGCAAAACTTCCGAAGGGCACCGTCGACAACCTTCTGAAGCCCGAGAACAAAGAGATGCTCACCAAGGTGCTGACCTACCACGTCGTGGCGGGCCGCATGACCGCCAAGGATCTGATGGAGGCTGCAAAGAAGGCCGGCGGCAAGGCCATGATCAAGACCGTGGAAGGCGCCGATTTGACGGTCGAGGCCAAGGGCAACGACCTCATGATCATCGACGCCAAAGGCGATGTCGCCAAGGTCACGATCGACAACGTGTTTCAGTCGAATGGCGTCATTCAGGTCGTCGACACCGTCCTGTTGCCCGGCTGATCCTGCAATTGCTCGCGGTGACCGTGGCAACTTCCCATCCGTGTGCTGCTCGGTCACCCGGGAGCCCGCCGCTGAATGCGGCGGGCTCTTTCCAAGAATGAGGCCGCCGCCATGGCGCGCAATTTACTGATTTGGCGGACGCGACTCACAAAATATCGGGACCGTTACGCGAGCATTCTCGCGCTCGGGCCGGTCGCGAGCAAATAGCGATTGCACCGCCCCGCACGCGGATCGGTGACGGCCGGGCGCGCTTCGATCCAAGACAGAGCGCCATGCTGATGATGACTGTGGCGACGATTCGAGCGGCTCGCGATCGTACGTTACGGTTTCGTGACCGGGGCGCCCGCTTGAACCTTGGAACGAGTCCGCTACCCTGTCACGGAGCTTGACCCGACCACCCAAATCAGTGGATTGAGGAAATTGAAACTGGCGAGCTGCGCCCGATCTACGGCGTGCCCCGTCTTGTGTTGTGCGAAAGCCGGGCAGATCAAAACCCGGCATTCGGCTGGCGGATCGCGCCGCGTTTTGTCAGCATCGTGATCCATCCGGTCAATCCAGATTGAACCGGTGAGGCTCGCGAAACCGCACGGCCCTCCAGCTCTGCGGTCGCCGCATGGCTCCAGCGGCATCCTTACGGCATCCTTGCGATGGTCCATTGCATCCGCATTGTATTTTCAATCGCGCAGCGCTCCGCAGCCATGCATCTCTGATTGATTGCTGGTGATCTATTACCTCCACTTTTTACAAAACGAATTCGAATTCGTGAATGAAAACAATAGTGCGGGAAATCCTGTGACTTCGCACGGAGATCTGCCCCCTTCAGCCCGCACCGTTCGCCTGCTGCCCTCCCAATTTCCTGATTGCCTCGTCGACGCTGTGAAAAATGTGATCCGCTCCCAACAGCTCCACCAGCCCGAAGCTCTGGAAGGCCTCCTGGGCGCGGATCGATTCGAGCCGTGCCACCGCGAAATCGGCGCCCTGGGCGCGGCAGCTGCGGATCACCTCGGCGAGCACGTCGGCGGCGGTGTAGTCGATCGCCACGATGCTGCTGGCCTCCAGCACGACCAGGCGCACGGCGCTGCCGGGCCGTGCGAGCGCGTGCAGGATGCCGCGGCGGAAGTCGTAGGCATTGAGAAAGGACAGCGGCGCCTGGAACGCCATCACCAGGACGCCGTCCATCGTCTCGCGGCAAACGCTGCCGTGCGGCGGCCACCAGATGGTGGTGCCCGGCACCCGCTCGAACTCGATCGGCATGGCGCGCGTCATGATGAAGACGCCATGCAGCAGCGACAGAAAGATGCCGATCACGACCCCGGTCTCGATCGGCAGCAGCACGATGGCGGTCATGGTGGCGATAATGAGCGCGAACTCGCCGGGTGCGCGGTGATAAATTTCCACGAAGGTCTGCCATCGGAAGATGCGCTGGGCCACGAACAGCAACATGCCGGCGAGCGCCGCATCGGGCACATGCGCCAACAGCCCGGTGCCGAAGCTCGCGAGCGCCAGGATGATCGCGACCGCCAACAGGCCGGCGAGCTGCGAGCGCGCCCCGACCTCCTCCACGATGGCGGTGCGCGGCGGGCTGGCGTTGACCGGAAAGGCGCCGAACAATCCAGCCAGCAGGCTGCCGGCGCCCGCTCCGATGAAGTCGCGATCGACGTCCGGCGGCTCGCCGCCCGGGAACGAGCGCGTGGTGGCCGCCGTCTGCATCATGACGACGAGGCTGATCACGATCGCGAGCGGAATGAGCGCGTAGATCTGATCATGATTGACCGCCACCAGCGCGAAGCGCGGCAGCCCGGCCGGAACGTTGCCGAGCACCGAGATGCCGAATTGCTCCAGGCCGAGGATCGCGACCGCCGCGGTTGCCATCACCAGGGCGATCAAGGCACCCGGCACGCGCGGGTTCCATCTTTCGCAGGCGAGCGTGATGGCCAGGACCCCAAACCCGATCGCCGGCGCGAGCGGATTGATTTCATGCAGGTGGGCCGCGAGCCCAGCCACGCGCTCGTAGACGGTGCCGCCGGCACTCTTCACGCCCAGAATAGTCGGCGCCTGCGACAACACGATATGGATCGAGATGCCGGCCAGAAAGCCGGTGATGACGGGCCGCGACAACAGATCGGCGACCCAGCCGAGCCGGATGATGCCGCCGGTGATCAGGATCACGCCCACCATGAGGGCAAGCGCGGCGGCGAGCCCGGCGTAATCCGCAGATCCTGCGGCGGCCAGCAGCGCCAGGCTGCCGGCAAAGATCGGCGTGATGGTGGAGTCCGCCCCGACCGACAGGTGGCGGCTCGAGCCGAAGGCCGCAAACGCGAGCGTACCGGCCATGAAGGCGAAGAAGCCGATCTGCGGCGGGAAGCCGCCGAGCCGCGCGGTCGCCATCTGCTCCGGGATCGCTATGGCGGCGAGCGTCAGCCCGGCCGCGAGGTCGCGGTTGAGGTCGGCGGCGCGGAGGCCGCGCAGCGTTCGGAATATCGGCCAGGGCGCCGCCGGCAGCGGCCGTTCGCTCGGGCCAGCCGATTGCATGGTCGAACCTTTCCGCTTGTCCGTTCGGTCGAGCGCGGGGGCTCAGTCGATCTTGGCGCCCGACAATTTGACGATCGCCGCCCATTTCGGCAACTCGCCTTCGAGGAATTGTGCGAATTCCTGCGGCGAGCCGGTCTGCGCGATGGCGCTGAAGCGCGCCAGGCCGGCCTTCGCCTCGGCGGTGCCGAGGCTTTCGTTGATCGAGCGGTTGAGCGTGGCGATGATCGCGGCCGGCGTGCCGGCCGGCGCCATCACGCCGGTCCAGGCATCGACGGTGAAATCCGCAAAGCCGCTTTCCACCAGGGTCGGCACCTCGGGAAGCTCCGGCCAGCGCTGCGCCCGCGCGATTGCCAGCGGGCGCACCTTGCCGTCCTGGATCAGCGGAAGCAGCCCGGTCAAGCCGTCGATGGTGAATTGGGTCTGGCCGGACAACAGATCGGTCACCGACGCCGCCGAGCCCTTGTAGGGCACATAGACCACGTCGATCCCGGCCCTGGTCGCGAACAGGGTCGAGAGCAGGTGCGGGGGCGTGCCGATCGAGGCGCCGTAGTTGAGCTTGCCCGGATTGGCCTTGGCATAGGCGATGAACTCGGCGACCGTCCTGGCCGGCACCGAGGGCGCGATCACCATCACGTGCGGCAACAGCGCGACCGCGCCGACCGGCACGAAGGCCTTGCGGATGTCGAGGTCGTAATTGGCATAGAGCGCAGGCGAGACCGCGAGCGAGCCCGACGAGCCGAACAGCAGGGTGTAGCCGTCCGGCTCGGCGCCGGCGGCCGCCTTGGAGCCGAGTATCGAGCCGGCGCCCGGACGGTTGTCGATCACCGTCTGCTGTCCGAACCGCTGCGACAATTGCTGCCCGAGCAGGCGCGCCATGGTGTCGATCGGCCCGCCCGGCGGGTAGGGCACGACCAGCTTGATCGGACGCGTCGGATAGGTCTGCGCCCGCGCGGACGAGATCGCGCCCGGGGCAAGGCCCAGCGCCAGCGGTGTGAGGAGAAGGCCTCGTCGCGTGATCATGATGGACATTGTAGGATGGGTTGAGCCCTTGCGAAACCCATCAAACGCCGCCGATGGGATTCGCATAGCCCGCGAAAACGGGCGTGAACGCCCTTATGAGCTCAGCCCATCCTACTAATTCGAGCGCGCGATGCAGAACTCGACCGTCTCCTCGAGCGCCTCCTTCATGGGCGAGGCCGGGAACAGCGCCAGCGCGTCCTTGGCGATCGCCCCATAATGGCGGGCGCGCTGGATCGTGTCCTCGAGCGCCCGGTGCTTGGTCATCAGGCCGATCGCATGCTCGAGATCGGCCTCGCTCGCATCGCCGTCCTCCAGCACGCGGCACCAGAACGTGCGCTCGGCCTCTGAGCCGCGGCGGAAGGAGAGCACCACCGGCAGCGTGATCTTGCCTTCGCGAAAATCGTCGCCGACATTCTTGCCGAGCTTGGCGGCCTTGCCGCCGTAATCGAGCGCATCGTCGACCAGCTGGAACGCGATGCCGAGGTTCATGCCGAAGGAGCGGCAGGCCGACTGCTCGGCCTTGGGGCGCGCGCCCAGCGCCGGCCCGACCTCGCAGGCCGCCGCGAACAGTTCGGCGGTCTTGCCGCGGATCACGCTGAGATATTCGTCCTCGGTGGTGGCGGTGTTCTTGGCGGCGGCGAGCTGCATCACCTCGCCCTCGGCGATGATGGCGGCAGCCGAGGAGAGAATCTCGAGCGAGCGCAGCGAGCCGACCTCGACCATCATCTTGAAGGCTTGGCCCAGGAGGAAGTCGCCGACCAGCACGCTCGCCTCGTTGCCCCAGAGCATGCGGGCGGCGAGCCGGCCGCGGCGCATCTCGCTTTCGTCCACGACGTCGTCGTGCAGCAGCGTCGCGGTGTGCATGAACTCGACCGCGGCGGCGAGCTTGATGTGGCCGTCGCCCCCGTAGCCCGCCATCTGGGCCATCGCCAGGGTGAGCATCGGCCGCAGCCGCTTGCCGCCCGACTCGATCAGGTGCTGGGCGATCTCCGGAATCATCGTCACCTCCGATCCGGTCCGCGACAGGATGGTGGTGTTGACCCGTTCCATGTCGGGGGCCACGAGCTTGATCAGCGGCGCGATGGAGGGTGAGGAAGGGCTTTCGAAGGGGACGATGACGGCCAAAGCGGCGCTCCGCATGAGGGACGCGCGAGCATAGAAACGCTATGGTATGGGGGCAAGTACGCAAAATGTCCTACGCGGTTCATCCATGGTTTAGGTCACGGCGCCGGGCGCCAAACCCGCAACCGCGGTTGGCCGCCGAATCGGCCGAAACCGCCGGGGTAGAGGATCGATGATCAAAGCCGAGGTGATGCCGGCAGTCGCGGCCGGGCTCGATCTGGCCGGCCAGCGGATCGCCGTCCTGGTGCCCTGCTTCAATGAAGAGGTCGCAATCGCCAGGGTGGTGGCCGACTTCCGCTCGGCCCTGCCGGAAGCCACCATCTACGTCTACGACAACAATTCCACCGACCGCACCGTCGAGGTCGCCCGCCGGGCTGGCGCCGTGGTGGGCCGCGAGACCCATCAGGGCAAGGGTAACGTGGTACGGCGGATGTTTGCCGATGTGGATGCCGACGTGATCGTTCTGGTCGACGGCGATGCCACCTATGACGCGGCGAGCGTGCGCGCCTTGATCGCGAAGCTGCTGGAGGACCGGCTCGACATGGTGGTGGCGGCTCGCATCGATGGCGACGAGGCCGCCTATCGCACCGGGCACCGGTTCGGGAACCGGCTGTTCTCGGCGGCCGTCGATTGGGTGTTCAATGCCACCTTTACCGACATCCTGTCGGGCTACCGGGTGTTCTCGCGGCGGTTCGTGAAGTCGTTTCCGGTCCTGTCGCGCGGCTTCGAGATCGAGATCGAGCTGACCGTCCATGCGCTCGAGCTCGAGCTGCCCACGGCCGAGATCGCGACGCCCTATTACGCCCGCCCGGTCGGGTCGGCGTCGAAGCTCAGCACCTGGCGCGACGGACTGCGCATTCTCAAGACTATCGCCAACCTCTACCGCACCGAGCGGCCGCTCGCCTTCTTCAGCGGTGTCGGCACGGTGCTCGCCGTCATCTCGATCGTTCTGGCGCTCCCGGTCTTTGCCACCTACCTGGAGCAAGGCGTGGTTCCGCGCGTTCCGACCGCGATCCTCTCGACCGGCCTGATGCTGCTGGCCTTTCTTTTCGTGGTTGCGGGTCTCATTCTTGATACGGTGACCAAGGGCCGGCGCGAGGTGAAGCTGCTCGCGTATCTGGCGCAGCAGGCGCCCGGCCGGGATCACGACCGCAGACGGTCATGAAGGGCCGCCGGCGGCCGTGAAGGGAGAATGCCTTGCGCGAGCTGGTACGCACCAATGATGCGGTCTTGGTCTCCGCGGTCGCGGCACTCCTGGATGGTGCCGCCATCCCACATCTGGTCTTCGACCAGAACATGAGCGTGCTCGAGGGCTCGATCGGCATTCTGCCGCGCCGGGTTCTGGTGGCCGAGGAGGACGTCGACGCCGCCCGCCGGCTCCTGCAAGCGGCGGGACTGGGCCACGAGCTGCTCGGCGATGTCCGCTGAGCCGCGTCCCGGCCCATTGACCGAGGATGCCGTGCTGGGCGGCGCTTTGCGGTTGCGGCAGCCGCGGCGCGGGCATCGGGTCGGGCACGATGCGATCTTGCTGGCCGCCGCCTGTCCGGTGCAGCCCGGCGAGCAGGTGGTCGATCTCGGGGCCGGGGTCGGGGCCGCCGGCCTCGCGCTGGCGGCACGGGCGCGCGACATTGCGGTCACGCTGGTCGAGATCGATCCGGAGCTCGCCGCGCTCGCCGCCGCGAACGCCACGCTCAACGGCTTGGCGGCGCGGGTAAGGTCCGTGGTCCTCGATGCGGCCGCGCCGGCGCGTGCCTTTGCGGCGGCCGGGCTCGGACCCGAGACGGTCGCCCGGGTGCTGATGAATCCACCCTTCAACGATCCGGTGCGGCAGCAAACCTCGCCCGACCGCCGCCGCCGTCTTGCCCATGCGGCGCCGCCCGAAGCCTTGCACGCCTGGATCAGGACCGCGGCCCGGCTCCTGCGCCCGCGCGGCACGCTGACTATGATCTTCCGGGCGGATGGCTTGCTTGAGCTTGGACGGGCGCTCGATTCCGCTTTTGGCGCGTTTGCGATCCTGCCGGTCCATCCCAAGCCGGATGAGCCTGCGATCCGAGTCCTGGTGCGGGCCACCAAGGCAAGCCGCGCACCGCTCGCCGTTTTGCCGGGCCTCGTCCTCAACGATGCCGGCGGGCACCCGACGCCGCAAGCCGAGGCCGTGCTGCGGGCGGGCGCGACGCTTCCGCTCGCCCGAATCTAAGCTTTAATTCCGCGTGTCTGGCGATGCCTGTACTGCCCGCAAGTTGTGCAGACTGCTTGCGGGTGCGGCACTTTGGTGTGGAAGGTGGATCGCCGATCAGGCCGCCGGCTTGGGCTGCTCGCCAGGGTTCCGGAGGTGGGAAGCCGCGGCAATTGCGCTGAAAAGAGCCATCAGAATGAATATTTTCATTGATCGCTTCGCCGTTCCGGTTGTGACCAAGCCAACAATCTTGCCGGTCTGTGTACGTCTTCACTGCAAATAGCGTTCCAACGTTAAGCAAATGGTAACTTGAGCGGCCCGCCTGCGAGGCCTATCTGGTCGGGATGGGTGACACCGGCATGTCCGACCAATTCCGTGAGCTTCTCGCCGGCGTCGGCAAGGTATTGCGGCCGCTTGTTCCCAAGCGCTTTCGCGGCGACATCCCGGTGGTGCCGGTGGTGCGGCTCAACGGCGTGATCGGTTTCTCGACCCCGCTCAAGCCCGGCGTCACGCTCGCCAGCATGGCGCGCCCGCTCGAGCGGGCGTTCGGGATGCGCAACGCCCGCGCGGTCGCCCTCGTCATCAATTCCCCGGGCGGCTCGCCGGTGCAATCGCATCTGATCTACCGCCGCATCCGCCAGCACGCCGAGGAGAAGAAGCTGCCGGTGATCGCCTTCGTGGAGGATGTGGGCGCCTCGGGCGGCTACATGGTGGCCTGCGCGGCCGAGGAGATCGTCTGCGACGTCTCCTCCATCCTCGGCTCGATCGGGGTGGTCGGCGGCTCCTTCGGGTTTCCCAAGTTGATGGAGCGGCTGGGCATCGAGCGGCGGCTCTATACGGCGGGCGAGCACAAGGCCACGCTCGATCCATTCCTGCCCGAGAACCCCGACGACGTGGAGCGCCTCAAGGCGCTGCAGAACGAGATTCACCAGGGCTTCATCGACCTGGTGAAGCAGAGCCGCGGCGGGCGGCTCAAAGGCCCCGAAAAAACCCTGTTTTCCGGCGAATATTGGTCCGGAACCAAGGCGATCGAGCTCGGCCTTGCCGACGAGATCGGAGACCTGCGCTCGACCCTGCGGGCGCGCTTCGGCGATAAGGTGATGACCCCGCTGGTCGCCGCGGAGCGCAATCTGTTCGGTCGCGCGCGGCCGGGCATCGGGCTGCGGGGCATCGTGTCGGGGTTCGATCCGCTGTCGCACGGCGCCGAGCTCGCGGGCGGCATCATCTCTGCCCTGGAGGCCCGCGCCCTGTGGGCGCGTTATGGACTGTAGTTGCCGGGCACTGCGCAACCAAGAAGGAGACCACCGATGCCGCCGCTCGTCATCCCGCCGCTGGTCAAGCTCGCGCTCGGCGCCGCCGGTGCTGCCGCCATCGTGCACTGGGCCGTGAGGGAAGCGCGCCGCTTCGGCGAGGAGCTCGACCGCATCAAGGTCAGGGCGGTCGATCCGCTCCGGCGCGAGGCGCTGCCCACGCTGCGGCGCGATCCCGCGACCGGCGAATGGCGCGTGATATAAGCGCTGGCGCTTGCGCCGCTACTTGATCACTTCCCAGAAAATCCCGACCACCGCGACGAAGCCCAAGGTGAAGATCAGCGTCCGCACGTAGGGTATGGCGGCCAAATAGACCACGGCATGCGCGAGCCGCAGCCAGAAGAAACACATCGACCAGAACGCCGTCATCGCATCGGCTTTGCCGGACACGTGAGCGATGAGCACCAGTGCCGCAAAGGGTGCGAAGGTTTCCACCGCATTGAGATGGGCGCGGTCGGCGCGCTTGCCCCAGGCCGGGACCGGCCGCGCGGCGGGATCCACATAGTTCGGCGGTGTCAGAAACCCGTTGGTCATCACCTGGCAGACGATGTAGGGAATCCAAAGTGCGGCCGTAAGGATTGCGGTGTAGGCGAGGTACTTGAGATCGGGCGTCATGACGGCTCTCCGCTACGATTGACGGCGGACGCAAATCAGGCAGGCAAGGTTTTCTTGAAGCTCATTCCTCGGGCTTGATGGTGATGCCCTTCTCGCGGATCAGCGTGTCCCATTTCACGATCTCGCTGCGCAGCAGCTGGCCGAGCTCCTCCGGCGAGCTCGGCGCCGCCGAGATTGCATTCTCGGCGAACTTGCGGCGCATGTCGGGTTCGTTGACGGTTGCGAGGAATGCGGCATTGAGCTTGGCGATGACCTCGGGCGGGGTCTTGGCCGGCGCGAACAGCGCGGTCCAGTTTTCCGCCACCGCGCCCGGATAGCCCTGCTCCACCAGGGTCGGGATATCCGGCACCAGATCGGAGCGCACCGCCGAGGTGGTGCCGAGCGGCCTGATCTTGCCGGCCTTGATGTGCTCGAGCATGACCGAGACGTCGATCATGATTCCGTTGACATGCCCGCCCAGGAGATCGGCGAGCGCCGGTCCCGAGCCGCGAAACGGAACATGGACGAACTTCACGTCGGCGGTGGACTCGAACAATTCGAGCGCCATGTGGGAGATGGCGCCGACGCCGGTCATGCCGACACTCACGGTGTTGGGTTTCTGCTTGGCGAGCGCCACCAGGTCGCGGGCGGACTTGATCCCGAGCGTGGGGTCCACCGCGAGCACCGGCGCGGCGCGGCCGATGAGGGCGACCGGCGCGAAATCCTTGACCGGATCGTAGGGCAGATCCTTGCGGAAGGCGGGATTGATCGCGACCGCCCCCACGGTGGTGAAGAACAGCGTGTAGCCGTCGGGCGCCGCCTTTGCCACCGTGTCGGCCGCGATGGCGCCGTTGGCGCCGCCGCGGTTGTCGATAATGACCCTTTGCCCGAGCACGCCTTGCACCTTGTCGGCGACGATGCGGGCAATGAGGTCGGTGTTTCCGCCGGGCGCGAATCCGACCACCAGCCTGACCGGATGGTTCGGATAGGTCTGCGCCGGCGCCGCGCCAGGCGCCAGCAAGGCGCCTGCGATCGATCCCACGGCAATGAGGGCATTCAGTCGGCGAGAGTGTCCCACGTCGTTCCTCCAAGGCTTCGCAGCTTGGCGGAGATTAACCTCCCGGACCCGGTTGGGCCATGGTGCCGGCAGCCCGGCGCGCGCATATGTCGCCCGCGCGGGCGCCCACGAGGGGCGCCCCTACGAAACCGGCCGTTGCGTAGGGGCGGCCCTTGTGGCCGCCCTTCGGGACGAGTTTCTTGACCCCTCCGGGCCCCCCCGATAGGGTCCGCGCCCAATCCTCAAGCACGAAATTGCGCAATGGCCGCTGTCGATCCGCCTCCCAGCACGCATCCGGATCACATGGATCCCAGGCGCTCGTTCCAGGGGCTGATCCTGGCGCTCGAGCGCTATTGGGCGGACTATGGCTGCGTGATCCTGCAGCCCTATGACATGGAGGTCGGGGCCGGCACCTTTCATCCGGCGACCACGCTGCGCTCGCTTGGACCCAGGCCCTGGAATGCCGCCTATGTGCAGCCCTCGCGCCGGCCGAAGGACGGCCGCTACGGCGAGAATCCCAACCGGCTGCAGCACTATTATCAGTTCCAGGTGATCCTGAAGCCGTCGCCGCCCGATCTGCAGGACCTCTATCTCAAGTCGCTCGCCGAGATCGGCGTCGATGCCAAGCTGCATGACATCCGTTTTGTCGAGGACGACTGGGAAAGCCCGACGCTCGGCGCCTGGGGGCTCGGCTGGGAGTGCTGGTGCGACGGCATGGAAGTGTCGCAGTTCACCTATTTCCAGCAGGTCGCCGGCTTCGAATGCGCTCCGGTCTCGGGCGAGCTCACCTATGGGCTGGAGCGGCTCGCCATGTATGTGCAGGGCGTCGAACGCGTCTACGACCTCAATTTCAACGGCCGCGACGATGCCCGGCGGGTGACCTATGGGGACGTCTTCCTGCAGGCCGAGCAGGAATATTCACGGCACAATTTCGAGGTCGCCGACACCGATATGCTGTTCGAGCAGTTCAAGATGGCGGAGGCGGCCTGCCGCAAGTATTTGGCGGCCGGGTGGGGGGTCAAAGGCAACGCGCGCCATCATCTCATGGCGCTGCCGGCTTATGACCAGTGCATCAAGGCGAGCCACGTGTTCAACCTGCTCGATGCACGCGGTGTGATCTCGGTGACCGAGCGGCAGGGTTACATTCTGCGCGTGCGCGAGCTCGCCAAGGCCTGCGGCGAGGCTTGGCTCGCGACCGCGGCCGGAGGAGGAATCGTATGAGCAGCGAACCCAAGATCGGCGGTCGCGAGCCGGTGCTGGTCGAGCTCGTTGCCGGCGAGACCTATTGGTGGTGCCGCTGCGGACGCTCGCAGAGCCAGCCGTTCTGTGACGGCTCGCACGAGGGCACCGGCATCGAGCCGCTGGAATGGAAGGTCGAGCGCAACCGGCGCGCCTTGTTGTGCACCTGCAAGCGTACCAAAACGCCGCCGATCTGTGACGACAGCCACCTGAAGCTGTGAGCCCTTTTTCTCCCCTCACTACAAGGGGAGGGGAGAAGCAAGCGGCGTAGGAATTGCAATGCCCGACCTTCTGCTCGAGCTGTTCTCCGAGGAAATCCCCGCCCGCATGCAGGCGCGCGCGGCTGAGGATTTGAAAAAGCTGGTCACCGATCGGCTGGTGGCGGCCGGGCTCGTCTACGAGGGTGCCAAGGCGTTCGCGACGCCGCGCCGGCTTGCGCTCGCGGTACAGGGCGTGCCGGCCCGCCAGCCCGACCAGAGGGACGAGAAGAAAGGCCCGCGCGTGGGCTCGCCCGAGGGCGCCATCAGGGGATTCCTCAAGGCCGCGGGGCTCGCCTCGATCGATCAGGCCAAGATCGAGAAGGATGGGAAAAAGGGCGACTTCTACGTGGCAGTGATCGAGAAGCAGGGCCGGCCCGCCATTGAGGTGATCGGCGAGATCGTGCCCGAGGTGATCAGGAGTTTCCCCTGGCCGAAATCCATGCGCTGGGGCGACGGCCGGCTGACCTGGGTGCGTCCGCTGCATTCCATCCTGGCGACGTTCGGGCCGGAGACCGAGGAGCCCGATATCGTAGTGTTCTCGGTTGACGGCATTGCGGCCGGCAACCAGACCCGCGGCCACCGTTTCCTCGCGCCCGATCCGTTCCCGGTGAAGCGTTTCGACGATTATGTGGTCAAGCTTGCCAAGGCGAAGGTGATGCTCGATCCCGAGCGGCGCCGCGACATGATCCTGCACGACGCCAAGAACCTCGCCTTTGCGCAAGGCTACGAGCTGGTGGAGGATGCGGGCCTGCTCGCCGAGGTCGCCGGCCTGGTGGAATGGCCGGTGGTGCTCATGGGCTCATTCGACGAGGCCTTCCTTTCGATCCCGCCCGAGGTGATCCGCACCACCATCCGCGCCAACCAGAAATGCTTCGTGCTGCGCGATCCACAGACCGCCAGGCTGGTGAGCAAATTCATCCTGGTCGCCAACACCGAAGCGCAGGACGGCGGCGCCGCGATCACGGCCGGCAACGAGCGCGTCATCCGGGCGCGGCTGTCGGATGCGAAGTTCTTCTACGAGACCGATTTGAAGGTAAAGCTCGAGGACCGGCTGCCGAAGTTCGACGCGATCATCTTCCACGAGAAGCTCGGCACTCAGGCGCAGCGCATTGAGCGCATTGAGCGATTGGCCGCCGAGCTGGCTCCCGTCGTCGGCGCGGACGTCGACAAGGCCAAGCGCGCGGCGCGCCTGTGCAAGGCCGACCTGCTCACCGAGGTGGTGGGTGAATTCCCCGAGTTGCAGGGCCTGATGGGGAAGTATCTGGCGGAAGCGCAGGGTGAGGATGAAGCCGTCGCCCATGCGTGTGAGGACCATTACAAGCCCAAGGGACCGGACGATCTGGTGCCCGCCGATCCGGTCTCGGTCGCGGTCGCGCTCGCCGACAAGATCGACACGCTTGTTGGTTTCTGGGCGATCGACGAGAAGCCGACCGGATCAAAGGACCCGTACGCGCTGCGGCGAGCGGCTCTCGGCGTGATCAGGATTATCCTTGATAATGCAATTCGGTTGAGACTAATTCCCGCTATCGATTTCGAAATCAAAAATGGCTTGTTCGCCACCGGCACGCTTGTGATTGGCAGCGGCCTTGTGCCCGCTGGTCTGCTTGCCTTCTTCGCCGACCGCCTCAAGGTCCAGCTGCGCGAGCAGGGCGCGCGCCACGATCTGGTCGATGCGGTGTTCGCGCTCGACGGCCAGGACGATCTGGTTCTCGTCGTCCGCCGCATCCAGGCGCTGGGCAAGTTCCTCGATACCGAGGACGGCAAGAACCTGCTGGCCGGCTACAAGCGCGCCACCAACATCATCCGGATCGAGGAGAAGAAGGACGCGCGCGACTATGTGGGCAAGCCGGACCCGCAGTTCTACCGGCAGGCCGAGGAATGGGAGCTGGCCAAGGCCATCGACGCGGTCGGGGAGGAGGCTGGTGCCGCGGTCGCGCGCGAGGACTTCGCCGCGGCCATGCTGGCGATGGCCAAGCTGCGCCCGCATGTGGACGCCTTCTTCGACAAGGTCACGGTCAATGTGGACGATCAGCCGCTGCGCGAAAATCGGCTTCGGCTGCTCAACGAAATCCGCGCCGCCACCCGGGCGGTCGCTGATTTCTCCAAGATCGAAGGATCGTAGTTTCCGCGCTTTCGACTGGGCAAAAAAAGCCCCGCTGAACAAGCGGGGCTTTGTCTCAATCCGGGTGGCAAGCCCACTCAGATGACGTGCGTGAGCATGAGCGCGACGACCACCACCAACGGCACTCCCAGCAACCAAAGAATGACTGGCATCCTAGCCTCCATAGGCCCCACCGCGGGGCTGCAGTCCTCCCAACAAGTGTACAAAAATTTGGTTCCCTCCCGCTGGAGTTCGGGGGGCACTTTCGCGCAAGGCGATATCGTCAAGCCCCTGATCGGAACCTTCACGCGTTCGTCCCGTTATAATGCGCAACCATTTCAATTCCCCAAGGAGTGAGCCTGATGTCCAACACGTCCAATGCGGCGCGCCATGCCGGCAACCATGCCAAGGGATCGGCCGCTCGCGCCAATACCGGCTCGAATGTCGAAAGCATGCTCTCGGACGCGCAGGACAAGGGCATGGAAGCCCTGGACGCGGTGCGCGAGGTCGGAAGCAATGTGGCGGAAGCAATCGACGAATCGTTGGCCAAGCGGCCCTACACGACCCTGATGCTGGCCGTCGCGATCGGATTCCTGTTTGGCGCGACCTGGCGGCGTTAGAGTGCGGTCGCATTGACGGTGGTCATGCCCGGCCGTGTGCCGGGCAACCACGTCTTTCACGCCAATTTCCATAAAAGGAAACCCGCGCTGGCCGGCAGCAGCCAGCGCGCGATTGCGTCCACGCTTACTTCTTGGCCGCGCGGTGCGGACCTGTGAGATCGGGGACATCTTCGCCGAGAGCAGTGGCCAGATCGATCTGGTGATCCTGCTCGTCGATGAGAATCTGACGGATCTGCTCCGCCAGCGCATATTCGCCCAGCGCTTCGCACTGCCGCACCCGCTCGCGGTAATTGCGGATGGTCTCATTCTCGTTGTCCAAATCGAAGCGGAGCATGTCCTTGGCCTTTTCCGATGTCTTTACCGGCTTGGCGGTGACGGTGGGCATCTTGCCCAGATAATCGATCTGGCGCGAAATGATCAGGGCGTGCTTGAGCTCCTGCTGGGCGTGGGTTTCGAGCTGCTCGGCGATGCTCATGTACTCGGCGCCTTTGAGCACCTGGGAATACACCACATAGGAGATGATGGCCTGGTATTCGCGGGAAAGGTCTTCGTTCAACAGCTCGGCCAAGCGATCGCGGGAAACCGCCTGCTCGCCCTTGTCTGACTTCTGCTCGACCATCTCATTCTCCTCTACAGATTACCGGCCTGGATGTGTGGCGACCATTCTCTAACGATATCATGCGTGCGATTTCAAGTCCTCATGCAGAACATCGCTCTCCTTCACCGTGGCGGTCGCTTGCTCGAGAATCTTTTCGACCGTGTCGGCAAGCGAAGGCTTGACCAGCGCGACGTCGGTGAGCTCGCGGATCGCCTGCGCATCGATGCCGTCGCCGGTTCCGACCAGCGCAACCAGGATGAACGCGCCCGGCGCCTTCCGGCGCAAACGTCGAACAGCGTAGCGGACCTGTGCCGATGTCGCGTTCTCGACATAACAAAGACAGATGAGCGCGACTTCCTTGGTGTCCAGGCTGAAGATGCGGGACATCGACAGCGCATCGGCCGGCTCGGCCCGCGCCCCGATGCCCTTTCTTTCCACCAGCTGTGCCAGCATGAGGGCGACGGCTTCGTCGAGCAGGCCGACGCCCGGAATGCAGAGCACCGGCTTGGGCGTGCGCCATCGCTCCGGCAATTGCCGCGGCGGCGGGCTCGGGTCCTTTTCGGCCTGGTCGATTTGTGCAAGCGGGGCGTCGGCGCTGCTGTCGATTTCGGGAGGCGGCGCGACTTCATCCTCATGGCTGCCGAGGTCGTCGACGATCTCCGCGACGGCATCTCGGATATGGATTTTGCGCTCATCGTCGAGCGAGCCGCGTTCCGCATCCCCTTGCGCCAGCCGCAGGCCCTCGATCACGACCTCATCGTAATAGGCGACGAGCGGCTTGTCCTTCAGAAACTTCTGTGCCTGCTCGACCGCCTCAACCGGGTCGCGCGCCAGCATGCGCTGATAGACCAGCTCCGGCGGCGACAAGGCCGGTTGATCCCCGAGCATCACATCGAGGAAAGCCAGGCGATCCACGTGCCGCCCGAGCACCACCAGGCAAATCGTCAACGGGGTAGCCAAGATCAGCCCGACCGGTCCCCAAAGCCAGGTCCAGAAGGTGGCGGCGGCGATGACCGCCACGGGCGAAAGGCCGCTGCTGTGCCCGAACAGCAATGGCTCGATGATCTGCCCGACCACGGGCTCCAGGATCAGGAACATGGCCCCGGTCCACAGCGCCATCGTCCAGTCCGGCCCGACCGCGGCTGCCAGGATGAGGGGAAAGATCGCGGAAATGAACGCACCGATGTAGGGTACGAAACGCAGGATCATCGCCAGCATTCCCCACAGGGGAGCGCTCGGAACCCCGATGAACCACAGCCCGAGACCGACCACGACGCCATAGGCAGCATTGAGGCCGAGCTGGGTCAAAAACAATCGGCTGAGCCTTTGGCCGGCATCGTCGAGCGCAGCCGTGGTGCGCTGCAGATCCTGGGAGCCTGCCAGCCGAACCAGCCGATTCCTCAAATCCTGCCTCTGCATCAGGATGAAGATCACGAAGATCACCACGATGCCGGTGGTTGCAAGGGGATGGATAAGCGGCGTGATCAGCGCCACCAAGGTCTGCAATGCGCCCGGATCCGGCTGCTTGACCTCGACGGGAATCGGCCGGTCGGGAGCCGTGCTGGCGGGCAGGCCGATGACGGGACGAGTTGCCGTGGGCTTGTCGAGCTCGGTGCTCAAATCCTGCAACACCTGCGAGGCGCGCTCGAGCGTGCCGGTACCCGCCGCCGCGCCACGCAGGCTTTGAATCTTGTCGCGTAGTGTGGACTGATAACGCGGAAGCTCGCTGGCGAGCTGGTTGACCTGCGAAACCATCAGGGCACCGAGGCTGAAAATACCGGCGAAGGCGGCGAGCACGACAAGAATGACGGCCAACGTGCGCGGGACCCGACCGGCTTGCAGAATGCGGACCAGCGGGGCGAGCGCGAAGCTCAACAACAGCGCCAAAGCGATCGGCACCAGCACCTCGCGTCCGAAGTACAGTGCCGAGATGATCGCCACGGTGAACAGCATGGTGGTCTGGGCCGATGCGGGCAGCTCGGATCTTATGGGGCGCCAAGATTTGGCCGGCGCTAGCTCGGGCATGTAGACTCTCATGGGTTGGGACCGCCGCGATCGATTGCTGAACGATCAATGCCGCTCGGCCCGGGAGCCGCGGATGCGGTTCTTCCCGAGCCTTAATCAATTCCATGCTGTAGGTGACAGTCCCGACCTCGAGACGGGGCTCTCGTGCAGGCATCTAGAATGGACGGTGCGATCTGCCGATCAGCCAGCCCAGCCCCAGCGCAATGGCTGCGGTAGTGTAGGGATTGCTCTCGATATAGTGGCGGATCGTGTCGTCGACCGAAGCGGGCATTTGCCGCACCGCGTCGATTGCGTCCTCGGCCGAGTCGATGGCCTGGCCGTACAGATCCTGGATGCTCCCTTCGGCTTGCTTCATTTGCCCTTGCACCCTGGTCTTTGCATCGCCGGTCGCGCGACCAAAGCCCTCTTCCACTTTTCCTGCAAAATTCTTGGCGGCGCCGCTCGTGCGGTTGTCGTCCATGGGTACTGCTCCGACGAAGGATTGATGAGTGCCTAACCTTCGAGCGGGCCTTTGGTTCCCGCGATGGAACCGATCGGGTGCTTCGGCGTTGGGAGTTAGCCTTTGCACGCGAAACACCGCCAAACCGCTCACCACCATACCGGTCTCATTGCCCCGAAGGATACAGTCCATGTTCCATCAACGTTCATCTGCATTCGCCCCCAGCATCTCCGCCATCGAGGGCCGCTTGCGCGCCCTGGAGGGCGAGCTCGAGCGGGTCGGGCGCAAGGCCGGCCGTCGCGCCTCGGCCAACGCCTCCGCGGCCGGGGATCACATCGGCGACGCCATCGCCTCCGCGGTGACCGAGATCGTCGATCGCTTCCGTAGCGGCCGGCGCCTTGCCGGGGACGAAGCGATGCGCTTCGGCAACGAGGCCGCCAAGTTCGGCGCCAAGTTCGGCAACGACGCCCTGGAGCGGGTGGCGAGCGAGGTCGAGCACCGTCCGCTGGTCACGCTGGCGGTCGCCGTCGGGGTGGGAATCCTGATCGGGATGGTCGGCGGAGCAGCCAAGCGTCGATAGTGAGGATCACCCAGCCGCCGGCTCGGCCCATGGTCCGGATAACGCGCTGCGGTGACCAGGACTTTACCTGTCCGCATTGCGGGACCGAGTACCAGGTGAGCCTGAGCTCGCCGGCGCGTGACAGCGGGTCCGCCAGCTGCGAGGTCTGCCACCGGGTGATGGTCAAATGGACAGACGCTGCAATCCCGACCTACAGAGTGAAAATGCCGGTGAGTGACGATTAGGAAGGGCTGCATCAAATGGGCCCAGCAATCTCACAGACGTCGGATGGTTTTCCGAAATATGCGTTCGTCGAGTGAAATATGCGTCCGTCGAGTGAAATATGCGTCCGTCGAGTGGACGGGATCATATTCAATGAATGCCTGTTCATGCTGTGCCTGAACTTTGTTTGTCGATATTCTTTGCTTGCGCTGGAACAAACAACTGCTTTCTCCAGTTTTCCTTGTGGCGCAACCAAGATTCACAATCATGCGCAAGGCAAGACAGCAACATCGACCACTGGAGGAATATCACATGCATAAGTTGGCTCTTATCGCGGGCGCGCTCGCAATCTTGAGTGCCCCGGCCCTGGCCGGGTCCGTGACAAGCGAGAAGCCGATGGTGCTTGCGGAAAACGGCATTTCCGTCAGCGTCGGCGATCGCGACCATGACCGCGATCGGGATCGTGACCATCACCACAAAATCGTGGTCATCAAGCATCATGACCGCGACGACGATCATCACCGCATCGTCCTACTCCATCGTCACCATGACGATGACCATGGTGATCACGACAGGGACCATCACTAAGCGCTCAGAACATCGGCGAAGCCCCGTCCGCGTTCGATCGGACGGGTGCTCGTCGGTGTCACTACGGAGCCAGAAGATCAAGTGAGACCTTCTAACGCGGCTAAGGAGTTTTACTCATGCATCGCAGGAAGCACGGCGCTTCGCTCCGGATTTGCGGTCTGGCCGGAATAGCGGCGCTGTCGTTTTCGGTGGCCTCGCACGCTGCAAATATGATTCCTACGCAGACTGAATATAAAGCCAGCGCGAATGAAGATCCGGCCGCCAAAGTTTGCCAGCTCGCCGTGCTGCTTCGCAAGAGCGATGCCGGCGACGGGCTCAACTTTCAGCTCCTCGTGGCGCAGATGAAGAGGCGGGGCGCTTTGGCGGGTCCGTTGGTGACGGGCTTCACAGCCGATAGCCGCGATCCACAATTCGCATTGCCGCAATCGCCCCGGACCGCCAAGCTCGCTTCGGTCGCGTTCGTATCGGAGCGCTATAACTCGGTCGCGTTGCCCAAGGCGATTCCGTTCGAGGATGGCAGCGTGGCTGCATCCACCCTGGATTTTGCTCAAGGAAGGGAATTGATAAAGGCGGTATTGCGGGCCGAGTTCGAGCTGCAGTTCACGATGGAGAATTCGCTCGCCGCCGATTCCTACAAGGTCAGCTCGCCACCGCCGGCCGATGTGATTTCGGAATTCTCGGTATGTCTCGGCAGTCTGGCGTCATTTTGAGACGATCTTGCCGGAATTCTTTTGCAGCCATTTCTCGTTTTCGGACGGCGTCTTGCGCGACTCCCGGAGGTGCTGCGCATCAGCGTCGGGCTTCGCGACGGGACGTCCCGCCTCGTGTCCTAATCGCGTTGGGGCCCTGCGAGAGCGTCATGACCTCGGTGAAGCCACCGAGAGTGATTGCGATGTGCTTGCCTGAAGCTCGTTGCACGGTCTGATCGCAAGCCTAGCAGCGGGTGCCGGTGGGCGCATCTAACGTGCATTGGTGTCGGCTGTGCTTCAGCTGGCGCCCCGGTGCAGTTCATTCGGCGTGCGGAGGGGTCATCTGACCTTCGAGATCATCGTCCGTCAGGATGCGAAGCGCCGCTCCGTCGATGTCGTCGTATTGGCCGCTGCGCAGCGACCACAGGAACGCCGCCAGGCCGGTCAAGCCGAGCCCCAAGGCGACGGGCACCAGGTAGATCAGCACGTTCATGGTCCGGCTCCGTCGTATCGGCGGGCCGCCTGGCGGTTGGCGCGCAATGCATTGAGCGTGACCAGAGCCGATGATCCCGACATGGCGGCGGCGGCAATGAGCGGCGTGACATAGCCCGCGATCGCAATCGGGACCGCGATCGTGTTGTAGATCACGGCCAGCCACAGATTCTGCTTCATCAATCGCTGGGCGCTGCGCGCCAACTCGATGGCCTCCAGCACGGGCAACAAACGATCTCCCAGAAACACCGCATCGGCCTGGGCCTGCGTGATGTCGGCCGCGCTGATGGGTGACATCGAGACGTGGGCGGCGGCGAGCGCTGGGGCGTCGTTGAGCCCGTCGCCGACCATGAGAACGCGGCGGCCTTGCTGCTGCAAGCTTTCGATCAAGGCAATCTTGCCGGAAGGCGTGAGCTCCGCAGCCCAGTTCCGCAGCCCGAGCGCGGCGGCGACCGGCGCGACCGCGCTGGCGCGATCCCCCGACAACACCCGCACATCCAGGCCAAGCTGGCGAAGCGCGGCCACCACCGTCGCAGCGTCGGGACGAATTCTTTGCCGGAACCCGAACATCGCCTCCCTGCCGGCATGGGAAAACGCGATGACCGAAAGACCGTCCGGGCGGTCGATTTCCTGGTCGGGAAACGCAATTCCGCAGAACTCCCGGCTGCCGAGGCGAGCCTCGCTACCCTCGACCGCGACCCGAACGCCACGCCCCGGCTCCTCGACGGCGTCCGCGTAGGGCAGGCGCTCGCGTGCCTCCTGGGCGAGCGCGGTGGCCAGCGGATGATGGCTCGAGAGCGCGAGCCGCGCGGCACGCTCGAGGATTCCAGGCTCGATCGGGGCCGCTTCTTCGATGCGGGGCATCGGCAGCGTCAGGGTTCCGGTCTTGTCGAAGATGACGGTATCGATCTGGGCGAGCCGCTCGATGGCGTCGCCTGCATTGAGGATCACGCCGGAGCGGAACAGCACGCTCGACGCCACCACCTGGACGGCCGGGATTGCCAGCGCCAATGCGCACGGGCAAGTGATGATCAGCACCGCAATGGCGGTCACCACGGCGTCGTGCAGCGAAGCGCCTGCAATCAGCCATCCGGTCGCGGTCAGGGCGGCGGTCGCATGTACGAAGGGGGCGTATAGCCTGGCGGCGCGATCGGCCAGGCGCACGGTGCGGGATTTCGCCTCGATTGCCTTCTGCAGCAGCCGCTCGACCTCATCGATGAGCGCCGAGCCGTCCGCGGCCGTCGCCCTGATGGTCAGCGCACCGGAGAAATTCAGGGCCCCCGCATAGACCAGTGCGCCGGCGGCGATTTTCCGGCGTTCGGTCTCGCCGGTGATCAGGCTTTCGTCGATCTCCGAGCTGCCGGAAATGACGGTACCGTCGGCCGGAATTCGTTCGCCCGGCCGCACCAGGAGCCGGTCCCCGGGCTTCACGGCCTCGGCCGGAACGCGCACCACCTCGCCGCCGTCCTCGAGCCGATGCGCGAACTGCCCCTTGAGGGCCGCCAGATTGGCCGCCACCGCCCGCGTCTTACGGCGCATGGCGTGGTCGAGATAGCGGCCGCACAACAGAAAGAACAGGAGCATGACCGCGGAGTCGAAATAGGCGTGCTCCGCGTGCATTGCGGTCTCCGCCACAGACATGCCGAGCGCCAGGATCACGCCGAGCGAGATCGGAACATCCATATTGAGATGGCGCGCCCGGATCGCCCGCAGCGCGCTCTGGAAAAACGGCTGGCCTGCATAACCGGCGGCCGGCAACGCAATGAGCGCCGACAGCCAATGAAACAGGTCGCGCGTCTGCGGTGTCATGTCCGAGGCGTTGCCGGACCACACAGACACCGACAGCAGCATGACGTTCATGGCGGCGAAGCCCGCCACCGCCAGGCATTTCATCAGCCATCGGGCCTGCTTCGCCTCGTCGGCCTCGGCGCGTTCCGGCTCGAACGGATGTGCCCGGTAGCCGATCCGCTGCAGGGCTTCGATCACCTTGGCGGCATCGATCTCGTCCTCGCGCCAATCGACGGCAAGGCGCCGATTGGTGAAATTCAGCCGCGCATCGAGGATGCCGGGGAGCTGCTTGAGCCCGCCCTCGATCTTGCGGATGCAACCGGCGCAGCCGACGCCTTCTACCGCCAGCGTCATGTGGGCGGTACCCGCCTCGCCATGGCTTACGAACATCGACAGGTCGAGGGTTTCCGTCATGGCTCGTCCTATCGGGGCAAGGTGACACGATTCTTGGATCGGAACTGACGAGCGCCGTCGCGCGACAGCTCGATGAGCACGTCCCACTGTCCGGCCGCTGCCCCGGTTACGCCGCTGAATTGGCTCGGGCCGTCCGCCGTCATCGCCAGCTCACGATCGAGTCGACGGTCGGTCGGATGAACGAGGCTTGCCGTGACGCCGAGGCCGGACAGCGGTGCGCCATCGGCGTCGTGCGCCGAAATCTCGACCAGCGTCTCGCCCCGATCCGTCCTCGTCACCTTGGCCTGCACCTGCCAGTGCAATGCCTGCTGAGCCCGGGCTGCCGCGATCTCCTGGTCGAACGCCAGCCCGGCCTGGTACGGGCTGTCGTGCTCCAGGCCCGCGAAGGTCGAGATCGCGGCGCCGATCATGACGGCATTGGCGGCACCCACGATGGCAAAGAAGCCGACCAGCCATAGGAGCACCATGCGGCCGGTCAGCTCCCGCCCTGGCGCGCCGGTGGTGGCGATATCTGTTGCCATGATGGAATCCTCAGGGCCGGAAGAAATGGTCGGCGGCCTGCACTTGATCCCCGGTCGCCACGTCGGTGAGACGGAAAACGATCGGCTCCGATGCCGACCCGGTCCGCCCGTAATCCGTGACCATCACGCGGACCTCGCGGGTCTGGTCGGCTCCGACCTCGATCACCAGACGTCCGTCGGCGCGCGGCGGCAACCCGACGAAGTCGATGATCGCGGCCGGCAGGCCGCTGACGCCCAGCGAGAACTCGCGCACCTGCTGGCGCTTGTTGACGATCCGGATCGTATAGGCGTTGCGCAGCGCGCCGTCCGATAGCCGCACGAACATCGGGTTGCGATCATGGATGGTGCTCAGGCCCTCGAGCTCGCGGGTCGCCAAGGCATAGGCCATGACGCCGCCGACCAGCGCGATGATGGTGGCATAGAGCACGGTCCTGGCGCGCACGATCCGGAAAATGACGGGATCGCCGGCTTGCCGGCGCTTGATATTGATATCTGTATCGTAGGCGATGAGCCTGGTCGGATGCCCGACCTTCGTCATCACGGCGTCGCAGGCGTCGATGCAGAGCCCGCATTGAATACAGCCGAGATTGGGGCCGTTGCGTATATCTACCCCGGTCGGGCACACCACCACGCATTGCAGGCAGTCGACGCAATCGCCGGCAGGCAGCCCGTGCTGGCGCAGCGCCTCGTTCTTCTTGACCGATCCGCGCGGCTCGCCGCGATCATAGCGGTAGGTGACATTGAGGGCGTGCTCGTCGGTGAGCGCGGCCTGAATCCGCGGCCACGGGCACATATAGAGACAGACCTGCTCGCGCATATGCCCGGCCAGAGCGTAGGTGGTGAACGTCAGAATTCCGATCCACCCATAGGCGACCAACGGCGCCTGCAAGGTGGCAAGATCCCTGACCAGAGTGGGGGCGTCGGCGAAATAGAGCACCCAGGCGCCGCCCGTCCACCAGGCGACCATGAGCCAGAGGAAATGCTTGGTCGCCTTGCGGGCCAGGTAGGACGGCGTCCATGGTCCCCGATCGCGCAGCATGTGCTCCCGGCGATCGCCTTCGACCCAGCTCTCGATCCTCAGGAACAGATCGGTCCAGACCGTTTGCGGGCAGAGATAACCGCACCAGAGCCTACCGGCGACCGCGTTCATCAGGAACAGAGCCATCGCGGCCAGGATGAGGAGGCCGGTGAAGTAATAGACCTCCTGCGGCCACAGCTCGATGAAGAAGAAATAGAAGCGGCGGCCCGGCAGGTCGAC
The DNA here is from genome assembly GCA_036498625.1 of Xanthobacteraceae bacterium. Taxonomy (GTDB): domain Bacteria; phylum Pseudomonadota; class Alphaproteobacteria; order Rhizobiales; family Xanthobacteraceae; genus VAZQ01. Next base: position 45,542 of record DASYFD010000314.1, on the reverse strand, counting down.
CAGCACCGCCTGGTCGGGCGCATCCGGCCCCCGGTCCCAGCGGATGAACGGCAGCGTGTAGTAGATCGCGAGCGTGATCAGGAGCAGGATCCATTTGATCCTGCGATAGGTGCCATGCACGCTCTGCGGATAGATCTTCCGGCGCGCCACATAGGAGGGACCCTCGTCATGTGCCGGTGCCGCCTCGGGCGCGTTGGTCAGGTCGGCCTGCACCGCTACTTCTCGCCGCCGCCGAAGGTGAAGACGAAGACGGTAAGCGCCTTGATGGTGGTGTCGTCGAGGCGGCCCGCCCAGGCCGGCATCACGCCGCCGCGTCCCTTCGTGATGGTCTCGATGATGGTCGCCTTGTCAGGCCCGTACAGCCATATCCCGTCGGTGAGGCTGGGGGCGCCCAGCGCGGGCGTGCCCTTTCCCTCCGGGCCGTGACAACCTGCGCAGTAGTCGCCGAAAATCTTGGCGCCGCGGGCCATGTCGGTCTTCGGATCGGCCGGCAATCCGGAAAGCGAGCGCACGAAGTCAGCGACCGTTGAAATCTCGTCGGGCTTGAGAATGTTGTTGCGTCCGAAGTCCGGCATGTCGCCGACCCGGCTCTTGGGGTCGCCGGAGCGAATGCCGTAGCGTATGGTCTGCGCAATGTCGGCGAGCTTGCCGCCCCACAGCCAATCGTCGTCGACCAGATTCGGATAGCCCTTGGCGCCGCCGCCGCCGGCGCCATGGCAGGGCGCGCAATTCGTGGCGAAGGCCTGGCGCCCGACCGCGCGTGCAAAATCGAGCAGCGCCGGATCCGCCGCAATTTCCGGCAGCGAGGCCGCCGTCAGCTTGACGAACATCGGTCCCCGCTGTGCCTTGAGGGCTTCGATGTCGGCGACGACCGCATCGCGCGAATGCCATTTGAGCATGCCCTGCGTGGCGGACGACATCAGCGGCCAAGCCGGATAGACGATCCAATAGCCGATCGACCAGACGATGGTGATGTAGAACAGCCACAGCCACCACCGCGGCAACGGATTGTTCAATTCGCGAATGCCATCCCATTCGTGACCGGTGGTGGCTATGCCGGTCGTCTTGTCGATTGTCCCGGCGTCCATCTCATGTGGCTTGTCGTCAGTCATCTCAGTCCTCCCGCAGCGGCATGCGGGCGTATTCGTCGAATTTGCCTTTGAACGAAGGCCAGAACGCATAGGCTAGCGTGCCGACGAAGGCGGCCAGGAAATAGATCAGACCCCAGGTCTGGGCGAACTCGGCGAGCGCCTTGTAGGTGTCGGACAAGGTTTCTCTCCTCAGCGAATGTTCGCTTGGTCGTCATAGAGCTTGAAGTCGACCAGCGTCCCCAGCATCTGCAGGTAGGCGATGAGCGCATCGGCCTCGGTGACGCGGCCCGGATGGCCCCCAAAATTGCGCGATTGGGCCTTCGGATAACGGCGGGCGAGCTCGGCAGCCTTCGGGGCATCGGCGGCGGCCTGCGTGCGCACGTCGGCCGCCGCATTGGCGATCATGTCGGCCCCATAGGGCACGCCCAGCACGGCCTGCACCTTCAGGTCCTGGTCGATGTGAGCAAAATCGAGATCGGTCGCGGCCAGCGACGGATAGCCCGGCATCACCGAGCTCGGCACCACCGAGCGCGGATCGTCGAGGTGCTCGCGGTGCCACTCGTCGGAATATTTGCCGCCGACGCGCGCGAGGTCGGGGCCGATGCGCTTGGATCCCCATTGGAACGGCCGGTCGAACATGCTTTCCGCCGCCAGCGAATAATGGCCATAGCGCTCGACCTCGTCGCGCAGCGGCCGGATCATCTGCGAATGGCACAGGTAGCAGCCCTCGCGCACGTAGATGTTGCGTCCCGCAAGCTCGAGCGGCGTGTAGGGTCGGATGCCGTCGACCTCCTCGATCGTGTTGCTCAGGTAGAACAGAGGCACGATCTCGACCAGGCCGCCGACCGCGATCACGATCAGGATTCCGACCAGGAGCAGGATCGAGTTCCGCTCGAGGATCCAGTGTTTTTGCCACAGCGACATGGGTTCCTCACTCGGCCGGCATGAGGGCGGATTCGACGGCCGGAACGGCATGGCCGGGATTGACCGTCCGCCACAGGTTCCAGGCCATGATGATCGTGCCGGCGAGAAACATGACGCCGCCGAGCGCGCGGATGACATAGAACGGATGCGTCGCCTCGATGCTCTCCACGAATGAATATTCCAGGAATCCAAGGCTAGTATAGGCCCGCCACATCAGTCCCTGCAGGATGCCGGCGACCCACATCGAGGTGATGTACAGCACGATGCCGATGGTGGAGATCCAGAAGTGCCAGTTCACCAGCCGGTCCGAATAGAGCCGCTCGCGATTCCACAGCCATGGCACCAGGCAATAGATCGCGCCGAACGAAATATAGCCGACCCAGCCGAGCGCCCCGGAATGCACGTGGCCGATCGTCCAATCGGTGTAGTGGCTGAGCGAGTTCACCTCCTTGATCGACATCAGCGGACCTTCGAAGGTCGCCATGCCGTAGAAGGCGAGCGCCACCACCATCATGCGCAGCACCGGGTCGGTGCGCAGCTTGTCCCAGGCGCCCGACAGCGTCATCACGCCGTTGATCATGCCGCCCCAGGACGGCATCCACAGGATGATCGAAAACGTCATGCCGAGCGTCTGCGTCCAATCGGGCAGGGCGGTGTAATGCAGATGATGCGGTCCTGCCCAGATATAGAGGAAGATCAAGGCCCAGAAGTGGATGATCGAGAGCCGATAGCTGTAGATCGGCCGCTCGGCTCGCTTGGGAATGAAGTAGTAGACGATGCCCAGGAACCCCGCGGTGAGGAAGAAGCCGACCGCGTTGTGGCCGTACCACCACTGCACCATCGCATCCTGTACCCCGGCCCAGACGATGTAGGATTTGGGCGAGAACAGCGATACCGGGATCGCGGCATTGTTGGTGACGTGTAGCACCGCGATCGTCAGGATGAACGCGAGATAGAACCAGTTGGCCACGTAGATGTGCGGCTCGGTGCGCCGGATGATGGTGCCGAGATAGACCAGCAGATAAGCCACCCAGACAATCGTCAGCCACAGATCGGCGTACCATTCGGGCTCGGCATACTCCTTCGACTGGGTGATGCCGAGCAGATAACCGGTTCCGGCGATGACGATGAAGAGGTTGTAGCCGAGCACCACGAACCACGGCGCGATGTTGCCGACCAGGCGCGCCCGGCAGGTGCGCTGAACCACATAGAACGAAGTTCCGATCAGGACATTGCCGCCGAACGCGAAGATCAGCGCGGATGTGTGCAGCGGCCGCAGGCGCCCAAAGGACGTCCACGGCAGGTCGAGGTTGAGCGCCGGATAGGCCAGCTCGAGGGCGATCCAGACCCCGACCGCCATGCCGGCGATGCCCCAGAACATTGCCGCGACGGTCGTGAACTTCACCGGGCCCATATTGTAGTTGGGCTTGCCCGCGATGGTAAGTGGCGGCAACGCGGCAGGCCGATCGCGGTAATTCTTGACGACCGCGAGCAGTGCGGCCACGCCAGCGGCGGCAAGCAGGTAGGCGTGAAACGCATAAGCCGGCGTATAGGCATTTATGGCGATGACGAAGCACAGCACCGCCCCGGCGGCGAATGCCAGGGCCGAGCCACCTTCGCCCATGGTCATGGTTTTCGACGGGACGACCGCTTGGCTCATCAGGACAACCTCGAGACGAGATGAACCCGAGATGACGGGCTCGATCGGCACAAACCGGCAGCCACAATTGTCCCAACGACCGAGCGCATTCCTTGATACAGATCAAAACCACCTATCGCGACGTGTGGTGCGATGCAGGCAGAAGTCGCAAGTCTCATCGGCGCGTGGCGAGGACACGCATCAGGACGCCCGTGTGCGTGCTTCGTTCTTTTCGGATTGGATCACGAAACCGGAATTGAGCTCGATCCAGACCGGATGATCGTGCACGGCTTTGACGCCGGCGATGTTTTCGGCCGTCGAGGGCTTGGCATTGCGACGCTAAGGGCGTGCCGCCAGGCCGGCAATGCCGCGCAGGCGATTTGATTTTATGGATCTCGTAAATCACGTGAACGCCCTTGGGGCGCTGGGTCGGCCGATCGATCGTATCCGTTCTGCTGGTTGTGGTATCGGCCGGCGCCGTGCTGCCGCAGGACAAGTGGGCGGCGGAAGGCCTGTCGTCCGGCCATGCCGACTTGCCGAAATTCCGCTTTGAGATCGACGATGTCGATCCATCCTGGCCCGGCGGAATCTATCCGGGAGATCCGCCCAGGCGCTCCCCGGCGGCGAAATAAAGAGCGTCCATTTATGAATTCCGCGTCGTCTCGGGCGACGCCACTAACGCGCGTCTCCGACGCGCTGCGCCGCACTCGATTGCACCACGGAACGTGAGTTCCGCTGGCGGGGACTGGAAGTCACGACCGCCGCGGCGTGGCGATCGGCCGTGACCTCGATGATTGCGTGCTAACGCGGCTTTGCTACTTCACCCACTTCCATGCGACCTCGCCTTTCGTGGCTGGATTGGTCCACGTCAGCTCGTCGCCCGCAGTCAGCGAGGTGATGGTCCGCTTCTGCGTCGTCCCTTCCAGGTTCGGGAAGGTGCTGCCCTCGACGCGAAGCGTGAGAGTCTTGTCCGCCTCGTTGAGCGAGTAGGCCCCGAAGAACGCGTTGGAGCCGTTGACCACTGCCTTGTTCTCGTCCGCGGTTCCGGTGGTCCTGTTGTTGGACGCAAACTTCGGACGGCCGGCGCGCGTGATGGTTACGGAGAAGTGACCATCGGATCCGAACATGGCGATGCCGATCGGATTGGGGCCGAAGTTCGGCGTGTGCGTGCCGTCGGGCTTGACCGCGTCGTCGATCAGAAGCGACCAGGTGCCGACAATCGCCTCCTTCATGGACTTCGGCGGGGCGGCGGGGGCCGCCTTCTGATCCGCGGCGGCCGGCGGCCGCTGGGCATTCTGGGCCCGGCTGGAGGCCGGCAGCATCAGGGCAAATGCCGTCATCGCCACGACACCAAGCGTGCAACGTCGATTCATTGTCTCCTCCCTCTGCTCTTTCGTGCGCTGCCGCAATGCACCGGCTGCTCTACGCACAATTACGGGGTAACTTTGCCGTCTTGGCTGGACTTCTGTCAATTCCCGGCTGGCGTCCTCAGGGCGGTCTCGGGCGATCGCCCGGCGCTCGAGCCCTGCCACGTCAATAGCGCGTCGTCAGATCGGTAAGCCATTGCGGCGAAGCATCGACCAGCGCCGTCTCGATCCTCTTGTCGAGCCCCGTCACGATCGCCGCGCCGATCAATACCAAAGCTATTCCAAGCGCAGCCTTGAGGCCTCGGCCCGCGGACAGCAAACGGTCGCCGGCCCTCGACATCGCCTCACGGGACAGCATCCCGACGGCGAGTAGCGGCGATGAAGCGCCGAGGCCGAACAGCAGCATGGTGGCGGCCACCTGCGGCAGGTCTTTGGCTTGGCTTGCCAGCAGCGCGGCGGCGCCCAGCGTCGGTCCCACGCACGGGCTCCATGCGACCCCGAGCAGGACGCCGATGCCGAACTGGCTCCGCGGCCCGGAGGCCGAGAAGCCGGCGACCCTCGCATCGGCCCATTGGCTGATGGGTCCGGCCGCCCGGGCGAGGCGTGCCGTAAGCCAAGGCACGATCAGGACGGCGCCGAGGACAATCATGAGCGACGCGGCGACGGTCCGAAAAACATCGGCATCGATGCCGATCGAAAATCCGATCGTGGCCACGAACAGGCCGACCACCACGAAAGAGCTGGCCAGCCCCAGCCCCAGGGCGAGCGGCCCGAGGCGGTGAGCGGAGGCGGCGGAGCCGAAAACGAGCGGAAGCAGGGGCAGCACGCACGGCGAGAGTGTCGAAAGCACCCCCGCCAGATAGGCGAGGCCAAGCGTTATCAGCATCCCTTTAGAGGGCCAGGGCGAGCAGATCGGCCAGCGAGGCAGAATTGGTGTCGCCGACGGAACGCGCGATCTCTGTGGTGCCTTTGAAGGTTATCAGGGTCGACTGAATCCGCGCCTTGAAGTTTCGGACCTCGTCCTTCTGGCTGTCGAAATCGACGCGAAAGACCGCCAGGTTCTTGAATTTGGGATCGGCGAACAGCTTGCCCAGGATGGGCTTCTGGGCCTGGCAGGTCGGGCACCAGGACGCATGGATCTCGACCAGGATCGACTTGCCCGCGTTCTGGGCGGCCAGGAATGCCTGCCGGGTGAACGGTTGCTCTTCGGCTGCGAACGCGGTCGCGGATGTGAACATGGCGGCGGCGGTGGCGGCCTTGAGAAGAAACCGTCGGCTGATCATGGCAAAACCTCCCGTGGGCTGGGGACGCAGGCTGCAATAGCAGAGCAGCAGCGAGCTCGACACTCTCGCAATAATCACAACAGCGTGTGCCGGGCCGTTCGGCCGCATTGGCTGCGGCCGCGTTGCTATGTAAAAGCAGCGCATCGGGCCGTTCGGCATGCGGGCGCCGCAGGGTGTGCATTCGATCAAGGGAGCCACAGCGGGTGACGATCATCATTACCGACGACGACGTGAGGCGTCTGCTGCCGATGCCGGATTGCATCGAGGCTATGCGGGTGGCCTTCCGCGATTTTGCCAACGGCAGCGCGGTCAACCGTCCGCGCATGCGTTATCTCGCCCAGCACCCCGATCCCGGCCGCAAGTATCTCGCCAATGTCCATGTCGGGGCGGTGCCGTCCGCGGGCATCGCCTGCGTGCGGGCCGGCTCACAGATCATCCGGCCGCCGAGCCCCGGCAACGACCGCCGACTTTACGAGAATCCGCAGGCCTTCAACTGGGGCATCGTGATCCTGTACAGCATCGAGACCGCCGAGCCGCTGGCTCTGATGCACGAATTCCAGCTGTCAGGAATGCGGGTCGGCGCCACCACGGCGGTCGGCATCGATGCGGTGGCGCGGCCCGATGCCGCCACGCTCGGCCTGTTCGGAACCGGCAAGCAGGCGCGCTGCGCGCTTGAGGCGATCGCGGTCGTGCGGCCGCTGCGGCGCGTCAATGTCTACAGTCCGAGCGCCGAGCACCGCCGGGGTTTCGCCCGCGAGATGGCGCGTGCCGGCATGGATGTGGTGGCGGTCGCGGAACCCCGGGCAGTAGTGGCCGGCGCCGATATCGTCTGCTGCGCCACCACCTCCATGAAGCCGGTATTCGACGGCGATTGGCTCGAGGACGGCCAGGTCGTGGTTTCGATCGCCAACTCGGATGTGACCAACAAGCGCTCCGAGGTCGACCGGCGCACCTACGAGCGCGCCGGCGCCCTCATCATCAATGACTGGGAAAGCGTCATCGACAACGATCAGACCGAGCTGCTCGATCCGTTGAAGGAGGGGGTGATCCGCAGAGAGCAGATCCATGAGCTCGGCGACCTTTTGACCCGCAAGGCGCAAGTCTCCGCTCCCACAGACGGCCACGCCGGCATCGTCTACTACAAGAACAATTCCGGCCTGGCGATTCAGTTTGCGGCGGCGGGTGGCATCCTGTATCGCAAAGCCATCGCAGAAGGTAATAACAAGACGATCCCGACCGAGTGGCTCGGCAGCGACCTGTCGGCCTACTACAAGGCCGGATTTCGACCTTCGCCCTGACGGAGAATCAGATGATGACGAGCCGCTACATGGTCAGGTGCCTGACGGGCCTGTTGCTTGTCGCACTGCCGTTCGGGGCGCTCGCGCCGGCGCGCGCGGATGATGTCGCGGATTTCTACCGCGGCAAGCGCATCATCCTCGTGGTTGGGTATGGCACCGGCGGCGGCTACGACTTGTATGCCCGCATGCTCGGGCGCTTCCTGGGCGACCATATTCCGGGCAAGCCCAGCATCATTCCACAGAACATGCCCGGCGCCGGCAGCCGCGGGGCGGCGAACTGGCTCTACAAGGTTGCCCCCAAGGACGGCAGCGTGATCGCGACCCTGAGCCAGACCACGCCCACCGACCAGGCGCTGGGCCAACCGGGCGTGCAGTTCGATGTGCGCAAATTCAACTGGATCGGCAATATGGTGGTGGTCAACAATCTCCTGTATGTTGCCGCTGCCCGCGGCGTCGCCACCATCGAGCAGGCCAAGATGAAGCCGCTTGCGATCGGGGCCACGGGCGCGAGCTCCCCTTCGGTGCTCTATCCGCAGGTCTCCAACAATCTGCTCGGCACCAAATTCCGGATCGTTTCCGGTTACGTGAGCGGCGGCGACATCAACATCGCTGTGGAGCGCGGCGAGGTCGATGGCCGCGGTAGCGATTCCTGGGCCTCTATGAAGACCACGCATCCGGACTGGCTGCGCGATCACACCGTCAACATCCTGTTTCAGATCGGCACCAAGCGCGAGGCCGACCTGCCCGATGTGCCGCTGTGGAGCGAGCTCGGCCAGACCGACGAGCAGCGGCAAATTCTCGACATCCTCTCGGGCGACGTCGCGGTCGGGCGGCCGATTCTGACGGCGCCGGGCGTTCCTCCCGACCGGGTGCGGGCACTGCGCCGGGCCTTCGACGAGACGCTCGCCGACCCGGCGTTCAAGGAGGCCGTGACCCAGGCCCACATGGACTTCAACCCCATCGGCGGCGAAGAGCTGCAGGACATTGCGAGCCGGATTGCGGGGGCGCCTCCGAAAGTGATCGCGATGGTCAAGGAGGCGATCAAGATCAAGGATGTACGCGAGCTGCCGGCGGATCAGAAGTCGAAGGGTGGGCCGGCTGGCGAAAAGGAATAGGGCGGCGCGCGGGCGTGCTGGTGTGCGAGGGCCGGCCGGTTCTATAGTCGGGGCGGAAACGCACCCAAGAGAGCAGGGTCATGAACATCAACGTCAACAATACCAACCCCGATGCCCGGCAGGCCAAAGCTGCATCCGGCGCACCCTTCGAGGTGGAGCGGCTCGGTGCTAGGCTCGGCGCGCAAATCCACGGTCTCGATCTCACGCAAGGCCTGAGCCGAGAGACCGCGCGGGCGTTCGAGGCCGCCTTGATCGAGCACAAGGTGCTGGTGCTACGCGGCCAGAAGCTGACCACCGCCGAGCACATCGCCGTCAGCCGGATGTTCGGCGAGCTGGAGGTCCATCCGATGCGCCCGCAGGGCGAATATCCGGAAATTCTCGTGCTCGACAACGACAAGGACAATCCGGTCCTGTCTACGGATGTCTGGCACAGCGACACCACCTTCCGGAACAACCCCACCAAATACACGATTCTGCGCTGCCAGATCATCCCGAAGGTCGGGGGCGACACGCTCTGGGCCGACATGACGGCGGCCTATGAGGGCTTGAGCCATACTTTCAAGACGATGATTTCCGGGTTGCGCGCGGTGCACGATTTCCGGAATTTCCGCGTGCTGTTCTCCAAGTCCGACGAGGACCAGGCCAAGCTGCGGAGGATGGAAGAGATGTTCCCCAATCCGTCACACCCGGTGGTGCGTACCCATCCGGTTAGCGGCCGGAAGGGGATCTACGTCAATCCCCAGTTCACTCTGCACATCGAAGGCCTGCAAGCCGACGAAAGCCGCGCGCTGCTGGACCTGCTGTTCGAGCAGGCCCATGTTCCGGAATATCAATTCCGCCTGCGCTGGGAGCCCGACACGATCGTGTTCTGGGACAATATCAGCACGCAGCACTACGCCGCCAACGACTACTACCCGCAACGTCGCCGCATGGAGCGCACCGCCGTGGTCGGCGACGTGCCGGTCTAGAGCATCGCCGCCGAGGCGTGATTGAATGCCGGTCCGCAACATTCTGTTCGTCATGGCCGATCAGTTGCGCGCGGATTATCTGTCGTGCGCCGGCCATCCAAGCCTCGCGACTCCGAACATCGATGCACTGGCGGTGCGCGGGGTGCGCTTTGGGCGCGCCTATGTGCAGGCGCCGGTGTGCGGCCCATCCCGGATGTCGTTCTATACCGGCCGCTATGTAGGCTCGCACGGATCGACCTATAACGGCGTGCCGCTGCGGGTCGGAGAGATGACCATGGGTGACCACCTGCGGCCGCTGGGGCTGCAGGTGGCGCTGGTCGGCAAGACCCACATGGTGGCCGACGGCGCGGGGCTCGAACGCCTCGGTGTCGATCCGCGCTCGATCGAAGGCGTGCTCGCCAGCGAATGCGGCTTCGAGCCCTTCGAGCGCGACGATGGGCTGTGGCCCGACCGCGGCACCCCGCCCGACCTGCGCTACAACAACTATCTGCGCAAGCTCGGCTATGCGGGCGAAAATCCCTGGCATGACTATGCCAATGCGGCGCTGGGACCGGGCGGCGAGCGCAAATCCGGCTGGGACATGCGCAACGCGCGCGAGCCGGCCCGCGTCAAGGAGGAGCATTCCGAGACCGCCTACATGACCGACCGCGCCATGGAGTTCATCGCGCAGGCCGGCACGCAGCCCTGGTGCCTGCACCTGTCCTACATCAAGCCTCATTGGCCCTATATGGCGCCCGCCCCCTATCACGCGCTGTACGGCCCTGCCGACGTGATCGCGCCTAATCGCAGCGACGCGGAGCGGCGCGATCCCCATCCGGTCTATGCGGCCTTCATGCGCCATGAGGAGAGCGTGAACTTCGCGCGCGACGAGGTGCGCGCGACCGTGATCCCGACCTATATGGGCCTGATCAAGCAGATCGACGATCATCTCGGCCGGCTGTGGCGATTTCTCGAGGAGCGTTACCTTTTCGAGCAGACCATGATCGTGGTGACCAGCGACCATGGCGATTATCTCGGCGATCACTGGCTTGGCGAGAAGGAGCTGTTCCACGAGGAGAGCGTCCGTGTTCCGCTGATCATCTACGATCCCGACCCCGCCGCAAACCAAACCCGCGGCAGCGTCAACGATGCCCTGGTCGAGGCGATCGATCTGCTGCCGACGTTTGTCGCGGCCGCGGGCGGGGCGGTGCCCAGTCATGTGCTGGAAGGGCGTTCGCTGTTGCCCATCGTGCGTCCCTCAGGCGGCGAGGGTCCCTGGCGCGATGCGGTCTTCAGCGAGTGCGACTATTCGTTTCGCGCCGCGCGCCGCGATCTCGCCGTCACTCCCGGCGAGGCGCGCGCCACCATGGTGCGCACCGGGCGCTGGAAATATGTGCTCTACGAAGGGTTCCGGCCGCAATTGTTCGATCTCGCCGGCGATCCGCGCGAACTCTGCGATCTCGGTGCCGACCCGCAATTCGAATCCGTGCGACGCGAGCTCGAGCAGCGCCTGTTCACCTGGACCCGGCATCGGCGCAACCGCCTGACCATCTCGGACGCGGAGATCGAGAAGCGGACCAACACCCACAAGGAACGCGGCTTCCCGTTCGGGGTCTGGTGACGGTTGCGACAGATATAGAACAGGCCGGCGGATTGCTCCGCCAGCCCGTGTGCAAGACCGCTGATGAGATGCCGTCGTCAGTGCTTGTCGGGATACCGGCTGACGAAGCCGTTCCGGTTCGGCATCTGCACCTTCGGCAGGGTCTCGGCGTTCATCGCATCATTCTCGCCGATGATCTTGTTGCCGGCGAGAATGAAGGCGGTGAGCGCATAGACTTCGTCGTTGGAGAGCGATTTCGGCTGCGGCCAGGGCATCGCGCGGCGCGTGAAGTCGAAGATGGTGGTGGCATTGGGCACGTAGGTCGCCATGGTGCGGTCCGACTTGCCGGGCGCGTTGATGAGCGTCGCGTTGGTCCCGCCTTGGCCGTCCTTGCCGTGGCAGCTCTCGCATTTCTGCGCAAAGATGGCGGCGCCCTGGGCCGGCGTGCCGCTGCCGGACGGCAAGCCCTTGCCGTCCGGTCCGATGCTGATGTCCCACAGCGCAAGATCGGCCTCGCTCAGCGGCTTGCCGAGGCCAGGCTGATCCGCTGCCAGCGCGTTCCCGCTGCCGAGCGCAAGCGCGATGACGATAGCCAGATGCTTACCCGTAGACATGCTTGGCCTCCCCCTTGCTGTCGATGCCCCAGCTGGTGATGACGTTCATGTGCCCCATCGGGAAGGCGGTCACCGGAACGTTGACCTTGGGCTCGCCGCGTTCGGCGAACATCTCGCTGCGGGTGGGCTGCATGTTGCCGGCCTCGTCCCAGGCGCGGCTTTGCAGCACGACCGGCTGGCCGTCCCAGCGCCACGGCAGGCGGAACCGGGTCAGCGCCTTGGGAAGCACCGGCGCGTCGAGGCCGGCCTGCGCCCAGCTCTTGCCGCCGTCGGCCGAGACCATGACCTTGGCGATCCGGCCATTACCCGAATAGGCGAGGCCGGAAATCTCGTAGAAGCCCGGTCCCTTGAGGGTCAATCCGGGCGACGGATGGGTGACGAAGGACTTGACCTCCATCGGGAAGAAGAACTGCCAGATTTTCGGTCCCGCCACCCGATAGGTGTATTGCAGGGTTTCGTTGATGGCCATGACCGGCTCCTCGATGAGCTTGATCCGGTGCAGCCATTTGACGTTCATGTTGCCTTCGTAGCCGGGCACCAGGAGGCGCATCGGATAGCCCTGCGCCGAGGCGATCCGCTCGCCGTTCTGATAGAGCGCGATCATGGCGTCGTCGAGCGCCTTGGCGATCGGAATGCTGCGATTCATGCTCGGCCCGTCGGCGCCTTCCGCCAGCAGCCACTTCGCCTTGGGGTCGATGCCGGTCTCTTCGAGCAGCGTCGACAGCCGCACACCGGTCCATTCCGAGCCCGACAGCAGGCCGTGGATCGCCTGCACGTTGGCCTGCACCGGATCCTTGCTGTAGAGCGGCGCGCTGTTGCCGCCGCATTCCACGAAGTTGATGCGCGTCACCATCGGGTAGCGCGAGAGCGCCTCGAGATCGAACACCAAAGGCTGCTTCACCAGGCCGTGGATCGCCAGGCGGTGCTTGGCGGGGTCAATGTCGGGAAAGCCGGTGCGCGATACCACGAAATGCAGGCCGGCCGGCGTGATGGTGCCGTTCAGCAGATGATGCGGGGTGCGCGCCTGGCTGGTGCGGGGCTCATTGTTGGGATTGGTCAAGGTGCGCACCACCTTGCTCTCGTATTTCGGCGGCACCCCATAGGGCGGAATGGCGGTGCCGGGCGCCAGGCTCCAGGGATCGACCGGCAGCGGCTCGGCGCCGGCAGCGGTCAATGAAGCGCCGACCCCGGTGCCGGCGGCGCCGGCCAGCAGCAGTCCGCGCCCGAGCAATGCGCGGCGATCGAGCAGGCCATTGCGGGCAGCGTCCGGCGTAGATGCTAGAAGTTTCTCGTGCTTGCTTGTCATGGATTCCTCCTTCGAGGCGTGGCGACTGGGCTGAACATCTTCAGACCGTCGGGCGCCAAGCATACCATGTCCGGTGCCTCCTTCCATCAGCCCCGCGGGGCCGCTCCGGGGGCGGCTGGCTCCCGATCCGTCCGGTCTCCATGTATCTCCACCCAGCCGATGGTTTGTGCTAAGCCTGCGCATCAAACCAAGGAGAGGCGCAGATGGATCGCAGAGGGATTTTCAAGGTAATGGCGGCGACGCTCTTGGCGGTGCCGTTCGTGGGCCGCAAGGCCGCGGCCGAGGGCGAGAAAAAAGCTCATCGGGTGGCCTTTCATGTCGACCAGAACGATACTGACGTCATGAAGCTCGCGCTCAACAATTCGCGCAACGCCTTCGAGCTCTACAAGGAACGCGGCGAGGAGGTGGCGATCGAGATCGTCGCCTACAGCCAGGGACTGCACATGCTGCGCGACGATACCTCGCCGGTGAAGGCGGAGATTCGCGAGCTGCGCAAGCTGGTGCCGCAGGTCGCCTTCGGGGCCTGCAACAATACCAAGACCGCGATGGAGAAGCGCGAAGGCAAGCCGGTCCCCATCATCGCGGAAGCCACCATCGTGCCGGCCGGTGTCGTGCGGCTGATCGAGCTGCAGGAAGCCGGTTACTCCTACATCAAGCCGTAGATCTCGACGCAGGGCTCGACCTCATCCCTGAGGGGCCGCGCTGCGCGCGGCCGTCTCGAAGGATGGCCGTGTGCACCTGGCCATCCTTCGAGACGCATCGCTTTGCGATGCGTCTCAGGATGAGGTTGATGATTGATTGCGGCTCTTTGTCGCTCTGAGTTTCCTCACCGCTTGGCTGCAGCTTGCGCCGCCAGCTCCTTCACCTTCGCGCGGATCGGATCGAACGGGCCGAGCTTGTGCTGCTCGGGGCTGAAGTCGTCCGCATAGGGGCCGTAGGCGGCATCCACCGGCTTCTGCAGGCGGATCGGAAAGTCCTTGTCGAGATTGGCCCGCTGCGGCCGCTCGGCACTGTTGATGAAGCCGGCCACGTCATAGGCATCGTCATCGCTCAGGACCGGGGACGCATAGGTGGTGCCGAACGGCATGTTGTGCTTGAGGAAGGCGGCCGCGCTCAGGATGCGGGCCATGCCGGCACCGTTGTTGTAGCTGTCGGGACCCCAGAGCGGCGGAAACTGGTAGCCGTTGCCGGTCGCGGCGCGCTGCCCCAACCCGTCCTTGCCATGGCAGGTGGCGCAGACCTGCGCATAGACCTGCTGCCCATGGGCGAGATCGGCGGCACGCCCGGGCTCCTTCACGTTCAGGGCGCCGTTACCGACCAGCTTGGCGCCGTCCGGGATGCCGGTCGAGACCCATTTGGTGTAGGCCAGGAACGCCTTCATCTCGCGGCCTGCAAGCGGCAAGACGCGGCCGTTCATGCTGCGCTCCATGCAACCGTTGATGCGGTCCTCCAGGGTGCCGACCTCGCCCTCGCGCCCGCGGTATTGCGGGAACTGGCCCCAGACGCCGGTGAGCGGCATGGCATAGGGCTGCGTGCCGGCCTTGAGGTGGCAATTCTCGCAGGTGAGATTGTTGCCGGAAAAGCGCTTGGCCGGATCCGCAACCATCGGCCCGATCTGGTTGGCGGTATCGGTCATTAGGGCATAGCCGTATTTGACCATCTTGCCGAACGCATCGTCCCCGACGGTGCCGATATCCGGCGGCGTCCATTCGGTGAGCTTGATTTGCGGAACATCGGCCGCCAGTGCGCCGCGGCTTGCCGCAAGATTGGCGGCCGCGAATACCGTGCAAACCCATATCAAGCAGATGAGCCGTCGCATTGGATTTCCTCGATTTTCAACGGGGTGCTGGCAGGCATTCTGTCTTGTGCATCAACGATTTGCAACCTCCGACATGACTCGAGCGCGCCGGCTTGGCTCGCCGGCCGTGGCCTGCAGAATCGATTTTTTGCAAAGTACCGCCGTGGCAGCGTTGATGGTCCGGGCGACCGGCAGTCCCGAGCGTTGCCGTCAGAACTTGATCGTGGTGCGCGCGCCCGCCACGAAGGCATCCCGGATGGTCTGCGTCGGATTGAACGGGTCCGGCACGTTGCCGCCCGGATGGATGATCTCTTGCAGGTCGGCCTGGATAATCCACCAGGGCGCCAGCTGGAGGCTGTAGTCGAGCTCGAGCACGATCTCCTTGTCGCGCACCGGGAAGAAGGTTCCGGTGAACGCTTGCGTGTCGAGATCGAGCGCGGCGGCGTCAGTGCTGATCTTCTGGTAGGCGACGCCGAACGTGAGCACGTCGTCGTCGCGGCCCGGGAGCGGCGCCTTGAGGCCGAGCCCGCCCTCCACATAGGACATCACCAGGTTGCGGTCCGAAGGCGAAGCGGCGGCGCGCATGAAGGCATTGAGGCTCTGCGGGCCCTTCTGGGCGCGCCAGATCATCTGGTCGGCGACGCCGTAGATTCCCCAATTGCCCTGGTGCATGAGCGGGAATGCGCTGGCCGGCGATGCCAGCGAGACCGGCACGCCGGCGAGGTCGAGGCCGAAGTGCAAATCCGCGAAGCTGGCGGTCTCGTACCAGCCGCCCAATTTGTAGACGCCGGGCATTCCCTTGGCGTCCTTGGCCTGGTTAATGCCGTATTGCAGCTCTTCCATGAACAGCGCGCCGCCGCTGGTGCTGAACGTCGTGCCGTAGCGGTTGCAGATTTGCGGCAGGTCCATGCAATCGGCCCCCGCCGGGGCGCCGCTGAACACCGCGGACAGAATCGTGATCTCGTCGGTCGGCTTGAGCTGGAGCCGGATGCCAGGAGTGGCGAGCGGATAAGCCGGCCCGCCCTGCAGCTGGTTGGCGGCGACAAATGTCGCCCAGCCGAAGGTGCCGTTGATCAGATTGCTGGCGGTCGGGCTGATCAGGAACTCGTCGTCGGCGGCGATCTGGCCAAGGCGCAGCGAAACCTTGTCGTTGAAGAAATTCTGCTGGAACCAGGCGGTGAACAGCCGGGTCGACGGCAGCGCCTCGATATTGCTCGGATCCGCGATGCTGCCGACGTAGTTGAGCGCCGGCATGCCGTTGGCATGACCGATCTGGTAGAAGGTGGTGTGGGCGGAGCCGCCGCTCCAGCCGAAGGCCTTGTCCAGGTCGAGGTCGAAGGAGAGCTCGAACCGATGCTCGAAGCTCACGCCCTGGCGGAAGCCGCCCGCCAGGATGCCGAGCGCCTCGCCCACAAAGTTGATGGTGATGTCGAGCCCGTGCTTGCTCGCGTTAGTACGCGCTCCATTCCAATCGCCGGTGAGCTTGTCGCGCGTCCACAGGTCGTCCGCCGGCGGGGGAGGCGCTTTCAGAACCAAATCGGCCGCGTGGGCGGAATCGGCCGGCACCGCCAACAGCAAAGCAACCGCCGCGGTTGTGCTCAGCCCGACCAGAATCGATCGGTTTCCCGAATCGGTAGCCATGGTGCCCCCCTGGTGCCCCAATGCCGACTGCGTGCTATCCGAATGACGCCCCATTGGCTGGATCGAACGGTTCCAGCCTAGGTCATTCGGGCCACATCGTGAAGCGTTTTAGTACCCCCTTACTGCACAACCGAATACGCCAGAAGACAGGCGGCTCCCTCGCCCTGTCGGGCGTTATCGGTCATCAAAATCATTTCCTATTTTAAAGCCGCGAGCTAGTGCTACTTCTCGACTCCAGCTTAGCTTTTTCATTACCACGCCCGAATATGGCACGAATTGCACCCCAGCTTCGATCTGGCGCGGGCGGCGCATCTTGACGCAGGTGCGTTGTCCGATCTGGATTTCTGAACTTGGATTTTGCGTCGATGGCCGCAAAAATGCAGCGGGCGGCGATGGGCAAACCCCATCCCGCCCGGCACAGCGAGCCAGCCTCCCGTTTTCGCCCTCCTATCGGAATGGGAGGGCGAGGGGAGCCTCAAGCTCAGTGGGTGACGATCGGCTGCCCGCTGGAGAAGTTGGTCTTCTTCTCCGACCAGGCACCGCCCGGCGCGCCGCTGCGCAGCGGATCGATGGTCATTTTAAGCTGATCGCCAGCCTTGAGAGTCTTGCTCGCCCAACCTTCGCGCACGAGCGCGCTCGGGCTCGCGCCTTCGAGATTCCAGGTCGTTGCGCTGCCGTCCGATCCCTTCACCTCCAGCAGAATGAAGGTATGCGGGCTGGTGAACTTGAATTCCGTCACCGTGCCCTGCAGCTCCATCGGGTGATCGGTGTCAAACATCGCGAACGAATGATGCGCCAGCGCAGCGCCGCTCGCCGCCGCGAAGGCACCACCAAGCATCAGTGCAACCAATTGTCGTCCCATGGGATTTTCCCCTTCTGAATCGCAACCATAAAGGTACCTCAGAATAACGCGTACCGAGCCGTTGCCGGGTGTGCTATTTTTCGACACCCCATTAGCTTTTTTGGTACCAACGGCGGCGGCTGAGAAATCCCCTGGCAGCTGTTTCCCCGACACAGCGTCCGTCGCGCTGTTGTTTTCATTCATGAAATTGAATTCGTTTTGTAAAAATGAGGGTACGGGCTGACCACGCGGCCTGAAGGGCTCACGGAGGGGGGCGTGCGCCAAGCCACAACCGGACCGGCGGGCGTCTCCTTCCGTCGGGATGCTGGCGAACTGTCCCTGGTTTCCCTGTCTCACTTTGGGGGTGCACCCAATGCAGCGCGATTGAAAATACAATCCGGAAACAATGGGCCGCGGCCATGATGGGCCCGGAGCCATGCAGCGCGCGCAGACCTGGTGGGGCCTCCTGCTGTCGAATCTGGCCGGGCTCGCGGCGCAGTTCGCCAGTTTCAATTTCCTGAATCCACTGATTTGGGAGGTGGGGTCAAGCTCTGCCTGCACACACGACGCCCATAAGGAAATCCGGGCGAAGGTACTGCTAGGTCTTGGCGCGAGGCTTGCGGGCCCCGTTTGATTTGATCTTGGGCAGGGTACCCGCCACCTCGCGCGCGCACTCGATGAAGAGCCTTGCGGCCGGGCTCAACATCCGGTCTCTCCGGGTGGTGACGGCGACCGGCTGGACCGAAGGCGGCAATTCGCAAGGCAGCACGTTCAGCAAAAGATGGCCGATGCCGAACTGCAGAACAGAGTTGGGCACGATGGCGAGAAAGCGCCCGCTGGCGAGCAGGCTGTTGCGGACGTTCAGGGAATAGCTCAAGACCCGGGCGCGCGGGACCGCCGCCCCGATAGCGCGGAAGATCTCGAAAACCGGCGAGCCCGGCTCGTTGTCGACGGGCGCCAGAAGCCAATGCTCGTCGAGCAGGTCGGAAAGCGCGACCCGGTCGTGCCCGAGCCATTTGTTGCCTTCGCCGGCGACCACGCAGACCTGATCGTCGAACAGGATCTCGACCTCCATGTCCGGCTCGACCGCGTGGGTCCACCTGCGCGAGATGACCAGGTCGCACTTGCGCTCGCGCAGGACGTGAAGCTGCTGGGCCGGCGTGGTGCAGAGCTCCAGCTGAAACACGAATTGCGGGTATTGCTCGGACAGGCGGTCGATGATGGCGGCCACGAACCCCGCCGCCATCGGTTCGGTGCATCCGATGCCGACCTCGCCGGAATTGGGGTCGCTGAGAAACTCGATGTCCTTGATGCCCTGCCGCAGTTCATCGAAGACCGCAATGCTGCGCTTGAGCAGCGCGCGACCAAACAGCGTCGGCTCGATGCCCTGGGGATTGCGGTCGAGCAGCCGCACGCCGAGGGATTGCTCGAGGTCGGCGATCGTCCGCGACACCACCGGGCGCGAGATCGCCAGCGCTTCTGCCGCCCGCGCCATATTGCCGCGCTCGACCGCGACCATGAAGATGTGCAGGTCCCGGGGGTTGAGGCGGCGCCCGATGCGATCGGTCCAATGCATGTCCTGGCACCACAATTCCGGAGACGCGGTCGAAAGGCGGAAACGGCCTGCAAGCTCGAGTGGCACCCAAACCGAGATTTCGACGTGCATGGCCCGATTATCAAAACAAACATCAAATTACAAGAAACGCGGCTTCGGCATCAACGTAGCAAGAATGCATACACGGAGTCGGGAAATAGAACTCCTCGCTCCGCCAAAACCGGGACATAACCTCTCGCCGCAAGGCAGAACAATATATTAGGGGGAGAAACATGATACGACGAACGATGCTGATGGGCATGGCGTGCCTGATGGCCGTTTCGAGCGGCTATGTGCTCGCTGCTGACGAGCAGGCACTGCAAACGGCGCTGCAAAAGCAGATGTACCGGACCAAGATAACCTTGCAGCAGGGAATGACCGCTGCCGAGGAGCAGGGCCAGGTGATCTCCGCCAAATTCGAGCTCGAGGACGACAAGCTCGACGGCAAGTTTCAGGTTTCGATCTTCGTCACGAAAGGCGGGAAATTCAACGAGGTCATCGTGAGCTTCCTCAACGGCAAGCCTGGAAAGCCCGAGGCACTGGCGGGCGAAGAGCTCGCGGAGGGGAAAGCGCAGGCCGCCGCCATGGCGAAGGCGAAGATCACCCTGAAGGCAGCGGTCGACAAGGCGCTCACCCAGGCTGAGGGCTACCGCGCCATCGGGATCACGCCCAGTCTCAAGGACGGGCATGCGGTCGCGTCCGTGGTTCTGCTCAAGGACACCGAGTTCAAGACCGTGGAGCTGTCGCTGGAATAAAGCCGCCCGGCATCAGAGCGGCGCGGCGCTGCGGCCGCGCCGGATCGGTTTGATAGATCGAGTTTCGGCGGATCGGCCGAATGAAATCCGCCGGCTTGCCGCCGGCGGTGCGTGCCCTCCTTTGGGCGATTCCCCGACTTGGCCCGGGCAAGCACCTCGTGGTCGCTGGCCCGGGCCTTTTTCGTCTCAACGCGCCTTGAAAGGCGGCCAGTCGCCAACGCCGCTTGCGGCCGGGGCGCTCGCGATGGTCGCAGACCATCCATCAGGAAAAATGGAAGGCGAAAATGCGAAGAATCCTCATCGCTGCAATTCTGCTCCTGCTGCTCGCTCCCCATGCGAATGCGCAAACAACCGCAGGCGCCATGAGGGAGTTCGATCTGTTCGGGACCTGGGCAGGCGATTGCTATCGGCCGCCAAGCCCGGCCAACGAATTCTCGGTATTCTCGTTGACGTCGGGCGGCGCAGTCGAGCTGCAAAATAATTTCGGAGCAAACTACGACGACATGGTCTATCGCATTGTCGACGTCAAACGGGTCAGTAGGTTCAGGCTGTCGCTGCGGCAGCTGCTGACCACCGATGACCGGATCGTGCTCGACACCGTTATTCTGCGGGCGGCCGATCGGATTCGTACCTGGTCCTCACGCTTGGCGGATGGCAGCGCTCTGGTCGAGGATGGCTCCGTGCCCGCCTCCAACGGGCAGGAAACCGGCTGGAAGAACCGCTGTGATGTGAGGCGGGCGGATGGACGCACAGCCCCCGGTAATCCTGTGCGACGGGCGATCGCCGATCGGTGATTTGCAGAGCCGGTATCTCGATCGAGTAGGGCATGGCGTACGGTCCCTGCTTTCGCAGGGACGACGACGTGGACAGGCGGTCGCGCACCTACCGACAAAAGGGTCGCCCGATATTATTCGAACATGCGCGAAAGCGGCGCCCGACAATGAGCCCTTTCACTGCATCTTGAGATATGCAGCGTGGCAAGCGTTACAGGCGGTGCGGAGCTCCGCGGTCTTGCTCTTGAGGGCGTCCTCCTTCTCGGCCCGGCTCATGTCATAGGCGGTCTTGGAGGCGTCGTTCGCGCGCTTGTAGAAGTCCGGAAATTTGCTCCACACGTCCGGTGACGCATAGGTCCCGGTGACCGGATCGATCTCGGCGCCGGCCTTCCATTGGTTCGACGCCGGCGGGAAAAGATGCGGAAACGCCATGAGCATCACCGAGACGGTGTCGGCGTCCTGGTGCGCGGCATCGAGGTTGATCTTGTTGGTGGAGATCATTTGCTCGATCTGGTCCATTCGGTCGCTGAGCGTGTCCATCACGGTCTTGCGCGCAACGATCGCGTCCTCGACCTTGGCGGCGCCCTGGTCCTGCGCCGATGCCGCCCAGTTGGCTCCCAGGAGGCCGGGAGCGAATCCGCTGCAGATGACGAGCGCGGCAATCCCCTTACACACGCGACCAGATAGATGTTTCTTCAAAGCAACCACCTCGCACCTCCTGCTAAATCGCCCCCGCCTCGGCCGAGCACAGGCGGCTCGAGCCACACGCTTGAGTATAGCGAAGGTCTTTTCCTTCTCACAGCCCTCGCCGGGGCTACATCATGTTAGCGGCTTGGCTACCCCCCGGAAGCGGCCGCCGGCGCGAGGATGGCGTGACTCGGCTGGTGGAGCAAAGAACCAAGTCACCGACCGCGCGTAAGCGCTCGGCGATGCCGGCGCCGTCTCCACGGCGCGGCCAGTCCCGACTGCCCGTATCAAATCTGCTACGATAGCGTCGCAAATGAGTACGCGATCCACCGTTCGCTGATTGCCGGCGCTCTGGCACAATGACACCGAGGGTTCTGTCGCAACCATGCCGGGGCCATGTGTTGGGCTGGATGCGCTTTCGCTCAGCCGAAGCAAGCAGCAACGCCACCAAAATCCGCTTTTTGCCCTTTGAACGGAGAACCATCATGCTCAATGGAAGGTCGAAGGAGGCCATCGCGCTCAAGACGGCGCTGCTGCTTGCGGCGCTCCTGGTGACCATGGATACCGTCAGGGCGGATGAAGGCGGCAAATACCCCGACTTGCGCGGTCAGTGGACGGGAGTCCTCCGCCGCACGCCAGGAACTCTCGGACAGCCGTCATTCGACCCGAACAAGCCCGCCGGAAAGGGCCAGGAAGCTCCGCTGACGCCCGAGTACCAGGCCATTCTGGAGACTGCTCTCAAGTCGGAGGCGGCGGGTGGCCTTGCGGAGTGGCGCAGCCCCTCCTGCCTGGGCTTCGGCATGCCCCAGATTGCCTATGGATTCCACCCCTTGGAGTTCATCGTCACGCCCGAGACGACCTACGTGCTCGTAGACTGGGTCGAGCATACACGGCGCATCTATACCGACGGACGGAGTTGGCCGGCCGAGATCGAGCCCACGCTGACGGGCTACTCCATCGGCCGATGGATCGATGAGGAACATGACGGCCGCTACAACGTGCTCGAAGTGGAAACCCGCGGCTTCAAGGGACCACGCTACTACGACGCCGCCGCTTTGCCTCTGCACCACGACAACCAGTCGATCTTCAAGGAGCGGTTCTATCTCGACAAAGCCAACCAGAACCTCCTGCACGATGAAATCACCGTATTCGATCACGCCCTGACGCGGCCGTGGACGGTGGTCAGGGACCTGCGCCGGAATCCGAATCCGCAACCGGCCTGGAGGGAATTCATCTGTGCCGAAGGCAATGCCAATGTCAGGATCGGCAACGAAACCTATTTCCTCAGCGCCGCCGGCTCGCTGATGCCGATGCAAAAAGGCCAGAAGCCGCCGGACTTGAGTTTCTTCAAGTAGGGGGTGCAAGCCGTATTTGGAGCGTCTAATCGACCCACGACCCTCTCGTGCGGGGGGCAGCAAGATTTCAGCCATTTTCAGCGTGCGGGCGGGGGCCGGCTTGAAGCCGATATGTCCAAATTTCCGGAGAAGACCCATCCTTCATCCCCGTCGCGGGTGCGTACGTGGTAGTAGCCGGAGCTCGGCGCAGGATCCAACAGGTCGACGGCTTCCTGGGCCTCCAATATCAGGAGGGGGGTGCGATTGGTCGAAGGCTCGCTTCGGAGTGGAGCTTGCCGCTTGAGCATCGCCTCGCCTCCCGACGCGCTTGCGGCCGCAACGGCGCCAAAGACGCACATCAGTACTCTGAGCGGTCTCCGCCAGCCCGGCTTGCCGGCGGGTGACACCCAAGGAGTGTCCATGCTCGATGCTCCTGCGAACCAGCAACGCCTGCGCATACCGGACAACGTGGTGCGCGCCGCAGGTGACCTCTGCCAAAAAAAGCCCCGCAACATGCGGGGTTAGTGAGGTGGGAAGCACGCTCCAAAGGCGGAGTGAACGGGTGGAATACCACCACCGTTCAGATCGACGCCGGCACCATGGCTTGCATCTGCTTTGATTTGAAGCTCTATCTTCCGACGCCCTTGTAGCTTATTTGATACGCGTGGGGTCTGCGCTGGAAGGCAAAACCGAAGATCAATCGTACTGACCGCGGCTGATTGGGTTGCGCCCTCACGAGGCTCGATACCGTCGGGAGCGCGGCACTTCTGTCGATACCCGGGACACCGGATTATCGTCTCGATCGGCCGAACAAAGCTCCGATGTCATCGCGGACGCGGCGAACCGCCAGGTAGACGCCGGTCGCGCTCAGGCCGATGCCTCCCAGCAGCAGGGTAAGGAGAATGATGTCCCATGCCGGTCGGGCCCGCAGCCATGCGGCGAAATCGAGACGGTGCAGACCGCCAAACAGCCACCGGTGCCAGCGGCTGTTGACGTCAGTCCGTTGGAGCAGCGCGCCGGAGATCGCGTCAAGATAATATCGCGTGCCGCCGGCGTCGTTGAGAATCACGCGATAAACCGGCAGCACAAACTCATCGTGACGATCGAAATAATAGGCATCCTCTTCGTTTATGATGCTTTGCGCCGCAATGCCGTTTTCCCCTGCCAGCCTGCGCGCCGCCTCGACGAGATCGCCCTCGGACAGCGGCGCCATACGGCCAGCCGCATCAAGCCGGCTGACGACGCCGGCTGGGTCGGTCGCCAGCCAATGCAATCTGCCCGCATAAGGAGCGGTGACCAGGCTCACGGCCGGCACCGAGCCGGCGCTGATGGCGTCGAGCGAAGTCTTGATCTCAGCCCATCGGGGCGCGGCGCCCTCGAGCCGGACCTGCTCGCTGCCCCGCCGGCTGCCGAGGAAGCCCCACGGGTTCATCGAAAGCAGTCCGCTCACGACGAACGTGAGCGTCAAGATGCCGAAAATCAAACCAGCCAGATGATGCCAGTAGAGCAGCCCCCGGTAGGGCGACACTCTATGGTCCTTGCCGCGCTTGAACTGGGCGATGCCAAGATAGAGCCCGACGGAAGTCAGGAAGGTGCCGAGGATCGATGCCCAGATGACGATTTGGCTCCACAGTTGGGTATTGGCGCGCAGCGCCAACGGATAAATCCAGTGCGGAATCGCACCCAGCCAATTCCAAAATCGTTGCCTTGCCGTCGTCCAAAGCAGAATTTGCCCGGACGTACTCGATATATAGATGGTTGAACGCTCCGGATCGTCGAACGCGAACCGGTACAACGGGCGGTCGGCTTGATATCGGCCAACGGTCCATTGATCGCTCTTGATCGTCTCAGTATCGATCACCCTGGCCTGAACTCCGAACAGGCGCAGAGGCGCATCCGCTGCGATTGCGAGCGCCGCCGCATCATCAATCTGCTTGATGCCGCCCTGCGCCAGGTCGACAAGAATGTCGGGCAGCAGCGTGCGGCGCAGCCGCAACACCGGCGTATCAGGCAGGTTCTCGAGCTGAACGCTCGCGAACCGTTCATTGTCGTTAAAAAGCCCATCGGGAAGATGACAGCATGCTTGCCATGCAATCGGCGAGAGTGCCCTCAGGCGCGCCTGCTCCGGAAAACGGGGAAAGCCGACATACATCATGACGGCGCCGGACGCGAACCACATCAACATTAGCAAGCCGACAGCGATACCGAGGTAGCGATGAATTGCGACCGTCAGGCGCCACAAAGACTTTGTCACCTTTGGCTCGCCGCAGCCTGTGCCGCCTCGAGGCCGGCAACATGCGCCTTGCCGCGATTGGCTCGGGGTAGGATCGGGCTCATCGACTTGGCCCTGCGGGTTGGGAACCGCCGTTGGAAAGCGCCGTGGCAAAGTCTAATGATTCAGATTACCCAATCAAGCCACCAATCTGAAAAGGGGGACATGCGTTGCCTCTACCCCAGCCGTCATTTCTTTGGATGGCGGTTCGGCAAGGCGAACGTGGCCTTAGTGCTACGCCGGCGTTCGAAATTTTGCGCTGGCGTGCCAACTCGAAATCGGCAGAATTGACCGCGCTGCGTCGTCGCCTGTTCGACGAACCTAGGAGAATGCCATGCGTTACCCCGTCTGGATTTGTGCGTTTGCGCTGGCGGTCGGAGTGCCGGCCCCATCGGCGCTCGCGCAGGTGGTCGATTTCAGCAAATATCCCGAGTTCAGAGGCCAATGGGACCGCACCGGCCCGCCGAATAACTGGCAGATTGGCGGCCCGGCGCCGCTGACGCCCGAATACCAACAGATATACGACGCCAGCAAGGCCGCCCAACGCGCCGGCAAGCCAGGCAATTGGCCGTCGACCTTCTGCGTGCCGGAAGGCATGCCGGCCATGATGAACATGTACAATCCCATGGAGATCATCATCACGCCGGAGACAACCTACCTCCTGACGAGCCACAACAACGACATGTATCGGCGGATCTATACCGACGGCCGCGATTGGCCCGCGGATCCCGAGCGAACGCTCGCAGGCTACTCGATCGGTAGGTGGGTCGACGAGACCGGCGAGGGCAAGTATAGCGCGCTCCAAGTCGAGACCCGATTCCTGCGGGGTCCGCGTGCCTACGAAGTTTCAGGCGTTCCCTTCCACGAGGACAACCAGACCATCATCAAGGAGCGGTTTTATCTCGACAAGACCAACCGCAACACGCTCTATGACGACATCACGGTGCTGGACCACGCTCTGACACGGCCCTGGGGCAAGATTCAGAAGGCCGTCCGCAAGCAGGATCCGCGCCCGAAGTGGTTGCCGGAGACCTGTCCGGAGGACAACAGCTGGAAAAAGATCGGTAATGAGTCCTACGTCATCAACACGGCGGATGGCAAGCTGATGCCGGCCTATAAGGATCAGCCACCGCCGGATCTGAGCGGGTTCGCGCCGCCACGGAAGTAGCAGGCCGATATGATCAGCCGCCCCGCGCGCCGCGAATGGCGGCTTGCAGCGCATTCAATGGAGTGAAGCCGACGAGGATTTGGCGGCCGATGACGAAGCCCGGCGTATCGTTGATGCCGAGCAGGCGGGCGAGCGCCAGGTTTTTGCTCACCATGGCCTCGATCGCCGGATCCTGCATGTCGGATTTGAGGCGCGTTACGTCGAGACCCGCAGCCGCGGCGGCGCTCAGCGTCCTGCTTTCGTCGACCGGTCCGCGAATTTGATAGAGCGCCTGGTGGAAGGCGAGGAATTTCTCCTGCTTGTGGGCTGCGAGCGCCGCCTTGGCGGCGAACGTCGAGCCTGGCCCAAGAACGGGAAATTCCTTGTACACCACGCGCAGCCGCGGATCGGCTGTCTCGGCCTGCGCGATGAGAGGGCTCGTCTGCCGGCAATACGGGCAATTGTAGTCGAAAAATTCGACCAGCGTGACGTCGCCTTCGGGATTCCCGCCGACCGGGCTGTCCGCATCGCCGAATATCTCCCCGCTGTGCGTCGTCAGGGCTGCCTGCGGTTCCGGGCCCCGCGGCTTCAGCGCGAACCACGCGCCGGCGATGCCGATCGGAAGCAGGAGCGCGAGCCACCAGCGCGAAATCCTCATGCGACATCTCGCCTCTTTGGGATGGCGGGCACGCGGCGCGCGCTCCATCATTTCACTTCGCTCTACATGGTAAATCTAGATATTGGGGCCGGGCAACTCAAGATATCTCCAGAACGCATGAGACTTACTACATTTGCATGGTTCTAAACTAAGTATTCCCAGATTAGAGCCATTCTATTGTTTCAGTTTACTGTTGACAGGATGGAAGGTGGCGAGCAGTAGAGTGGGACATCCAGCGGAGGTCTCCATGCAACTCTCCCGTCCCTCGGTCGCGCGCCTGTTGCTCGCTGCCGCTTTGCTCGTGGCTCCGGCGTCCGCGTTCGCACAAACGCCGCCCGCCACCGCCGGCGCCAGCATCCTGGTGTACAATGCGCAGCACGCAAACCTGACCCAGGCGTGGGCCGATGGCTTCAGCCGTGACAGTGGCGTCAAGGTTATCCTGCGCAACGGTGGCGACACCGAGCTCGGCAATCAGATCGTGCAGGAAGGCGCCGCGTCACCTGCCGACGTATTCCTGACGGAAAATTCGCCCGCCATGGCTCTGGTCGATGCGGCCGGCCTGTTCGCGCCGCTGGGCAAGGATGTTCTGTCCCAGGTGCCGGATAATTTCAGGTCCGGCGATGGCCGCTGGGTGGGCGTCGCCGCGCGCACGACGGTCTTTGCCTACAACAAGAGCAAGCTGACACCGGCGCAGCTGCCCAAGTCGCTTATGGATCTTGCCGATCCGAGCTGGAAGGGACGTTGGGCCGCTTCCCCCGCGGGCGCGGACTTCCAGGCCATCGTCGGCGCCATGCTCGAGCTCAAGGGCGAGGCGGCGACCGCGGCCTGGCTCAAGGCCATGAAGCAGAACGTGGTCGCCTACCGGGGCAACGGCGCGGCGCTCAAAGCCGTCAACGCGGGCGAGATCGAGGGCGCCGTGATCTATCACTACTATTACTTCGGCGATCAGGCCAAGACCGGGGAGAACAGCAACAATACGGCGCTGCATTACTTCCGCAACGAGGATCCGGGCGCGTTCGTCAGCCTCTCGGGCGGTGGCGTGCTGGCGACCAGCAAGCATCCTTCGGAGGCGCAGGCGTTCCTGCGATGGATCGGCGGCGAGAAGGGCCAGACGGTGCTGCGGACCGGCGATTCCTACGAATACGCGGTCGGGATCGGTGCCCAGTCCAATCCCAAGCTGGTGCCGCTGGCCGATCTGCACGCGCCCAAGGTTGAGCCCTCCAAGCTCAGCAGCAAGAAGGTGAGCGACCTGATGACCGCCGCGGGCCTTCTGTAAATTCCTTTGGCGCGCAAATCCGTGGTGTATACCGGGGAGGCTCGCCTTCTCCGGGACACCCCATGACTGCCTTGCTCCGTCACGTCCAATCCGCATGAACGCAGGTCGCACCTCCGCATCGACCGGCGCATCCGGGGCCGTGCTCAAGCGGCCGGACCTGCTGGGGAGCTTCCTGGTCGGATTCGGATGGCTCGGCCGGCCCTCCATGCTGTGGATGACCGGTGCCGCGATCCTGGTCACGCTGGCGGCCCTGCTGCCGCTCGCTTTCGTGATCTGGGAGGGCATCCAGAGCGGATGGGCAACGGTCTCGGCGCTGATCTTCCGGCCGCGTGTCGGCGAATTGCTCATCAATACGGCCCTGCTGGTGATCCTCACGGTGCCGTTGTGCACCATGCTCGGCGTGGCGCTGGCATGGTTGACCGAGCGCGTCGATCTTCCCGGCGGCCGACTCTGGGCCTGGCTCGCCACCGCGCCGCTGGCGGTTCCGGCATTCGTGCACGGCTATGCCTGGGTGAGCCTCGTTCCCAGCCTGCACGGCCTGTTCGCCGGCATCATGGTCTCGGTGCTGGCCTATTTTCCGTTTCTCTACCTGCCCATCGCCGCATCGCTGCGGCGGCTCGACCCTGCCTTTGAGGATTGCGCCGCCTCGCTCGGGCTCGCGCCCTGGCGTGTGTTCCTGCGGGTCGTGCTGCCGCAGCTGCGGCTCGCCATCTGCGGCGGCTCGCTGCTGATCGGTTTGCACCTGCTGGCCGAATATGGCCTATACGGGATGATCCGCTTCGATACGTTCACGACCGCCATCGTCGATCAGTTCCAATCCACCTACAATGGACCCGCCGCCAACATGCTCGCCGGGGTGCTGGTGGCCTGCTGTTTCGCGCTGTTGGGGCTGGAGGTGCTGGTTCGCGGCAACGAGCGCTATGCGCGCGTCGGTGCCGGTGCCGCGCGCGAGCCGCGTCGCCGCCGCGTCGATCGGCGCACCGCGCTTTATCTCCTGCTGCCGATCGCCACCACGATGCTGGCATTGGGGGTGCCCATCGTTACCCTGACACGCTGGCTGACGGCGGGAGGCGTCGGTGTCTGGCGGTTGCAGGAGATCGGGCCGGCGCTCGGCCAGACCGTGGGGCTCGCCGTTCTCGGAGCGTTGACGACCACCGTCGCCGCCATCCCGATGGCCTGGCTCTCGATCCGCGCGCCGGGGCGTCTGCAGCGGGTGCTGGAAGCCGGCAACTACATCGTCGGCTCCTTGCCGGGCGTCGTGGTGGCGCTGGCGCTGGTCACCATCACGGTGCGGGTGGCGTACCCGATCTATCAGACGATCGTGACCATTCTCATCGCCTATGTGCTGATGTTCCTGCCGCGCGCCCTGATCAGCCTGCGCGCCAGTATCGCGCAGGCTCCGGTCGAGCTCGAGCAGGCCGCATGCTCGCTCGGGCGCTCTCCGGCGCAGGCGCTGTGGTCCGTTACCATGCCCCTGGCGGCGCCCGGGGCGGGCGCCAGCATGGCGCTGGTTGCGCTCGGCATTGCCAACGAGCTCACCGCCACACAAATGCTGGCACCCAATGGCACCCAGACGCTGGCGACCGCGTTCTGGTCCTTTAGCGGCGAAATCGACTATGCGGCGGCCGCGCCCTACGCGCTGATCATGGTGCTGATCTCGTTGCCGCTGACCTGGCTGCTCTATGTTCAATCGAGACGGGCGGCCGGCCGATGAGCTTTCTGGAATTGCAATCGGTCCGAAAGAGCTACGGGAAGCTGGTGGCGCTCGACGGGATCGACCTCAGTGTGCCCGCCGGCAGCCGGACCGCGATCGTGGGACCATCCGGCTGCGGCAAGACTACGCTGCTGCGCATCATTGCCGGGTTCGAGGCACCCGATGCGGGCCGCGTCACCCTGGGCGGCCGCGTGCTGTCCGATGGCCCCGTCGCAATGCCCGCGCATCATCGCCGCATCGGATTCGTGGTGCAGGACGGCGCCTTGTTTCCGCATCTGAGCGTGGGTGACAATGTCGGCTTTGGTCTGCCCCGCAACGAGCCGCGCCGCGCCGAGCGCATTGCCGAATTGCTCGACATGGTCGAGCTCGATGCCGCTTTGCTGCGGCGAAAGCCCGACGAACTCTCCGGCGGCCAGCAGCAACGGGTGGCGCTCGCCCGTGCACTCGCCCGGAAACCGGAGCTGATGCTGCTGGACGAGCCGTTCTCGGCGCTCGACACCGGATTGCGGGACACCACCCGCAAGGCGGTCGCGCGTTTGCTGAGGGGGGCCGGCATCACCACCATACTGGTCACCCACGATCAGCCCGAGGCTCTGTCCTTTGCGGACCAAGTGGCGGTCATGCGCGAGGGAAGGTTGCTGCAGGTGGGGGCGCCGCGCGCGCTTTACCTCGCGCCGCGAGACCGAACGATCGCGGAGTTCCTGGGCGAGGCCATCGTGATGCAGGCCGTGCTGGCCGACGGCTGGGCGCAATGCGCGCTCGGACGTGTCGCGGTCGGCGACCGTCACCGCCGCGGGCGGGCGCAGATCATGCTGCGGCCCGAGCAGGTGTCGCTTGTCCAGGTCCTGCCCGACGAGCGAGCGAAGGCGTCCAACCCCGACATGCGCTTCGGCGAGGTCGTCGATGCGGAATTCGGCGGAGCGGTCTGCACGTTGTCGGTGCAGCTGCGCGGCGATGCGGATACGGCTCGCCAGGGCATCGATGACCGCTCGAATGCACCGCTCCAGCTGCGCAGACCGTCGAATGAAGTGCCGCCGGTCGGAGCGATTGTGAGGATCGCGGTGGTCGGTGCCGCGCATGTCTTCGCGGAGTCGGTCGGCGGATAGGCGCCGAACAAGAGCATGCGGCGTCCATGCGGAGCTACCGGTGGTGCCCGTCCGCACAATCCTCCGCCTCGATCTGAATGGTCGAATGATCGATCCGGTAGCGGGCCTTCAATCGCTCGTTGATGGCGCGAATGACCGATGTCGGATCGGCATCCGGCCGGCAGCGCACATGCAGCGTGATCATGATTTGCTCGGAGGTGAGCGACCAGGCATGCACATGGTGCACCTCGGCTACCCCCGGCACCGCCGCCGCCAGATCGCGCCGCAACGCCTCGAGATCGAGGCCCGCGGGGGTTCCCTCGAGCAGGATGTGCGCCGAGGCCTTCACGATCGAGGCGGCGCTCTTGAGGATCAGGAGCGCGATGAGAACCGACAGGATCGGATCGATCGGCGACCAGCCGGTCCGCAGGATGATGCCTGCGGCAATAATGGCGACCACAAAACCCAGAAGGTCGCCCAGCACATGCAGCCAGGCGCTGCGCAAATTGAGGCTGTCACGGTTGCCGCCGTGCAGGAGGAAGAGGGCAAGCGCATTGGCGAAGAGGCCGGCGATCGCCACCACGAGCATCGTGCCGCCCAGGACGGGCACCGGCGTCGCAAAGCGCCGGATCGCCTCGAAGACGATCCAGCCGGCGACCAGGAACAAGGTGCAGCCGTTGCTGTAAGCCACCAGCACCTCGATGCGCCGGTAGCCGTAGGTGCGCGCCGCGTCGGCCGGACGCCGGCCGATCCGCAGCGCCGCCCAGCTCATCCCGAGCGCTGCCGCGTCCGATGCCATGTGCCCGGCATCGGCGAGCAGCGCCAGCGATCCGGCGATCACGCCCCCGAAGGCCTCGACGAGCATGAACAGGAAGATGATGACGAAAGCGAAGCCGAGGCGGCGCTCGTCGGTCGTCTCCGAGCCGCGCTCGTGATGCCCGTGGGTGTGCGTGCGCGCATGATCGCTGTCGCGGTCATGCGGGTGTGGTTGGTCGTCGGCGGACAAGGTCGATGCTCCGATGCAGCGACGCCCCGGGGTTCCGGGTCGTTACCTGCATATAGGTGCATGCGTCCTTCGCCGCAGCCTCGACCAGGCGGAGGGAGCTCTTCCCGCGACAGCTACGCCGCCGCGGCCTGCGTTTCGTCGAACAGCAGCAGGCGGCCGGCATTGCCGAGGCCGAGGAACGTGCTGAGATTGTGCAGGAGCGCGGCGATGATCGGCGCCTCGACGCCGAGAACGCCGCCGGCGGCGAGCGCGGTCAGGACGAACGTGAACCCGAGCCCGATCGCGACGTTGACCGAGATCGTGCTCCGGCAGCGGCGACTGAGCCGGATGCAGGTGCCGAGCCGGCGCAGATCGTTGGTGATCAGCGCGAGGTCGGCGGAAGCGAGCGCGACATCGGCCCCTTGCGCCCCCATCGCGACACCGACGGCGCCGGCGCGCAGGGCGAGCGAATCGTTGATGCCGTCTCCCACGACCATCGGCCGGTGGCCGGCTTTGATCTCCGCCATCACCCGATCCATCTTCTGCTCGGGCAGCATCTCGGCGCAGACCTCGTCAATGCCGACCTCGTTGGCCACGTGGCGGGCGACGTCGGTGCGGTCGCCGGTCAGCAGCAGCATGCGCTCGACCCCGAGTGCCTTGAGATCGCGCAACGCCGCGTCGGCGCCGGGCCGGATCTGATCGACGAACAGCAGCCAGCCGAGAAAAACCTTGCCGCGGCTCACGCCCGCGATCGGGCCGTCGTGCTCGGGCGGCGGCGGGGCCGGAATGTCGAGGCGGGCAAACAAGTCTGCGCGTCCGAGCGCGACCGGGTCTCCTTCATAGGATGCGGTCACGCCGAAGCCGCCGAATTCGCGCGAGGAATCCAGCGGCAGCCGCTCGGCCTCCGGCAGGGCACCGGCGGCCGCCCGGCTGAGCGGGTGATTGCTGGCGGCGCCGAGACTGGCGGCGAGCCGGCGCACCATGTTGGGGTCGTTGCCGCCGACCGGCCGCACCTCCGCCAGGTGCAGGTTTCCGGTCGTGATCGTGCCGGTCTTGTCGAACACCACGGAGGTGACGTCGGCGAGTTGCTCGAGGAAGCCCGAGCCCTTGATCAGGATGCCGTGCCGGGCCGCGACCGCAATCGCCGCGATGGCGGTCGCCGGAGCGGCCAGCACCAGGGCGCACGGGCAGGATGCCACCAGCACCGCCAGCATTGCCGGCACGTTGCCGGTGACGAACCACACGCCGGCGGCGACCAGCAGCACCAGCGCCATGTATTGCCCGGCATAGCGGTCGAGCAGGCGGGTCACTGGCGGCTTGGCATTCTCGGCCTCGCGCATCAGGGTGATGATGCGGCCGAGCGTGGTGTCGCGGCCGACCCGGGTGAGCTCGATCTGCAGCAGCCCGTCGATATTCATTGCGCCGGCAAGCGTGACGTCGCCTTCCGCGATCTCGACCGGAACCGACTCGCCGGTGAGCGAGGCCAGATCGAGGCTGGAGGCGCCGCGGCGCACGAAGCCGTCGGCCGGCACGCGCTCGCCGGCACGGATCTCGATCACGTCTCCCACCCGCAGCTGGGCGGTCGGCACCAGCTCGGCCTCGCCGTCGGGCAGCAAGCGGCGGGCGTCGTTCTGGGTCAGCTGGGTCAAGGCGCGCACCGCTTCGTTCGACCCCAGCATGCTGCGCTCCTCGAGCACATGGCCGATGGTCATGACGATCGGCAGCAAGGCGGCCGTCATCAGATCGCCGGTGGCCCAGGCGGCCACCAGCGCGAGCGCGATGAGGCGGTCGGTGATGCCGTGCAGGCTCGGATGGCGCAGGCTGTCCCAGGCCGCGGTCAGCACCGGGATCGCCACCAGCGCGGCGGCGGCGCCGGCGATCAGATCCGCGACGCCCCGCTCCGAGGGCACCAGGAAGTACATTCCGCTCGCCACCATGAGCAGGCACAGCGCCGCGAGCGCGATCGTCAGCCGCAGCGCCAGCACGATGCGCTCGGCGCGATCGAGCAAGGGCCGCCCCGTTGAGGATGCGGACCCAGAAGGCATGATTTCTGTGGTAACGGCCATTACTGCCTCCCTGGCATGACGAAGCGTGCGCCGCTCTGCGGATCGACCAAGGACATGGTGCCGATCCGGCCGATGATGCCGGCCACACGGTCACGGTAGACCCGCTGCAGCAGGCTGTCGCGGGTCTGCGACGTGCCCTCGTTCTCGACCGCGCGCAGCTCGTTCTCGAGTGCCCGGATCGATGCGGTATCGACGCGGGCGGTGGTAATGTGCTCGGTGGCGGTGGCCTGCGCGGAACTCAGCAGCCGGTCGCGCTCGCGCTCCGCCCCTTGCCGCCGCCGCTCCGCCTGGGTGCGCGCGGTTGCGACGTTCTGGTCGGCCGCTTGCGTCGCCGTCAGCACCGAGTCGAACGCCACCTTGGCGACCGGCGGCAGCCGGGCCGTCAAATCGATGCGGTCGACCTCGATGCCCAACGGGCTCCCGGCGGCGCTCATGGTCTGCAATCGCGCGCTCACGCCCTTGATCAGCTCATCGCGCAGCGCCGCGCTCATCGGGCTGGCGGACTGGCCGGCATCGGCTCCTTCGGCATTCGGCCGCGCGACCAGGAAATCGTTGAGGCCGCGGCGCGCCGTGACCTTGACGGCGGTAGCATGGAATACGCGGTTGAGCGCCGGCGCTACATGCCGCTCGGCCAGGATATAGGATTGCGGATCGGTGATGCGATAGATCAGCGTTGCGTCGAGCAGCACCACGCCGCCGTCGCCGGTCAGGTAGGTGTCGGCATTGGTCGATGCTTCTTCGGGGGTCGGCTGGGCGGCACCGGTGGCGACCGTCGGCAGCGCGGCGACGGTTTGGCTCAACAGCCGATCCACGCCCGGCAGCAGATAGACCTGCTCGATCGGTCGCGGCCAGCCCAGCAGCAGCCCCGCTTCCTGTGTCCGCACGATGCTGCCGAAGCGCAGCACCACGGCCTGGCTGTCAGGCGGAATCTGCCGGACGTTGCTGGCGAGCCAGACCAGGCACATCAGCAAGGTCGCGATATAGACGGCGCGAAATCCGATCGCCACGGATTGCGCGATCGGTCCGGGCGGAGGCACGGGTGGAGGACCGACCTGCGCCTCGGTCGCCACCGGCCGGAGATCGTCGAAGGCCGCGTTCGTCATTGCGGGGCCGGGGCCTGGGCGGCCGGGGAGAGCGCTCCCGGCAATGCCGGGATCTGGGCGGCCGGCGGGACCGTTCCCGGCAGCGAGCTGGTAGGGCCGTCGACCAGCACCCGGAAGGGAGCGGCGTCGGTCCGCAACAGGATGCTGGTATTGCGGCCGACCATCTTGTTGATCGATTCGAGCGAGCGCAGCATCGTGTAAAGGTCGGGATCGCCGCGATACGCATCCGCATAGATGTGCGCCGCCTGCTGCTCGGCATTGGCTTCCGTCTCGGCCGCCTTCTCGCGCGCCTTGGCGACGACCTCGCGGCCGTCGCGGTCGGCATCGGCGCGGATTTCGGCAGCGCGCCGCAGCCCTTCCGCGGTGCGCTCGGCTGCCACCGTTTCCCGCTCGGCGCGCATGCGATCGACCGTCGCCGCCAGCGTCTCGTTCGGCAAGGTCAGCCGCTCGATCCCGACGTCGCGAATCTCGATGCCGTAAACCTGCAGCAAGCGCGCCGCCACCTGGTCGCGCAGCTGCTCCTCGAAGGCATCGAGGCGGACCTTGCTTTCGTCGCTGTTGACGAGGTCTGCGAGCCCGAAATTGCTCGCGGTGACGTGCAGCGCGGCGCTCACGAAGCTGCGAATCTGCCGCGCCGCCTCATCCGGCTGGTTGCGCACGGATCGCAGGAACTGGCGGATGCGATCCGGATCGCTGGATACCTGCCAAGCCACGTAGGCCTGCACCAGAACGCGCAAGCCATCCCGGGTTCCGACATCCTGGAGGCCGGTGGACGTGGTGCGCAGGCGCAAATCGATCGGGATCGTCGTCTCGAACGGCACCGGCCATTTCCAGGCGAGCCCCGGCTCGGTCAGCACACGGCTCGGATCCCCGAAGCGGGTGATGACGCCGCCTTCTCCTGCCGGAATCATGACGATGCAGGCCGCGACCACGGCCGCCGCCAGAATCAGGGTCGCAAACGCGGTCCGCACCCCCAGGCCGAAGCGCGCTCCGAATTGATGATCGTGATCGTCGTCATGATCATGATCGTGGTCGTGATCATGGTCGTGATCATCGTGATCTTCCGGATGATGCTTGGGGCCGTGACTGTGACTGAACATAGGCTTGGTACCAGGTTAAGAAGTTGTTGGAATCAGTTCGCATCCTCGATTTGCGGAGTCAAGGATGGGGCACCGCTGGCAGATGGAGCGCGGCCCGCAGGCCGTGCCGCGGGAGCGTTGGCCGCCGGAGCGCCCGGTGCGGCGCCTGCGGGCGGGGTGGCCGGAGCCGGCGGCACTATGGCGGCGCCGGTCGACCGAAGATCGATGACCGGGCTCTGCGCCGATGAGAGGCGGTGATCGATGATGGTGAGCGGGGTTTGCTTCAGGGCGCCGACCAGGGTGCTGTAGGATCGCTCCAGCAGAAACGCCGGGCCTTCCTTGTAGGCGCGTCGATCCATGGAGAAGCGGTAGGCCTCGCCGGTCGCGTTCTGAACGGCTTCGGTGGCGGTCGCCTGCGCGCCATCAATCAGCTGTCGGGACTCCTGCTGTGCGACGCCTGCCATGCGCCTGGCGCGGCCGGTCTCGTCGGAGACGCTGACCTGGGCCTTGATCTCGGCCGCCTGAACCGCATGGTAGGCGGCCGCAGCCCCGAGCGGCGGGTGGATTGCCTCGATGGTTACCGCGACGATCTCGATGCCGGCATTGCGGGCGGCGACATCGCGGGCGAGCGCCGATCGCAATTCGTCCGCCAGCGTTTCGCGCCGAGCGCCGAGCACCGCATCGAGGGTGCGCGAATTGAAATAGCGGACCAGAAGCCGGCTGGCGGCTTCCCTGACCAGCGCTTCCTGATCGACGGCGCCATAGACAGCCTGCTTGGCATCCTGGTCGGTCAGCCCGGTCCGATAAAGCACGCGGATTTCCGCGCTCACCACCTGGAAGCCCTGCTGGCTGCCGCTCTGGCTCGCCACCAGATATTGGGCTTCGGTCGGCTGGGCGGTTTCCCAAAGATGATTCATGCTCGCCGGAGGCGTCGCCTCGGCGTCGATCTGCTCGTCATCATCCGCCGCTCCGGACTTGTCGACGCCGACCGCGACGGCATGGATCTTGTCGTATTCCACCGGCCGCAGCCGGCCGAGCGGCCAGGGCAGCAGCAGATGCAGCCCGGGCCCGAGCACGGCAACCGGCGCGCCCAGCCGCTCATAGACGCCGCGCTCGCCGAGGTCGACCAGCTTCAAGCCGCTCAGCCCCCAGCAGAGCAGCGTGGTGGCGAGCACGGCCGGCAAGACGGCCGCGCTCAAATAGGAGAGGGCCCAGCTGCGGGCGAAATCCAGTCCGAGATGCGTACGGATCAGCACGCTGGGTGCGCGCGGACCGCCGGTCAGCACGGTCGCGACGACGCTGTCGCTCACGGCCCGCGCCGCGGCCGGCAACGGCGCCGGCAGGAACAGGCGTGCCAGCGCCCGCAATGCGAGCTCGGTCGCAACCAGGACAATCAAGCAAATCAGCGCGACGGCCGCCCATGCGATCCATGTCAGTCCGGCTCCGCGCCCGACCTCGACGCAGCCTGCGGCGGCGAGGACCACTGTGGTCAGCAGCAGAAGCCGGCGTAGCGATGGCGCCTCCGGCAGTTGCGGCTCCGGAAACGCATGCATCATGCGCTCGGCGACCAGCGAGACAAACGCGACGGCGAATGCGAACGCCGCCAGGAAGTTGGCGTCGGCGGCCGCTTGCGTCAGGCTGTCGGTGATCGGCCAGAGCAGCCAGGAGGCCGCATAGATGAGCGCCGCGCCGAGCGGCACGATCACGCCTTGTCCGGTTCGGGCCGCGAAGCCGGGACCGCGGCGCATCGACCACCAACCGGCCGGCGCTTCCGTCGCCAGCAGCCGCGGCTGCCGCGCCGCCGTCAATGCAAATGTGGCGACGAGCCCGGTCAGCGCCAGGAGGAGGGCACACATCACCATCGCGCCGAGGCCGCCCAGGATGGCTTCGCTGGCGAGGGTCTTAGCCGGCAGGACAACGGAGACGGGCCAAAACGGGACAGACAGGAACACGCCTGTCGCGACCGCGAAGGCGCCATAAAGCCAGATGAGACGACGCAGGAAGCGGTGCGGCCGACTTGATGCCGCGGCCGGCAGGAGCCCCTTGACCGATTCCGACTTGTCCATTTAGTGATCCCGGCTCAGTTCCATAATAACATACCCCCCAAGCGGGGGGGTGATACCGGCATTTAGAGGCATGTTGTGCCAGTGGACAAGACCGATTATGGCACCATGATAAATGAACCGGCGCCTTCCGGTGCGCCAGCGATGCGATCTTCGCTGCACCGCGTGTTGGAGCCAGGCGGACGGCGGGGTGTGGCGGCAATCGTCGCGGTGCTCATTCTGGTCGGGGCGTTCTGGGCGTATCAGCAGATGCGGCGGGAGCGGCTCGGGACGCTTCTGCTGGTGACGCCGGCAACCGAGGTCACCCAGGATCCCGCACTGGTGCGTTTTGCCGCAGAGCAGGCCCGGCCGCTCTTTGCCAAGCATTGCGCCGGCTGCCATGGCGCCGACATGAAAGGCAATCGCTCGCTCGGCACGCCCAATCTCGTCGACTCGGTCTGGCTCTACGGCGACGGCAGCGTCTTCGACATCGAGCGGACCATCCTGTTCGGCATCCGCTCCGGACACGCCAAGTCGCACGACATCAGCGACATGACGGCATTCGGACAGCGCGGCATGCTGAGCGACGGCGAGATCCGCAACGCCGTGCAATTCGTGCTGCAGCTCAGCCGGCAACCCCATATCGCGGAGGCGGCGGCAGAAGGCGCCAAGCTTTTCAACGGCAAGGGCCGATGCTTCGATTGCCACGCCAACGACGCCCGCGGCAATTCGGACTACGGAGCGCCGGACCTGACCGCCAATGTCTGGAGCTATGGTGGCGATGCGCAGTCGTTGTACCGCTCGCTCTATTTTGGTCGTCATGGCATGTGCCCGGCCTGGCTCGGTCCGCTCGACCTCGTCCAGATCAGGGCGCTTGCCGTCTATATCCACTCGGTTTCGCACTCGTGAGGCGCTGATCGCGCGGCCGCGCCTCGATTCGGAGATTGTTGCATGCAACAGCTGCACACCAGCGAGCGTCCGCGCCGCCTCACCCGCGTCTTCGACGCGCTCGGCCGGCGGCCGCATCGAACGCTCGTGCTGCCGGCGCTCGGCGCCGCCCTCGGCCTGCTGATCGCCGGGATCGGGCTGTTCCGGGCGGCGCCGATACCGGTCACCACCGTCCCGCCGGGCTATGTCGCGCTGGTCAATCAGCGCGCCATCCTGATGAGCGACTTCGTCAAGCAGGTCGAATCGGAGCTCGGCGTTACCTTTGCCGAGGCGACGGTCGAGCAGCGGCGCCAGGTGCTGCGGGAGATGATCGACGAGGAGCTGCTGGTGCAGCGCGGCCTGGCGCTCGATCTCCCGGAGCTCGAGGTGGAGGCGCGCTCGGCTCTGGTGGACGGCGTCAACACACTGGTCGGCGCCCCGCTGCTGGCGCAGGCACCGACCGACGCCGAGCTGCGGGCGTTCTACACCGCGCACCGTTCCGACTACGCGGCCGGCGGCGATATGCGGGTGCGCGACATCGTGCTGCATGTCGGCGGCTACCAGAACGTCAAC
The DNA here is from genome assembly GCA_036498625.1 of Xanthobacteraceae bacterium. GTDB lineage: Bacteria > Pseudomonadota > Alphaproteobacteria > Rhizobiales > Xanthobacteraceae > VAZQ01. Next base: position 6,008 of record DASYFD010000314.1, on the reverse strand, counting down.
CAGAGCACGGCCCAGGCGGAAGCCGACGCCGAGGAGGCGATCTATCAGCTGCGCTCCGGCGCCGCCTTGGACTACGTGATGCAGCACTTCGGCTTCGTCGATTCCGGCCTTCTGGAAAGCGGGGAGCAGTCCGATTTCATCGCCAAGCTGCGCCTGGGCCCGCAGCTGTTCCAGGTCGCGAGCGCGTTGCGGGACGGCGAGGTATCGGAGCCGGTGGCCACCCCTGACGGCGTGCACGTTCTGGTCATGGAACGTCGCCGGCCGCCCCGCTTCACCGAGTTCGAGGCGGCGCGCAACCAGGTCTACGAGGCGTTCCGCAAGGCCCAGCTCGGCCGTGTGCAGCAAGAAAATCTGAAATTCCTGCGCGGCAGCGCGCAAATCCTGCTGGCTCCGGGACAGAGCGAATGATCCGCGCCTGCGCGCTCGCCCTGCTTTATCTGCTGGCAGCGTCGCTGCCGGCGCTGGCCGAGAGCCGCAGCGTCGTCTATTCGGTCTGGGATGTGCTCGGCAGCACGGTGCATCTGCGCATCATGATGCGGACCGGCGAGGCGCGCCGTCTGGTCGGGCCCGGCCTGCCGTCGCCGACCATCGAGGTGGTCAAGGATTACGTGATCGACCATGTCTCGGTGACCGCCGCCGGTACCGCCTGCCCGCCGGTCGACCAGGGCGAGGAAGCCGGCCTGATCAATACGCTCTCGCTTACTCCCGGCTTGTACCGCTTCGAGGTGATCTTCCAGTGCGCCAGACCCGACGGCATCGTGCTGCAGAACACCGTGCTGCACGACCTGGTGCCGGATCACGTCGATTTCGCGCGCGTGCAGGTCAATGGCGGCGGCTTCGTGCTGCGGCTATTCCGCGAGGGCTATGAGAGCATCAGCGCCGCCTCGGCCGGCGCCGTCTTCGGCGACTCCGGAATCCTGCAATATGTGAGCATGGGCGTGGGGCATGTCCTGCGCAATCTCGACCGGCTGAGCTTCGTGCTCGGGCTGTTGCTGATGGTGCGCCTGCGGCGAGATTATGGGCTGATCCTGGCGGGCCTGTCGCTCGGCTACGGTTTCTCGATTGCGATCGCGCTGAGCGGCATAATCGAGCCCAGAATGGATCTGGTCGACGCGTTGATTGGGCTCATGAGCGCGCTGGTGGCCGCCCAGATCGTCGCCGCGATATCGGGCCGCTCGGAGATCGTCGCTCTCGCGGTTGGCGGCGCCCTGCTGGTCGCGGCCGCCGCGGTCCCGGCGCTCGAAGCGTCGTCGAGGCTGCTGCTGGCGGGGGCCGGTGTGTTCGCCGGCTGCTACCTCACGATCTGCGACCGGCTGGTCGATCGCGCCTTGTTTTGGCTGCTGCCGACCGCGTTGTTCGCGCTGCTGGACGGCTCCGGCCTGCCCGCCGATGTCGCCGTTCTGGACGTGCCGGGACGGCAACTCGCCCCGATGCTGGTCGGATTCGATGTCGGCGCAATCCTGGCCGACGTCATGGTGGTGGCGGCGGCCCTGGCCGGGGTCGTCTTGCTGCAGCGTTTCCGTTTCGCCTTGCCGCGGCCGGTTGCGGTCGATGTGGGGGCGGCGACGCTTGCCGGCCTTGGCGTGCTCTGGTTCGTCAGCCGCCTTTATGTTTGATAGTATCCCGGCGGTTTGAATTACGACGCTTTGCGTCACTTTCATCTCTTTGATTTACTTGGCCGGCGGGGACGGTTTCTTCAACCTTTTGACTCCGACGCGGGATGCTGCGATCTTGTGTTGGATGATTGAATTGAGGAATAGCAACCTAGGGTCAGCTGCCATGCGAAAATCGATTTGGTCCACCGCCGTTCTCCTGCTGCTCGCGCTGGCCGCCCCGGCGGCCGCGGCCGAGGCGACCTTTGTCACGCCCGATCGGCTTGATCTCACCAAGCTGCTGGCACCGGCTCCGGCGCCCGATTCCGCGCAACAGAAACGCGACCTCGCGGACGTCCTTGCGGTGCAGAAGGCCCGCACTTCGGCGCAAGCGGAGCGCGCGCTCGCGGACGCCACTGCCGGCACCTTCGGGTTCGCGGATGTGCTGGGCCCGAATTTCAATGCGCAACGGCTGCCGGCGGTAGCGGCGCTGTTCGACAAGATCCGTGGCGATTCGGCGGTGGCATTCTCGGCTGGAAAGAATGCCTGGAACAGGCAGCGGCCATTCGAGGTCAGCACCGACGTCAATCCGGTCGGCGAGCGGCCGGGCGGAAGCTCCTATCCGAGCGGCAGCTCGACCAATGGATTTGTGACCGCGATCGTGCTCGCCGCCATGGTGCCGGAAAAAGCCGAGGCGCTGTTTGCGCGCGGGCGGGAATTCGGCGATGACCGCGTGATACTCGGCGTTCACTTCCCGACCGATGTGGAGGCCGGCCGCTTCGCCGCCACCGCGCTTGCGGCGGCGCTGATGCAGGACCCGGCTTTCCTGCGTGAGTTCGCTGCGGCCAAATCGGAATTGCGTCTGGCGTTGGGACTTTAGCCGACGGCAGCTTTTGCGGCGCCGGCAAATTCACCGAAGTGCCTCAGTGTGTGTGGGTATGGCCCTGCATGCCGGATGGTCTGTGCACGCGGGCAGCACTGCGCAGGCCTTGGATACGGCGCTCCAGCGGAATGGCATCGCCCCCGTTGGCAGTGTCGTCCGCACGCCACATCGATCGCAGGTTGCCGGCGGCATCGATCAGGAATTCCGTCCCCTCGAGGGGTTCCGCGCCGCGATAGAGCGCGAACGTCCTGATCGTTTCGGTCTCGCGCGCCACGCACAGCGACGTATCCTTGGCGGCCTCCGGGGAGGATGCGATGACCACGGTGCGGAGCTTGTCGGCGATGTCGCGCTCAGCGACCCGACGCAACCAATCCTGCAAGCCCGCCCCGGCGACCACGACATGCGCGATCTGGGGCGAAAGCCGAGCGATCGATAGCGTCGACCCGTCCGGACATCCGGCGGAAAAATCAGGCGCCGGGAATGCCGCGGTGGTCCCTGCGCTCAGCACGCGGAAACGCGTGGCATCGGCATTCGCACGAATGAAATCGATGAGATTCCACCGTGCCTGCTCCGGAAGCAGGTCGCCGAACGCCGGCATCCCGGATGCCAGGCCATGGGTGATCCACCACAAAAGATCGCCGTCGGTGTGCTCGTAGACATGATCGGCGATGAGGTCGGACGGCTTGGTTTTGAGCGCTGCGCCGGCCGGCCCGTCGCCGCGCGCCTGCTGTCCGTGGCAGGAAGCGCAATGCGCGGCAAAGAGGCCTTCCCCTTGCGCAATCGATTGCGCGGAGAATCCGGTCGGCGATCCATAGTAGGTGGTTGGATAGGCCTCCTCGGTCGGCAACCTCCAGGCCATCAGGAGGTAGATAACGGCGCCGATCGCGATTGCCGGCCAACGGAATCGTGGCAGGACCACACCGGCGGCGATCCACGCCGCGCCGAAGGCAAGCGTCACGTAAAAGTCCGGCTCCCCGAACACTCCCGCGTTGATCCTGAAGGGTAGCGGCCAGATCGGCTGCTCGTGCAGGCCGGGAGGGATCGTTCCGAGCACGGCGACGATCACGAGGATGATCGCGCCCACGCCCGCCTCGAGCGCGCTGTTACGCTCCAGCTGCCGCAGCGCACCGATGGCGACAATGGGCTCGCCCTTGACCAGGCGGGGCCGCAGCCGGAACCGGTTGACCGCGGCGATCGATACCATCGCGAGGAACAGTGCGATCTTCACCAGCAGGAGGCGCCCGTAGCCGGTGCCGGCAAGCGCCGGGACGGATCCGGCGAGAAACCAGGTATTGACGATGCCCGACGCCAGGAGGGCCGCCACGCTGGCAACGCCGAGCGTCGAAAATCGCAGGACGGCCTTTTGTGCGACCTCCCGCAACATCTCGCTCTGGTCGCCGCGGGCCGCGTGCAGCAACAGGACGAGCGGCGCGAGCCCACCGACCCACGCCGCTGCCGCAACGAGATGCAGGACATCGGCCGTCAGATGGACAATGCCTTCGGTGCCGGGCGTCCCGACCGCATGGCCGGCCCAAGCCAGCGTGCCTGCCAAAGCGGCCGCAAGGGCGGCAGCTGCAATTCGATGCATGTCGTCTTGCCGGGCGAGCCGGCCCAGAAGCAGCATCGCCGCAAGCAGTACGGCCGGAACGAGTCGCACCAGCCAAGCATGCCCAAATCCGGTTCGCGCCAGCACGGTCCAGATGACACCTTCCGAGAAAACCGCGGCCAATGGACGATCGCTGATTTCCTGCGTCGTGAGGATGAGCCACGCCAAGCCTGAGACCACGGCCACGACAAGGCTGATCCAGACGATCCGCGTCAGCCGACGCCGAAACGCGGCGACGAGGCGCTCGTCGGGACTCGCGTCCTGAAAAGCCGGTTCGGCCACGAAGGCGGCGAAGAAAACGGCGCCTGCCGCCACCATGGTGGCGATGAAATGGATGGCGCGCACCAGGATCAGGGGGTCGTTCAAGCTTTCCTCCCGTGCGGATGCGCGCCCGTCAACCGCCTGCTGCTCGCGTTATTTTCCCACCCGGAACGAGAAGGTTCCCTCGGTCTTGTGGGTATCGACGGACAACGCGTGCCAAAGGACCTTGTACGTCCCGGGCGGCAAGGCCTTCAACCCGATCCGCATGGTGCGGCCGCTGACTTGAGCCTCGCCCTCGTCCACGCGGGCGCCCGCGGCGTCGCGAACCTCGACCGTGCTGAACGCCATCTCAAGTCCCTCGGTGAACCAAAGCGACACCTCATGGGGCGCAGGGGTCACGGTGCTCTCGACCCGCGGCTCCGCGCGTTCGAGATGGGCATGGGCGTAGGCGCCGTCGATTCCGAGCAGCAGCGATGACAATGCAGGAACGATAGCCGTCGTGAGCACACGCGCGTGCGACATGAGACAAGACATTGGATTTCCTCCGGGGACCAGAACGATGTTGCGTCGGCTGCGGCCACTCGGCCGCTTGCATCACACGCCGAGCGGAGGAGCTCGCGGTTGCGCAACTGAGTAATTGTTGACGGACAACAGGTGACGATGATCGGTTGGGGCGGAAACGCTTCCTACGTCGATGCCGAGCTGCTGCATCCGATAGGGTGGCGGCGGGCTCAGCAAATGCTGCGATCCGGCCATGCACAATATGCAATGGCTGCAAACGTCGCCAGGCGGGCCGGCAGGCGACCCCGGCACCTGATCCGCGCCATTGAGACAAAGCTCGAAAACCGGCAGACCCGCATCCGATATCGAGGGTACCGGCAGACCGGTGAAGCCGGCGAGCAAGCTTTGAATGGCAAACGCGTAGCTGACGATGAGCCCGATCACCGACCGCCGAATTCGTTTGCAGCTGAGCTCAGCCGCCCTGGTGCCCATGGACCAAACCTATCATCGGGACGATCAGCCCTTCCAGGATGCCCTGATCCTGTCATCGCGGCTCGAATTTATGTCGCATTTCGCGGTGGCGAGGGAGTGCTGGTTTTGGACCATCTGGTTGCCTTTTTGCTACGTCTGCGGGCAGGCCAGCGGCGGTTCATGGCATCCCCAGCGGTCGATTCAATCCGACCCCTCAGTGACGGCAGGCAGGACCGGGAAATCGGGGCCATAACCAAAACGTAAATTCAATCAAAGCCGTATGCGCGCCGTGAGTTGGAGCTGGAGGGTGCGGCCAGGTGGAAGCCCGGGTGCCTGGCGTACCAAAAATGCTAACGTGATGTCGAAAAATAGCACTATCTGGGTCTTAGGTAATGATGCGATACTGCTTGCGGGGTTACGAAGAAGACCGGGAGATCGAGTAATGTCTGCTGTTGCCAATGAAAGTGCAGTCGCCGCGCCGGTAGCCATTCCGGTCAAGGAAATATTGCCTTGGGCGATCCTCGGCGGCTTGATTGCACTTATGGCCTACTACTTCGTGGGCGCCGAAGGGGGAGCCTCCAGCTCCCTTGGGGGCATGACCGTCCACGAATGGGTGCATGACGCGCGCCACTTGCTTGGATTCCCCTGTCACTAAGACGGCTTCGAATTTCTGAGTTTCCGGCGCGGGAGCAGC